>NZ_JBSFFY010000056.1:0-46623 GCF_053596315.1 Streptomyces sp. NPDC001732
CGGGGGGCCGGGGGGGGGGCCCCCCCCCCCCGGGGGCCCCCCCCCCCCCGCCGCGGTTCACTCCGCGGTGAAAGCGGCCCGCAACTCCTCCTTCAGCGACCGCTGGAACGCGGTCACCAGCGCCTGGAGCACCATCGGCTGCATATGGGCCGACAGCGACTTCATCGCCGCCACGTGCTCCGGATCCGACTCCCGCTCCCGGTACGGATCCCACACCTCGTCCCGGAACAGCCGGGTCAGCTCCTGGGCGGCGGACCGGGAGTGCTCCAGCAGGACCGTGCGGGCGGCCAGGATCGTCTCGTGGGCGATCGGCACGCCGAGCAGCTCGACCCCGAGCCGCAGCAGCCCCGGGTCCACCCGGTAGCTGCCGTCGGTCGGCTCCGCCCGCTCCAGCACCCCCATCGCGGCCAGCCGCGCGATGTCCTGCCCGGTCAGCGCCCGGCCCGCGCGCCGCTCCAGCTCCGTCCGCGTCACGTCCTCCGCAGTGTCCGGCGCCCAGGACGCCACCAGCGCGCGATGGATCGCCAGATCGTGCGCGCTCAGGTCCGGCGGCAGCTGCTCCAGGTAGCGCTCGATCGCCGCCAGCGTCATGCCCTGGTGCTGGAGTTCCTCGATGAGCGCGAGCCGGGACAGGTGCTCGTGCCCGTAGTGCCCGACCCGCCGCGGCCCGATCACCGGGGGCGGCAGCAGCCCCCGGGTGCTGTAGAAGCGCACGGTGCGTACGGTGACACCGGCACGCGCCGCAAGCTCGTCGACGGTGAGCGTCGGCTCCTCGGTCCCGGTCGCCATGTCTGCTCCTCGCGTCCCGACCCGGCGGCGGACTGCCGCATCTGCGTCCATCAGGTGCAACAGTATTGCTGTCTCACCACTGTTGTGAAAGTGCCTTGTCCGCAGTGGTGGCCGCGTCGGCGTGCGGAGCGGCCACGGCCGTGATCTCCGGCTGTCAGTGGGGGCACCTACCCTGAAGTCATGCGGGAGATCACATACGTGCAAGGGGACGCCACCGCCCCGCAGGGCGGGGGCGTCAAGATCATCGTGCATGTCTGCAACGACCTGGGCGGCTGGGGGAAGGGCTTCGTCCTGGCCCTCTCGCGCCGCTGGCCCGGACCGGAGGCGGCCTACCGTCGGTGGCACCGGGAGCGCGCGGACAACGACTTCGGCCTCGGCGCGGTGCAGTTCGTCCAGGTGGGACCGTACGTGTGGGTGGCCAACATGGTGGGCCAGCACGGGATGCGCACCGGCAGCAAGGGGGCTCCGGTCCGCTACGGGGCGATCGACACGGCGCTGGGCGCGGTGGCCGACCGGGCGGTCGAGCTGGGCGCCTCGGTCCACATGCCGCGGATCGGATGCGGTCTGGCCGGTGGGAAGTGGTCCCGGATCGAGCCGCTGATAACGGACCGGCTGCTGAGCCGGGACATACCGGTCACGGTGTACGACTTCGAGTGAGGCGTGCCGACGGGCCGCCGTCGTGCGGGAGCGGTGTCGTGCCCGGGGCGATGCCGCGGCCGGGGATGTCGCGCTGCGGGTGGTGCTGCGCAACGGGTGAGGCTGCGTACGGAGCGGTCGGGGCCGGTCGCAGTGCGCGACCGGCCCCGACGGAGGGAATTCCGGCTGCCCCGAGGTGCCGTGGCTCAGACCGGCTCGGGCTGCGGTTCCGGTTGCCGTACCGGTACGGCCTTCGGGTCCCACTGCCTGGTGGTCCGTACGTAGCCGTAGATCACCGAGCACATCGCCAGAACGAGAAGCGGCCCGAACAGCCACGGAGCCCCGGCCATTTCCACCGACAGATAGCGGTACGACGTCAGCAGCGCGGTGAAGACCACCACACCGTAGGCGACCAGCTGGATTCCCGACCGGTCCCAGCCGCGGGCGTGCGAGCGCAGCGCCGCCTCGATGGTGAGGGTGAACACCACGCCGGCGATGAGGTCCGCGCCGTAGTGGTACCCGAATCCCAGCGTCGCGCCGAGCGTGGCGATCAGCCAGAACGTGCCCGCGATGCGCAGGACCCGTGGGCCCCTGCGGGTGTGGATGAAGATCGCGGTGGCCCACGCCGTGTGCAGACTGGGCATGCAGTTGCGAGGGGTGAAGTTGTTGAACGGCATGTGCTGCGGGGTGCCGACCGTCGTCAGCGTGTCCGGCCACAGGTCGGCCGTCGCCCAGTGCCCGCCGTCGACGCCGTAGGCGAAGATCGGCCCGACCACCGGGAAGATCATGTAGATGCCCGGTCCGAGGAGCCCGATCACCAGGAAGGTGCGCACCAGGTGGTGGTTCGGGAAGCGGCGCTCGGCCGCCACGTTGCGCAGCTGGTACAGCGAGGCGATGACCGCGGCCACCGCGAGCTGGACGTAGACGTAGTCGAGGACATGGGTGCTGATCGGGGCGGTGGCCTCGACGATCCGGCCCACCACCCACGACGGGTTGCCCAGCGCGTGATCGGCGGTCGCCACGTACTGGTCGAGCACCATCGGGCGGGTCTTCGACGTGATGAGCAGCCAGGTGTCGCCGGTCTTGCGGCCGGTCACCAGCAGCAGGCCCAGCCCCACGCCCTTCAGCAGCAGGACGCGTTCACGGCCCGTGCGGCGTGTGACGGCGATGACCGCACAGCCCAGGATCACCCACAGCGCGCCGCTGCCGAAGGGATGGCCTTCGTCGGCGGTCACCCTGGCGTCGATCGCCCACCGCACCAGGAAGATCGTGAGGTCGATGCCGAGCGCGACGCCGAGCGCGATGAACCGCTGCCGCCAGGGGAGCACCACCAGCATCAACGCCATGCTGGCGTACAGCAGGAAGCCTGATTTGGGGGCGAATATCACCTCCCGCGCCTGGTTGACGATCGGTCCCGGCAAGCCGTATTGACGCGCGGCTATCTCCAGCGCGATCAGGAATCCGAGGGCCGTCACACCCGCCGCGGCCCACAACATCACCCGTGGTCGACGCAACTCGGCGAACGGAATTGTGCGGTTTATTCGCGAAAACACCCGCGATGCTATAGGTATCAATTGTTTGGCCGATTTGTTAGATGGTGGTGGACTCGGTCACTTTTCGTGGCGGATGGCATGGTTTTCCGGCGAAGGGCGGGGGACGGGGGACGATCATCGTGAGTTCGAACATGCTAACGGAGGGGTAGGGGTGGGCTTCGCTGGTCACGGGTGGTGCGAGGACCGGCCGATGACGGCACGACCGGAATCCCGCAGCCGGCGGACGGAATCCCCCCTGGGCGCCTCGCCCCGGCAGGCACCAACACCCGCCGGATAATCTGACCGCCGTCGGTGGACGGCAGGCAGAAAAGGGGTGGGCCGGGTGCTGGGTGGCGAGACCGTGTGCGAAATCACCGACCGCCGTGGCGCGGTCGGCGGACGGGGCGTTCGCGGGGCCGTCGGCGACGCAGGAGCGGGCAGCGGTCCGTCGGAGTCGTACGACGTGTTCCGGGCCCGCCGGAACGGAGCCTGAACACTGCACCCCGCCCACCGGCCGCCGGACCCGATCGACGCGTCGCTGCTGACCCTGCTCGGCCTCGACGCGGAGGAGGACACGGTCTACCGCCTGTTCGTGGACCGTCCCGACAGCGAAGCGGGCGCGCTCGCAGGCCCGTTGGGCGGCCCCGCGGTCGCGCGCGCCCCCGACTCGCTCGTCGAGCGCGGACTCGCCGGCGCCGCACGGCCGGACGCCGACGGCACCGTCCGTTACCGGGCCGCCTCGCCCGTCCTCGCGCTCGGCCCCCTCCCGGAGTCCCGGCGGGCCGCGCTGCACCGGGTCGAGTCGCTCGTCGGCGACCTCACCGAACGTCACCGCTCCGCGCAGAGCCACGCGTCGGGCGCCCCGGTGGAGGTGCTGTCCGGTCCGGCGGCGATCCGGCGCCGCCTGCTGACGATGCAGCGGCAGGCCAGGGACGAGGTGTGCACCATGGTGCCGACCAGACGCGTGCCCCGGTGCTCTCCTTCGCGGACAACCACGCGGAGGTGGACTCCGAGATGACGCGCCGCGGAGTGACCGTGCGCAGCGTCGTCGAACGCGAATGGCTGGAACGGCCAAAGACCGCCGCCCTGCTGCACGTCGGTCTGACGGACGCCGCCATCGCCCGCCAACTGGGCCTGGGTCACCGCACCGTGCAGCGACGGCTGCACGCCCTGACGGACGAAGTGGGCGCCGTGACCCGCTTCCAGCTCGGCTGGTACGCGGCCCGCGCGGAATGGCTGGACGAGGAGAACGGCAACACGGTTCCCCCGCGGCGCCCCTGAGGCGTATTTACGCCACGGCATGTTCGCGCCAGCGCCATCCCTTGTTGGCGGAACCCGCGTACCGAAACATCGACCCCGTCAACCGAAAGGGACGCACGCGTTCCACGGGCAGCTGTGTGATGGGGAGGGCTCTGTGAGGAGAACGAGTATCCGGCGGATGCTGGCGACGAGTGTGGTCGCCGCCGCCACGGGATCGGCACTGCTGACCGCGCCGGCCCGGGCGGACGACGAACCCGCACCCGCCGCCACCGCGCCGGCGAGCACGGTGCCGGTGGCCCCCGCGATGACCCGCGGCCTGGACGACTCGGCCCGCGAAGGCACCCCCGCCCAGGCCGCCCGCGCCCACCTCAAGGCCCATCAGGACACGTACAAGGTCCCCGTCTCCGACCTGAGCACGGTGCGGACCACCGAGGACGGCAAGCAGTCCTCGGTGCGCTTCCGGCAGAAGCACGACGGCGTCCCGGTCTTCGGCGCCGAGTACGCGGTCCAGACCGAGGCCGTCGACGGCGGCCAGCGGATCACCTCCGCGACCGGCACGCTCTACACGGCCCTCACGGTCTCCACCACGCCGAAGGTGAGCGAAGCCACCGCGAAGCGGCGGATGTTCACGCTCGACCGCGGCCTGTCCGGGGTGCGCGGCGCGAAGACCGAGGCGCACGGCCTGTCCGTGCTGCCCGACGCCCGGGGCGGCAGGCTGGCCTGGCACTTCACCGTCACCGGCGGCAGGGCGAACGGCAGCCCGGTGCGCCAGGAGGTGTACGTCGACGCACGGGTGGGCGGCATCGCGCTCTCGTACAACAACATCGACGCGGCCGACGCGTCGCCCGCACAGGGGACGGGCGTACGCGTCGACGGCACCGAGGCGAAGCTGGACGTCAACAAGGAGGCGGACGGCTCGTACACGCTCGTCGACTCCACGCGCGCCATGTACCCGGCCACCGGCGGCCAGATCCGTACGTACGACGCCCAGCGCAAGCAGTACACGCTCGTCGCGGGCGGCCCGGTCACCGACGACATCCCGCTGAGCACCTCGGCGAGCGACCGCTTCGACGGCGCCAACACCTCCTCGGGCGCGGTCGACGCCCACCTGAACGCGGCGAAGGTCTACGAGTACTACAAGGAGCAGATCGGCCGGGACGGGATCGACGGCAAGGGCGGCACGGTCCACTCCGTCGTCAACGTCGCCTCCAACGGCAAGGACTACGCCAACGCGTTCTGGGACGGCTCCAAGATGGTCTACGGCCACATGGGCGGCGTACCGCTGTCCGTCGGCCTGGACGTCGTCGGCCACGAGATGACGCACGGGGTCACCGAGCACTCCGCCGGCCTCGTCTACCTCAACCAGTCGGGCGCGCTCAACGAGGCGATATCCGACTACTTCGGCAACGCCATGGAGACCGCCGACAAGGGCATCGCGATGAGCGACCCCACGTCCGGCCTCGTCGGGGAGTACCTCTGCAACGGCACCAAGCCGCTGGAGGAGTGCGCCCTGCGCGACCTGAACGACGGACGCAACGCGCAGAAGGACTACCAGCCCATCACGCTCGACATCGACAACGGCGGGGTGCACTACAACTCCACCATCGTCGGCGGCGCGCTGTGGGACATGCGCAAGAACCTCGACAGCAAGCTCGCCGACCGGATCGTCTACCGGTCCGCGCAGAACTACCTCACCCCGCTGTCCGGCTTCACCGACATGCGCAACGCGGTCACCCTCGCCGCCAAGTCCCTGCACGTCTCGGACGCCGACCTCGCCGTCATCGCCAAGGCCTTCGACGACCACGGCATCGAGACCGGCTGGGAGCAGAAGGGCGGCACGCACGACGGCACCACCATCGGCGCCGACGTCCTGCCCGCGTACGAGGTCTACAGCGGGACCGACGAGCAGGCCGCCCAGATCAACGGCGACGTCTACGCGATCAGCCACGGCGACGCCATCGCCTGGGACCGGGGCAGCGCCGCCTTCGGCATCACCGTGGGCCGCTTCGGCAACGAGTCGAAGCACGAGCTCGCCCAGAACGACGCCCACCTGCTCGACCCGTCCCTGGACGACGACCGCATCGTCTTCACCCGGATCACCGCCGACGGCATCGGCATCTACCGGACCGGCGCGAAGGGCCAGGGCGCGATCAAGAAGCTGGTCGACCGCCCGGACGCGGACGAGACCGAGCCGGTGACCGACAATGGCGCGCTCGCCTACATCAGCACCACCGCCGACGGCGAGCAGGACGTCATGCTCCGCAAGGCCGACGGCACCACGGTCGACGTGACCCCGGAGGAGGGCACCAGGGCCGCCCGCCTCGCGATGAAGAACGGCCGGATCGCCTGGGTGGGCGGCGACGGCACGTACGTACACGTCCACGACATCGCGACGGGCACCACACAGGTCAAGCGGATCACGGGCTTCCTCTTCGACTACGTCTCGGACATCCAGCTCACCTCGGACCGCGTCTTCTGGCGTGAGACGGGCGGCTTCCTGCTCCCGAGCTCGAAGCTCATGTCGGCCCCGCTCGACGACCTGTCCAAGGCCGCCAAGCTGCGCTACCCGTCGAGCGTGTACGGTGCCCAGTTCTCGGTCAACGACGAGTACTTCGCCTACTCCACGTACGACCTCTGGGGCGCCCTCGGCTCCTGGACCGGGCCGGGCAAGGTGAAGGTCTCCAGGACCGCCGACGTGCTCGCGGGCCTGAACGACTACACCCGCGTCTCCTGCTCCTCCGGCGCCCAGCTGGCCCCCTCGCTCGGTGACGGGCAGCGCATCGCCTGGCTGGACACCACCGCGGCGGCCACCGACGTGGTGACCCGCGCGACGTTCGCCGGAACCTGCGAGTAGTCCCGCACCGCACCGGCAGGAAAGGGCGCGCACCGGACTCCGGTGCGCGCCCCGCCGCCGTTTTTCCCCGCCCCCCTCCCCGGAGCACGACGCCCCCGTGCACACCCGGCCGGGACCCGATCGCATACTGGATCACAGGGGGCGAGGCGAAGCGCCACGCCCCGCCGTCCCTCGGGAGCACCGCATGAGCAGCGAAGCAGCACGGGGCACGCAGGGCACGCAGAGTCCGTGGGGCGTACGGGGTACGCGGGGCGGGCGGGGCGAAAACCCCGTCCCGCCCCCGCCCGGCGGCGTCCTGTGGAGCCTGTCCGGTGACGTCCGGGCGCTGCTGATGCTGCCCGCGGCACTCACCCTCCAGGTCGCCCACCCGGCGGTCGGCGCGGGTGTCGACGAGCACTCCGTCTTCCGCACCGACCCCTGGGGCCGCGGCGAGCGCTCCCTGCGTTCGCTCCAGCTCTGGGTGTACGGGGGCGAGGCGGCGGCCGAGGAGGGACGCAGGCTGCGCGCCCTGCACCGCACCATCCAGGGCACCGACGCCCGGGGCCGCCGCTACCACGCGCTGTCGCCCGCGAACTACGCGTGGGTGCACGCCACGGGCTTCCCCGTCTACCGGCACGGCGCCCGCTACCTGCTCCGCCCGCTCACCGACGCACAGGAACGGGCCCTCTACCGGGAGTGGCTCCAGGTCGGCAGGATCCTCGGCATCCACGACCGGGACATGCCGCAGACGATCGAGGAGTTCTGGCCCTACTACCGCACGATGCTCGCCGACGAGATCGGGACGAACGCCGTCGTCGAGGAACTGGTCGCCACCGACCGGCCGGTACCGCCGCCGGACCGCGGACCACTGCCGCTCAGGCTGCTGCTGAGGGCGCTGTGGCCGGTGTTGCTGCCACCGCTGGCCCGGTTCCGCCGCTTCGTCACCATCGGGCTGATGCCGCCGGACGCCCGGGAGGCGATCGGACTGGAGTGGACGGACGCGCAGGAACGGAGACTGCGCCGGTGGTGCGCGGTGGTGCGGCACATGGTGCCGGTGCTCCCCGAGCGGCTGCGCTATCTGCCGTACGCGCGCAGGGCACGGGCGGCGCACCGCGAGGCCGTCGGGCGCGGCGGACTCAGGCGGAACCCCGGCGCACCAGCTCGGTCGGCGTGATCACCGGCTCCTGCTCCCCGTCTCCTGCCCCGGCCCCCTCGTCGAGTCGCCGCATCAGCATCCGCACCATCAACCGCCCCATTTCCTCCACGTCCTGACGGACCGTCGTCAGCGGCGGATCGGTGGTCGTGGCTATCGGCGCCATGTCGTCGAAGCCGACCAGGGCCACGTCCTCGGGCACCTCGATCCCGCGCTCGCGCAGTACCCGCAGGGCGCCCGAGGCCATCAGGTCGTTGGCGGCGAAGACCGCGTCCGGAGCGGGGTGGCGGTCCAGCAGTTCCGCCATCGCCCGTGCGCCGCCCTCGACGGTGAAGTCGCCGTCCACGAGCAGTTCCGGTGCGCCGTCGGGCAGCGCGTCGCGGTAGCCGTCGATCCGGTCGAGGGCCGAGGTCTGGTCGCGCGGGCCGGCGATGTGCGCGATCCGCCGTCGGCCCAGGGAGACGAGATGGCGTACCGCCTCGGCGCCGCCGCCCCGGTTGTCGCAGTCGACGTACGGGACGGCCGCTTCACCGGGGGCGCCCGGCGGGCCGGGGCGGCCCCCGTAGACCGTGGGCACCCGGAACCGGCGGATGACCGCGGGGAGTTCGTCGTCCGTGTGCAGCGAGAAGGCCAGTACGCCGTCCACGTGACCTCCCGCCAGATAACGGGCGACCCGCTCGAAGTCCCCGCTGCCCTCCACCAGGAGCAGCACCAACTGGGAGTCGTGCAGGATCAGTTCACGGCTTATGCCACGGATCTGCCGGGAGAAGAACGGATCGGAGAAGATCCGGGACTCCGGCTCGTCGATGATCACGGCGACCGCCCCGTTGCGCCGGGTGACCAGGGTCCGGGCGGCGTGGTTCGGGACGTAGCCCAGCTCCTCGACCGCCTTGCGGACCCGCGCCACGAGCGGTTCGCGCACCCCCGCGCCGCCGTTCACCACCCGGGAGACCGTCGCCCGGGAGACCCCGGCACGGGCCGCCACGGCTTCCAGGGTGGGGCGGGCATCGCGAGGGGAATCGTGGGACGGGCCGGGCAAGGGACGCTCCTCGTACACGCGGGATCGGGCCGGGGACGGCCGCGGCCGGCTGGGCCGCACCGGCGCCGCCAGCCTATCCGGCGCCTCCGGCCCGCCACCGGGCGCCGTCGCCCCGCTCCGGAGAACGGGGCGACGGCGCCGGGACCCGGCCCGCGCGGCGGTCAGCGGTGGTCGTGGACCGTGTTCGTCGCCGCGATCTTCTTCCACGAGGCGGGCCGTTCCGGGGCGTTCAGCGCGTGCACGCCGGCCGCCGCCGGGGCCTGCGGGCGCGTCGGCTGGAACAGCCAGGTGTCGAACAAACCGGCGAGCGGCTTGCCCGAGACCCGCTCCGCGTACTTCACGAAGTCGTTCACGCTCGCGTTCCCGTACGCGTGCTCGGTCGGCCAGCCCTTCAGCAGCTCGAAGAACGTGTCGTCGCCCACCTCGTTGCGCAGCGCCTGGAGCGCCAGCGCACCCCGGTCGTAGACGGCCGCGTCGAACTGGTTGTCCGGGCCCGGATCGCCCGGCTTCACCGTCCAGAACGGGTCGTCGGCCGGGTGCTGGGCGTAGGTGTAGTCCGCGAGTTCCTGCGCGGTTCCCTCACCCTCCTTCTCCGACCACAGCCACTGGCTGTAGCGGGCGAAGCCCTCGTTGACCCAGATGTCCTTCCAGCCCTTGAGCGAGACGCTGTCGCCGTACCACTGGTGCGCCAGCTCATGGACGACGACCGAGACGTTCGACCCGTTCGCGAACTGCCTCGGGCTGTAGAACGGCCTGGTCTGCGTCTCCAGCGCGAACCCGCTCCTCACGTTCGGCACATAACCGCCGAGCGCGTCGAAGGGGTACGGCCCGAAGACCTCCGTCAGCCACTCGGCGACCTCGGCGGTCCGCTCGACGCTGGCGCGGGCCGCCCCGTCGTTGGCGCCGAGGTCCTTGCTGTACGCGTTGACGACCGGCAGCCCGTCCGCCGTGGTGTCCGTGGTGATGTCGAACTTCCCGACCGCCAGCGTCGTCAGATACGTGGCCTGCGGCTTGCTGGAGCGCCAGTTGAAACGGGTCCAGCCGAGCTTCGAACTCTGCGACTGGAGGGTGCCGTTGCTGATCGCCTGGACGCCGTCCGGCACCGACACCGAGATGTCGTACGTCGCCTTGTCCAGCGGATGGTCGTTGCCGGGGAACCACCACGCGGCCGACTCCGGCTCCTGGGCGGCCACCGCGCCGTCCGGGGTGCGCACCCAGGACGTCCAGCCGTTGATCTTCACCTCGGAGGGCTTCCCGGCGTACCGCACGACCACCGAGACGGCCCTGCCCTTCGCCAGCGGGGCCGCCGGGGTGATCTCCAGCTCCTGCTCGCCGTTCTTCACGTGGCCGGCCTTCTTCCCGTTCACCCGCACCTCGGAGACGTCCAGTCCGAAGTCCAGGTTGAAACGGGAGAGTTCCTGGGTGGTCGTGGCGAGGATCGTCGCCGTGCCCTCCAGCAGGTCGGTCGCGGGCTGGTACTTCAGCCGCAGGTCGTAGTGCGACACGTCGTAGCCGCCGTTGCCGCTCGCCGGATAGTAGGGGTCGCCGATGCCCGGGGCACCCACGGTGCCCTCGGCGGCCGAGGCCGGGATCGCCAGCAGGAGGGAGACCGCGAGGGCGCTCGGGACGATGAATCTGCGGTGCACGAATGCTCCAAGTCGTCGGGGCGAATGATCTTTCGAACCGTCATGCCGACACTATGCAGCGACTGCCGCGCCGGTCGTGTCCGCGGCGGTCGCTGTCACACGATCGCCATTTCGCCGACACGACGGCAAGGGACTTTCGCATCATGATCACGTCAGATTCATCGACGATCGCCTCGCCGGGGCCGGGGCAGAACGCACTCTGTCGCGCGGGGGCCGACCGGGGTACCTTCCGCCCATGCCGATGAGCGCGGGACGCCCGCTCCGGGTGCGTGGCGGCGGACACCGTCGCGCCGGCCCGGGGAGAGCCCCGCGCCGCAGCTCCCGGGACGCGGCGTCGCCGCGTCCCGCCCACCGCATCCCGGGAGGCAGCCGCTCGTGAACACCCCTACCCCCTCCGCCCGCCGCCGCGCGCTGTTGGCGTTCGCGGCCGCCGTGCTGGCCGTGCCCCTGTGCGCCGCACCGGCCGGGGCGGCGCACACCCCGCCCCGCACCGGCTTCGAGACCAGCGCCGGGGCCCGCTGGACCGGGCAGCCGGAGGAGCAGTCCTTCCTGGCCGCCGTCGACCGGGGCAGCGACCGGGTCCGCGTCGACCGGATCGGCACGACGGAACAGGGCCGCCCGCTCCAGTTGGTCCGGATCGGCAACCAGCGGACCGCCACCGGCACGGTGCTGCTGATCTGCAGTCAGCACGGCGACGAACCGGCCGGCCGCGAGGCGTGCCTGACGACCGTCCGCGACCTGGCGTACGCCAGGGACGCGGCGACCCGCGCGTTCCTCTCCCGCACGAACGTCCTCGTCGTCCCCACCGCCAACCCCGACGGACGCGCCGCCGACACCCGCGGCAACTCCGACGGGGTCGACATCAACCGCGACCACATCGCGCTGCGGACCGCCGAGGCCCGTGCCGTCGCTGCGGTGGTCCGGGACCGGAAACCCGATGTGATCTACGACCTGCACGAGTACGGCGCCACCCCGCCGTACTACGACAAGGACCTGTTCGTCCTGTGGCCCCGCAACCTCAACGTCTCCACCGGGGTGCACGGCGAATCGCAGACCCTGGCCGACCGCTACGTACGGCCCGCCGCCGCGGAGGCCGGATACGGCAGCGGCGTCTACGGCATCTGGACCGACCCGGTCACCGGGGACCCGATCAAGCAGACCGCGGGCGACGGACAGGAGCGCATCCTGCGCAACACCTCCGGCATCAAGCACGCCGTCGGCCTCCTCGTCGAATCCCGCGTCGACGCGCTGAGCGAGGCCGAGAAGGCCGACCCCGCGCTCAACGGCCGACGCCGCGTCGACTCCCAACTCGCCGCACTCGACGGGCTTTTCGCGTTCACCGACGAACACCGCGGAAGGATCGGGGCCGCCACCGCCGCGTCCCGGGCGGAGGGATTCCGGGACCGCGGACCGGTGTACCTCGGCGGCGCCGACAACCAGGCGCCCGAAGCGGACCGCGTCCTCCAGGACCCGCCGTGCGGATACCGGCTCACCCGGGAGCAGTTCGACGAGGTCGGGGACGAACTCGCGCTGCACGGCGTGGTCTCCCGGCACGACGGTGACGGAGCGTACGTACCGATGCGGCAGGCGGCCCGCGAGCTGATCCCCCTCCTCCTGGACAGGAGGGCGACATATCACCTCACAAACGGTCAAGCCGATACCGCTTGTTGATCCCATGAGATGAGCGCCGCGTGTGGTACTGCCTACGGAGAGCGAAAAAAGAGCTTCCGTGAAAGGTGCCATGCGTGTCGCAGGACGAACAGAGAACGGGCGGCCGGGGGGATCTGCCGGTGACGGCGGACCTCCTCGGTGACCCGGCCCAGGAACGGCACCCCATGACGGACCGGGCGGTGTTCGGCGTCACCGCCGGCCTCACCCTCGCCTTCGTGGTGTGGGGAGCCACCGCCACCGACTCGCTGGAGGACATCTCCAGCTCCATGCTCAACAGCCTGATCCACAACGGTGGCTGGGCCTTCATGCTGGCCGCGTCCGGCTTCGTCGTCTTCGCCCTCTGGCTCGCAGTCAGCCGCTACGGCAACATCTCCCTCGGCCAGGAGGGGGAGGAGCCCGAGTTCCGGACCGTGTCCTGGGTCGCCATGATGTTCAGCGCCGGCATGGGCATCGGCCTGATGTTCTACGGAGTCAGCGAGCCGCTCGCCCACTTCACCGCCCCGCCGCCCGGCACCCGTCCCGCCGACGCCGCCGAGGCGATGCAGACGGCGATGGCCACCACCCTCTTCCACTGGACGCTCCACCCCTGGGCGATCTACGCCGTCGTCGGCCTGGCCATCGCGTACAGCACCTTCCGGCGCCGCAGGCGACAGACGATCAGCGCCGTCTTCGAGCCGCTCATCGGCGCCCGGCACGCCCACGGCGGGATCGGCCGGCTGATCGACGTCCTCGCCATCTTCGCCACGCTCTTCGGCTCCGCCGCGTCGCTGGGCCTCGGCGCCCTCCAGATCGGCAGCGGCTTCCACGAACTGCACTGGAAGGAGAAGACCGGCACCGGACTCCTGGTCCTGATCATCGCGGTCCTGACCGTGGCCTTCGTCGCCTCGGCGGTCTCCGGCGTCGAGAAGGGCATCCAGTGGCTCTCCAACACCAACATGGTGCTGGCGCTGCTCCTGGCCGTCTTCGTCTTCGTCGCGGGCCCCACCGTCATCGTGCTCGACCTGCTGCCCACCTCGGTCGCCGCCTACTTCGGCAACCTGGCCCAGCTCGCCGGGCGCACCGAAGCCACCGGCAAGGGCGACGTGGCCGAATGGCTCGGCAGCTGGACCGTCTTCTACTGGGCCTGGTGGATCTCCTGGACGCCCTTCGTCGGCATGTTCATCGCCCGCATCAGCCGCGGCCGGACGATCCGGCAGTTCATCGGCGGGGTCATCCTGGTGCCCAGCGCCGTCAGCCTGTTCTGGTTCGCGATCTTCGGCGGTACGGCGATCGACCTCCGCGAGGCGGGCAGGCTCGGCGGGGCCGTGACCCAGGAGGCCCAGCTCTTCGGAGTGCTCCAGCAGTTCCCGATGGCCACGGTGACGAGCCTGGTGGTGATGGTCCTGGTCGGCATCTTCTTCGTCTCGGGCGCGGACGCCGCCTCCATCGTCATGGGCACCCTCTCCCAGAAGGGCGTCCTCGAACCGGCCAGGTGGGTCGTCGTCTTCTGGGGCGTGACCACCGGTGCGGTGGCCGCGATCATGCTGCTCATCGGCAACGGCGGGGGTGACGCCCTCGCCGGACTCCAGAACCTGACGATCCTGGTCGCCGCGCCGTTCACCCTCGTGATGATCGGCATGTGCGTGGCGCTGATGCGGGACCTGCGCCAGGACCCGCTGATCGTACGGCGCGAATTCGGCGTGGAGGCCGTGGAGTCCGCGGTCATCGAGGGGCACGCGAAGTACGCCGGCGACTTCGAGATCCGGATCGGTCCGGGCGGCAGCCGGATCACCACCGGACTCCACGAACCCGGCACGCCCCCGCCGGGCACTTCCTCCGGGCCCGCGAAGACACCGGGTGGCTGACGGCCGCACGGCGTCGGGCACGGGGCAGCCCTTAGGATCGGCACCCTGATGACTGCCACTCTTGTCGCCAAGGATCTCGCCGCCGGACACGGCGACCGCACGCTCTTCGCCGGGCTCGACCTCGTCGTCGCGCCCGGGGACGTGATCGGTCTCGTCGGAGTCAACGGCGCCGGGAAATCGTCCCTCCTCCGGCTGCTCGCCGGACTCGACCGGCCGGAGGAGGGGGAGCTGCGGCTCTCCCCGCCCACCGCCACCGTCGGCCACCTCCCGCAGGAGCCGGAGCGGCGGCCGGGCGAGACGGTGCGGGAGTTCCTGGCCCGCCGCACCGGTGTCGCCGAGGCGCAGGCCGCGATGGACGCCGCGACGCAGGGCCTGGTCGACGGGGCACCGGGCGCGGACGACGCGTACGCCGAGACCCTGGAGCGCTGGCTGTCCCTCGGCGGCGCCGACCTGGACGAGCGCGCCGCCGAGGTCGCGGACGACCTCGGACTGACCGTCGGGCTCGACCTGCCGATGACCGCGCTCTCCGGCGGCCAGGCCGCCCGCGCGGGCCTGGCCTCCCTCCTGCTCTCCCGCTACGACGTCTTCCTGCTGGACGAGCCCACCAACGACCTCGACCTGGACGGTCTGGAACGGCTGGAGCGCTATGTCTCCGGGCTGCGCTCGGGCACCGTGGTCATCAGCCACGACCGCGAATTCCTGATGCGCACGGTCACCAAGGTCCTCGAACTGGACCTGGCCCAGCAGCAGATCAACCTCTACGGCGGCGGCTACGCGGCCTATCTGGAGGAGCGCGAGCGGGCCCGCAGGCACGCCCGCGAGGAGTACGAGGAGTACGCCGACAAGCGCGCCGCCCTCGAAGGGCGCGCCCAGACCCAGCGGGCCTGGATGGAGAAGGGCGTCAAGAACGCCCGCCGCAAGGCCACCGACTCCGACAAGGTCGGCCGCAAGTTCCGCAGCGAGTCGAGCGAGAAGCAGGCCGCCAAGGCACGGCAGACCCAGCGCATGATCGAACGGCTCGACGTCGTCGAGGAACCGCGCAAGGAGTGGGAGCTGCGGATGGAGATCGCCGCCGCCCCCCGCTCGGGCTCGGTCGTCGCGACCCTGCGCGAGGCGCGGGCCGCACGCGGCGACTTCGTCTTCGGCCCGGCATCGCTGCAGATCGACTGGGCGGACCGGGTCGCCATCACCGGTGCCAACGGGGCGGGCAAGTCCACGCTCCTCGCCGCGCTGCTCGGCCGCCTCCCGCTGGACTCCGGGCACGCGTCGCTCGGTTCGGGCGTGGTGGTCGGCGAGGTCGACCAGGCGCGCAAGCTCTTCCACGGCACGGAATCGCTGCTGGAGGCGTTCTGCACGGCCGTGCCCGACACCGAACCGGCCGAAGTGCGCACGCTGCTCGCCAAGTTCGGCCTGCGCGCGGACCATGTGACGCGCTCCGCGACGACCCTCTCCCCGGGCGAACGCACCAGGGCCGCCCTCGCCCTGCTCCAGGGCCGGGGCGTCAACCTCCTCGTGCTCGACGAGCCGACGAACCACCTCGACCTGCCCGCGATCGAGCAGCTGGAATCGGCGCTGGAGTCGTACCCCGGGACCCTCCTGCTGGTCACGCACGACCGGCGGATGCTGGACGCGGTGCGGACGACGCGGCGCGTCGAGGTGGCGGCGGGGAAGGTGACGGAGGTCTGAAACCCCGGGCCGGGGCACCGGCCGCGGCCCGAAGGGCAGGAGCCCGGGGCGGCCGGGGCCGGAAGGCCGAAGAACACGGGCCCGTACGCCTGGTTGGTATGCCAAACGGGTGGCCGGTTCGGTGAGATTCACTCAGGGCGGCAGGGAACCCCTGGAGGCGTGTGTGCGCCGTCCAGGGGTTCCTGATTTTGGTATGCCAAGTGTTAATGTCGGTTCGGCCGTGGACCGCCCTCCGGCCGGAACGGTCCTGACACCGCATCCGCAGGAGACCCCGTGCGAACCCGCTGGCGCGCCGCCCACGTCCTCGCCCACCGCGACGGAGCCCACGCGCTGCTGCGCGACGGCGAGATCGTGTGGGACGGGGACACGATCGTGTACGTCGGAACGCGGTACGACGGCCCGGTGGACGAGGAACTGGACCTCGGCGAGGCACTGGTGATGCCCGGCCTCATCGACCTGGACGCCCTCACCGACATCGACCACCTCGTCCTGGACTCCTGGGCGACGCCGGAGCGCAGCGGCGGACTCCTCTGGTCGCGGGAGTACTTCACCGACCGGCGCCACGACGTCTTCACACCGGCGGAACGGGCCACCGTCCGCGAATACGCGCTCGTCCAGCTGGCACTGCACGGCATCACCACCTACATGCCCATCGCGTCGGAGGTCCACAGCGCCTGGGCCGAGCCGTACGACGAACTCGTCGCCATGGCGCGGACGTCCCGGCGGATCGGCCTGCGGGGCTACCTGGGGCCCGCCTACCGGTCCGGCGTCAACGTGACGCTGCCCGACGGCGGCCGGGGCGTCGAGTTCGACGAGGAACGCGGCCGTGCGGGGCTGCGGGACGCCGTGCGCTTCCTCGACCACACGGCCGCGCTGGCCGACCCGCTGGTCAACGGCGTGCTGCTGCCGTGCCGCATCGAGACGCTCACCGAGGAACTCATGCGGGAGACCGCCGAGGTCGCACGGCGCCGCGACGTCCTCGTACGACTGCACTGCCTGCAGGGCATGAGCGAACGCAACCTCGTACGGGAGCTGCACGGCACCACCCCGCTGCGCCTGCTGGAGCGCACCGGGCTGCTGGAAACCCGGCTCCTCGTACCGCACGGCATCGTGATCGACCGGCACCCCGACGTGCACGGCGAGGACCGCGGCGACCTGGCGACCCTCGCCGCCGCTGGTGTCTCGGTCGTCCACTGCCCGCAGACCTCGCTGCGCTACGGGCAGGTGCTGCACTCCTTCGACGCGTACCGGCGCGCGGGCGTCAACCTCTGCCTGGGCACCGACTCCTTCCCGCCGGACCTGATCCGGGGCATGGACCTCGGCGTCCACCTCGCGAAGGTCGTCGACGGACGCGCCGACGCGGCACCCGCCGAGCGCTACGTCGAGGCGGCCACCCTCGGCGGTGCCCGCGCGCTCGGCCGCACCGACCTCGGACGGCTGGAACCGGGAGCGCAGGCCGACCTCGTCGCGTTCCGGCTGGACGACATCCGCGACGGCGTCCAGGACGACCCCGTCCGCACCTTCCTGCTGAACGGCACCGCCCGGCAGGCCTGCCACTCCGTCGTGGCGGGACGCCCGGTCATGACCGACGGCCGGATTCCCGGGATCGACCTGGCGAACCTGCGCCGCCGCGCCCAGGACCTGTTCGACCGGATGCGCGCCGCGTACACCGAGCGCGACCTGCTCCGCCGCGACACCCCGGAGCTGTTCCCGCCGACGTTCCCGCCGTTCCGGGAGCCCACCGCGTGACGTGAACGCACCGCACGGTTCACCCGGTTCACCAGGGGCGGCCACCCCCGACCCCGCCTGCCGCGCCCGAGACAAGGAGAGGCACCCCATGCTGATCACGAACGTCCGTCCCTGGGGCGGCGAGCCGTGCGACATCGAGATCGAGAACGGCACGATCACCGCACTCGCCCCGCACGACCCGGACCGCGCCACGGCCGACGACACCGTGGCGGGACGGGGGCGGCTCGCCCTGCCGTCGTTCTCCGACGTCCACTGCCATCTGGACTCCACCCGGCTCGGCCTGCCCTTCCGCCCCCACACCGGAGGCCCCGGCGTCTGGGCCATGACCATGAACGACCGCGCCCACTGGCGCGAGGACGAGTGGAGCGTCGCCGAACGGGCCACGCACACCCTGGGCCGCATGATCGAGCGCGGCACGACCCGCGTCCGCAGCTACGCGCAGATCGACGCGGACTGCGGACTGGAGCGGTTCGAGGGCGTCCTCGCCGCCAAGGAGGCGCACGCCGGACGGTGCGAGGTCGAGATCATGGCCTTCCCGCAGGCCGGCCTGCTCAAGGAGAAGGGCGTGCCGGAACTGATGGACCGGGCCCTGTCCGCGGGCGCGGCCGTCGTCGGCGGCATCGACCCCTGCACCCTGGACCGGGACCCGGTGCGCCACCTGGACGTCCTCTTCGACCTCGCCGAACGCCACCGGGCACCGATCGACATCCACCTCCACGAACCCGGCGCACTGGGCGTGTTCAGCGTCGACCTCGTCCTGGAGCGGGTGCGCGCCCTCGACATGGCCGGCCGGGTGACGATCTCGCACGCGTACGACCTCGGCGGCGTGGACGAGGCGACGACGCGCCGGCTCGTCGAGGAGTTCGCGGAGCTGGACATCGCGATGACGACCGTGGCCCCCGCCCAGCACCGGGCCCTGCCGCTGGCCGAACTGACGGCCGCCGGTGTGCGGGTCGGCCTGGGCGAGGACGGCCAGCGCGACTTCTGGTCGCCCTACGGCAACGGGGACATGCTGGACCGGACTTGGCAGCTGGCCTTCACCAACCGCTACCGCGCCGACGAGCTGATCGAGCACTGCGTGGCCGTCGCCGGCCGCGGCGGCGCCTCGATCCTCCACGCGGGCCTGCCGCGTCTGGCCTCCGTCGCCGACCGCCCCGGCGTCGCCGTGGGCGACGCCGCCGATCTGCTGCTGGTCGAGGGCGAGACGGTGACCTCCGCCGTCATGGACCGCAGCGACGACCGCACGGTCCTGCACGCGGGCCGGGTCGTCGCCGACGGCCTGGAACTCGTCGGCTGACCGACCGGGCCGGGGGAGGGGCACGCCGCGGGCGCACCCCTCCCGCCCCGTCACCGCTTCCTTCCGCCCTGTTCCGGATCGGCCAGCCCGGCCCGCCGCAGGGCGTCCGCCATCGCGCTGTTCACAGGCGCCGGGGCCTGGCGGGCGGGGGCGCCACCACCGCGCCGGTCGCGCCCCTGACCGCCGCGCGGCCCGCCGCCGCCCTGCCCCTGGCGCTGGCGAGGCGGACGCCCGCCGCGCTCGCCGCCGCCCGGGGCCGCCGCGCCCGTCGCCCCGTCCTCCAGCCGCAGCGTCAGCGAGATCCGCTTCCGCGGGATGTCGACGTCCATGACCTTGACCTTCACGATGTCGCCCGGCTTCACGACGTCCCGCGGGTCCTTCACGAACGTCCGCGACATCGCCGACACGTGCACCAGACCGTCCTGGTGCACACCGACGTCCACGAACGCGCCGAACGCCGCGACATTGGTGACGACGCCCTCCAGCACCATCCCGGCCGCCAGGTCGCCGATCTTCTCGACGCCCTCCTTGAAGGTGGCCGTACGGAACGCCGGACGCGGGTCGCGCCCCGGCTTCTCCAGCTCCTTCAGGATGTCGGTGACCGTCGGCAGACCGAACTTCTCGTCCACGAAGTCGTCGGCCCGCAGCGACCGCAGCACACCCGTGTTGCCGATCAGCGAGGCGACGTCGCCGCCCGTCCGCTTCACCATCGCCCGCACCACCGGGTACGCCTCCGGGTGCACGCTGGAGGCGTCCAGCGGGTCGTCGCCCCGGATGCGCAGGAAGCCCGCGCACTGCTCGTACGCCTTCGGGCCCAGCCGCGCCACGTCCTTGAGCGCCTTGCGGGAGCGGAAGGGGCCGTTGGCGTCGCGGTGCGCGACGATGTTCTCCGCGAGCCCCGAGCTGATCCCCGACACCCGCGAGAGCAGCGGCGCGGAAGCGGTGTTGACGTCGACGCCGACACCGTTCACACAGTCCTCGACGACCGCGTCCAGAGAGCGCGACAGCTTCACCTCGGACAGGTCGTGCTGGTACTGGCCGACACCGATCGACTTCGGGTCGATCTTCACCAGCTCCGCGAGGGGGTCCTGCAGCCGCCGCGCGATCGAGACGGCGCCGCGCAACGACACGTCCATGTCGGGGAGTTCCTGCGAGGCGAAGGCCGATGCCGAGTACACGGACGCGCCCGCCTCCGACACCATCACCTTGGTGAGCTTCAACTCCGGGTGCTTGTCGATGAGTTCACCGGCGAGCTTGTCGGTCTCGCGGGACGCCGTGCCGTTGCCGATCGCGATCAGGTCGACGTCGTGGGCCTTCGCCAGCCGCGCCAGCGTGGCCAGCGACTGGTCCCACTTGTTCGCGGGCACGTGCGGGTGGACGACGTCCGTCGCGACGACCTTGCCGGTCGCGTCGACGACGGCGACCTTCACGCCCGTACGGAAACCGGGGTCGAGCCCGAGCGTGGCCCGCGTCCCGGCCGGCGCGGCCAGGAGCAGGTCGCGCAGGTTCGACGCGAAGACGCGCACCGCCTCGTCCTCCGCCGCCGTGCGCAGCCGCAGCCGCAGGTCGATGCCGAGGTGCACCAGGATGCGGGTCCGCCAGGCCCAGCGCACGGTGTCGCCGAGCCACTTGTCGGCGGGACGGCCCCGGTCGCTCACCCCGAAGCGCCGGGCGACCAGGTTCTCGTACGACGAGGGGCCGGGAGCGTCGGACGGCTCCTCCGGTTCCAGGACCAGATCGAGCACGTCCTCCTTCTCGCCCCGGAGCATCGCGAGCACCCGGTGCGAGGGCAGGTCGGTGAACGGCTCGGCGAAGTCGAAGTAGTCGGCGAACTTGGCCCCCGCCTCCTCCTTGCCGTCCCGCACCCGGGCGGTCAGCCGCCCGCGCGTCCACATGCGCTCGCGCAGCTCGCCGATCAGATCCGCGTCCTCGGAGAACCGCTCGGTGAGGATGGCGCGGGCCCCCTCCAGCGCCGCCGCGCCGTCAGCGACCCCCTTGTCGGCGTCGACGAAGGCGGCGGCAGCGGCGAGCGGCTCCACCGAGGGATCGCCGAGCAGGCCGTCGGCGAGCGGTTCGAGCCCCGCCTCCCGGGCGATCTGCGCCTTCGTGCGCCGCTTGGGCTTGAACGGCAGGTAGATGTCCTCAAGACGCGCCTTGGTCTCGGCAGCCCGGATCTGCGCCTCCAGCGCCGCGTCCAGCTTGCCCTGCTCGCGCACGGAATCGAGGATCGCCGTGCGGCGGTCCTCCAGCTCCCGCAGATACCGCAGCCGTTCCTCGAGCGTGCGCAGCTGCGCGTCGTCGAGCATCTCGGTGGCTTCCTTGCGGTAACGCGCGATGAACGGCACGGTCGACCCGCCGTCGAGCAGCTCGACGGCCGCCTTCACCTGCCGTTCGCGTACGCCGAGTTCCTCGGCGATCCTGCCTTCGATGGACGTCGTCACGGTTCTACCGACTCGCCTTCTCGTACGGGCTGTGCTTACCGGGGCGGGGCCCCTTCGCCTGCATTGTGCCGGGTGGCCGGGCGCCGTGTCGCCCGGCCACCCGGACCTCGCCCGCGACGGGCAGCGCCGTCGCGGCGCCCGTCGCGGGCGGGAGCGGCCGTCAGCCCTTGCCGATCAGATCGGCCGGGAACGCGCCCGCCGACGCCGCCGTGAGCAGGAAACCGCGCGCCAGCTCGGTGAGCCGCTCCACCCCTTGCGCGCCCAGGTGCTCGTACGGGGCCGCGTCCATCCGGTCCGTGGCCTCCTCCAGCTCCGCCCGGAGCGCCACGCCCTCCTGGGTCAACTCGCCCTCGGCGTCCAGGAGTCCGCGCCCGCGCAGCCGTTCGCGGGCCGCGTCCCAGTCGTCGCGGTGCCAGCCCCGGGTGGCGAGCACCCAGCGCGGGGACGTCCCCTTGCCGGTCGCCGTGTGACTGACCAGGGCCTCCAAGGGGTCGAGCCCGGCGGTCAGGAGCGCGGCGAGATGACCGTCCCCGCGGTGTTCGCGCAGCAGCGTCGTGGCGTGCCAGTACGCCAGATGAGGCTCCTCGGGCACCGGGAGATCGGCGTGGGCGGCGTAGAGCGGCCGGGCGTGTCGGGTGCACCCCTCGGCCGCGCGCAGCGCCAGCCCGGCCGCCTCGGCCAGCTCGGGGGAGGCGATGGTCTCCTCGCCCAACAGCCGCCGCAGCGTGGTGTCGACGGCTCGCAGCCGGGCGTCCAGGACCGCCTGCGGCGGGGCGACGGACCACACGGCGGGCAGGTGCCGGGCGACGAGGCGGTGGTCGAAGTTGTAGAAGGCGGCGGTGACCGCACCCGGACCGACGGGGCCCATCGCCGCCGAACGCGTGGCGAAGTAGACGGCGTTCGAGTCGTCGACGCCGAGCCCCGCGAGCTCCTTGCCGAGGTCCGGCGAGAAGTAGACCGTCGAGTGCAGCGGGTTGAGGGCGTTGTGGCAGCGGCGTCCGGCGCGCGGCGGAAGAGTACTCATGCCGGCACGCTACCGACTGGTCGGTACGTTCCGTAACCCCCGGACCGTCCCGCCCCGCGACCGGGCATGGCAGGAAAGGTGGGTTTCTCGTCATTGCGGACGCACCCCGGCGCCGCCCAGGATGGCGGACATGCCGCAGCGATCCGTGCTCGTCGTCCTGTACGACGGCGTCCAGAGCCTCGATGTGACCGGACCGATGGAGGTCTTCGCCGGGGCCTCCGGCTTTCCCGGGGCCGGGTACGAACTGCGCACCGCCTCGCTCGACGGCGCCCCGGTCCGCACCAGCAGCGGCCTGGTCCTCGTGCCGGACGGCGGTCTCGTCGGCGCGCGGCCGCCGCACACCCTGCTCGTCCCGGGCGGGGAGGGCACCCGTACCCCCGACCCGGCACTCGTCGACTGGCTGCGGGACAACGCCCCGCGGGCCGAACGCCTCGTCTCCGTCTGCACGGGCGCACTGCTGCTCGCCGCGGCCGGACTGCTGGACGGGCACCGGGTGACCACGCACTGGACGGTCTGCGACCACCTCGCCCGCACCCACCCGGCCGTCGAGGTCGACCCGGACCCGATCTTCGTACGGGACGGCCGGCTGGCCACCTCCGCCGGGGTCACCGCGGGCATCGACCTCGCCCTCGCGCTCGTCGAGGAGGACCGGGGCCGCGAGATCGCCCTCACCGTCGCCCGTCACCTCGTGGTCTTTCTGCGCAGGCCCGGGAACCAGGCGCAGTTCAGCGCCCAGCTCACCGCCCAGACCGCCCGGAGCGAACCGTTGCGCGAGGTCCAGCAGTGGATCAGCGAGCACCCGGACGAGGACCTCTCGGTCGGCGCTCTCGCCGCCCGCGCCCGGCTCTCGCCCCGGCACTTCGCCCGCGCCTTCCGGGCCGAGACGGGCCTGACCCCGGGCCGTTACGTCGAACGCGTACGGCTCGAACAGGCCCGCCGGCTGCTGGAGGACACCACCGACGGGGTCCTCGGCATCTCGCGCGCCTGCGGCTACGGCACCCCGGAGGCCATGCGCCGCGCCTTCGTCAAGGCCCTGGGCACGTCCCCCGCCGAATACCGCGGGCGCTTCCGCGCCCACCCCGCCGCCCCCTGACCACCGCCCCATCGACCACTGCCGATCACCGACCACTGCCGATCACCGACCAGCGGCATCCGGCCGGTGGCCGACCGGAGACGAGGAATGCCATGCAGATCGCGATCGTCCTCTACGACCGCTTCACCGCGCTCGACGCGGTGGGGCCCCACGAAATGCTCGCCCGCATCCCCGGCGGCGAGAGCGTGTTCGTCGCCGAACGGACCGGCCCCGTACGCAACGACACCGACAGCCTCGCGCTCGTCGCCGACAGGACCTTCGCCGACGTCCCGGCCCCGGACGTGGTGATCGTGCCCGGCGGCCCCGGCCAGCAGGACCAGATGGAGAACGAGGTGCTGCTCGACTGGCTGCGCACCGCCGACGCCACCAGCACCTGGACCACCTCGGTCTGCACCGGTTCGCTGCTGCTCGCCGCGGCCGGACTGCTGGAGGGGCACCGGGCCACCTCGCACTGGCTCCTGCTGGACGCGCTGAAGGGCTTCGGTGCCGAGCCGACCGGTGAGCGCGTCGTCGTCGACGGCAAGTACGTCACGGCGGCCGGGGTCTCCTCCGGCATCGACATGGGGCTCACCCTGCTCGGCCGGATCGAGGGCGACGAGCACGCCATGGCCGTACAGCTGCTGACCGAGTACGACCCGCAGCCGCCGTACGACGCGGGCTCACCGCACAAGGCCCCGGCGGCCGTGGTCGAGGAGTTCCGCGCCCAGCGCCACTACCTGCTCCGGTAGGGCCGGGCCGTCACGGCCCGGTCGTCCAGGTGAAACGGGGCGCGCGCCGCTCCAGGAAGGCGGCGACACCCTCCGCGGTGTCGCCGCTGCGGCGCGCCTGCTCCGCCCAGTACGCATCCCGGTCCGCACGCCCGGTGGCGAACTCCTTCGCCGCCGCCTGGGTCAGCTGCGAACGGGCCGCCAGGGTCCTCGTGTACGCCTCGACCCGCTCGTCCAGCCCGTCGGCCGGCAGCACCTCGTCCACCAGACCGGTCCGCAGCGCCCGCGCGGTGTCGATCAGCTCGCCGGAGAACAGCAGGTGCTTCGTCGCGGCCGGGCCGATCAGCGCCACCAGCCGCCGGGTCGACGACGCGGCGTACACGATGCCGAGCCTGGCCGGAGTGACCCCGAAGGACGCGCCCTCGGCCGCGAACCGCAGGTCGCAGGCGGCCGCGAGCTGACTGCCGCCGCCCACGCAGTAGCCCCGTACCACCGCGAGGGTCGGCCGGGGGAACGCGGCCAGCGCCTCCTCGGCCGCCACGGCGAGCGCCTGCGGATCGCCCGACCCGTCCCGGAGCGAGGAGATGTCCGCCCCGGCGCAGAAGGTGTCCCCGGCACCGGTCAGCACCAGCACCCGGACCGCGGGGTCTGCCGCCAGCCGCTCCAGCAGGACGGGCAGCGCGCTCCACATCGCGGCCGTCATCGCGTTGCGCTTCGCCGGGTTGGTGATGACGACGGTGGCGACGCCGTTCGCGACGGTGTGCTCCAGCCGGGGTTCCGTACGGTCCATGCGCCGGATGCTATCCGCACGGTTCGAACCTATGATCAAGAAGGGGTCGCCGATCAGGTACGCACCGTGAGGAGCTTTCCATGGCCGATCCCGTGACCGAGGGCAAGAGGCTGAGCCGCAGTTTCGGCCGGCTCGCCGTCCTGGGCGCACTGCTCGTCGTGGCCGGCCTGGTCGGTCTCGTGTACACCGGTCTCGCGACGCTGACCTCGATGCTCCTGTTCGGCTGGCTGCTGCTGATCGGCGGTTTCGTCGGGCTGCTGCACGCCATCGACTCCCGGGGCACCAACTACTTCTGGCTCGGCGTCGTGGTGGCCGCCCTGAACATCGCCGCCGGAGTCGTCGTCATCCGCCATCCGCAGGGCACGGCCGAGGCACTGACCATGTTCGCCGCGCTGCTCTTCCTGACCGGCGGGATGTTCCGCCTGGTGGGCAGCGTCGTGGTGCGCGGCCCGCAGTTCGGCTGGACGCTCCTGCAAGGGGTCTTCGGGCTGCTGCTGGGGCTGCTGGTGCTCTTCGACTGGCCGCACAGCAGTCTCTACGTCCTGGGGCTCTTCTTCTCGCTGGCGCTGCTCTTCGACGGGCTCGGCCTGCTCGCGACGGGACTGGGCGGCCGTCGCGTCGTCTCCTTGGTCTCGGAACAGAGGGTGAGCGGGGATCCGTCGGCCTCTCGCCCGGAAGAGCGAGACAAGTGGTCGAAAGGCTGACTCTTTAAGTCTTGCCCGGTCAAAAGTCGTCAATAGAAGTCAACTTATGTTCAGTAGCACAGTGCGCACCGACTACGCCCCGCACTCTGTACCCGACGTGCAGTCACCATCGAGTGGAGAGCGGGTACCGGACTATGGAGAGCCGCGGGAGTGTCCCCGCCCGGCCCGTGCCGTACGAGGGAGTCTGGCGGTTCACCGCCCCGGCCGTGGACGTCTCCGTACCGCAGGCCCGGCGCGCGGTGCGCGATCTGCTGAACCGCCAGGGCGTTCCGGTGGACCACGACATCGCCGAGGGGCTGCTGCTCATCGTCTCCGAACTGGTCACCAACGCGGTGAAGCACGCCGCGCTGCTCTCGCCGGAGCTCGCCGTCGAAGTGGCCGTCGGCGAGGAGTGGGTCAGGGTCTCCGTCGAGGACAACCACCCCTACCGCCCGACGGCCCTGGAGACGGACCACGGGCAGACCGGCGGGCGCGGCCTGCTGCTGGTCCGGGAGATCACCCGGGAGGCGGGCGGAGCCTGCGACGTGGAACACACCGCAGGCGGCGGGAAGATCATCTGGGCGGCCCTGCCGCTGAGCCCGCGACCCTGACCGCCCGCCCCCGGTGCCGTCCGCCCGTCACCAGCCGGCGGACGGCCCGGTCAGCTCCCTGATCGCCGGACGCGCGGCGTCCAGCACCGTCATGAACCAGGCGGAGAACGGCGACCGGGCGTGTCGCTCGACGAGCTCGTCGGCGGTGACGAACGCGGTCTCGCCGATCTCCTCCGGATCGGGCCGCAGCCGGTCCTGCACCATTCCCACGAAGAGGTGGTTGAACTCCTGCTCCACCAGCCCGGAGGCCGGGTCGGGATGGTTGTAGCGGACCGTGCCCGCCTCGGCCATCAGGGAGGGGGAGATCCCCAGCTCCTCGTACGTGCGCCGGGCGGCGGCGGCGAAGGGCGCCTCGCCGGGGTAGGGGTGGCCGCAGCAGGTGTTCGACCAGACACCGGGGGAGTGGTACTTGCCGAGCGCGCGGCGCTGCAGCAGCAGCCGGCCCCGCTCGTCGAAGAGGAACACGGAGAAGGCGCGGTGCAGTCGACCGGGCGGCTGGTGGGCGGCGAGCTTCTCCTCCGTGCCGATGGTGGTGCCGTTCTCGTCGACCAGTTCGAGCATGATCGCTTCTGCTGTGCCGTTCGACGAGCTGTTCGCCGCGGTGGCTGGTGTGGTCGGCATACCCATCCTTCGCTGTGGTCCCGGCCCCGTGCGCCGGTCCCGTCGAGTCCGGCCCAGTCTGCCGTACAAAAGCCCCCGGCCCGCACTTCGGGTTCTGGCATGTCCGGCCCCTGCCGCACCGGCGGGGTGCGGCAGGGGCCGGACACCGCCTCAGACGCCGAAGGCGGCCGGGTAGCGGATCGTGCCCTGCGGCACCGGCACGGACTCGTCGAGCACCAGGGCCGTCATCGCTGCGTCGGGGACCTCGAAGCCCGGCCGGATCCCGTACCGCGACGCCGGTACGAAGCCGAACGCCGGGTAGTACTCGGGATGCCCGAGCACCAGGACGAGCGACTCGCCGCGCAGCCTGGCCGCGTCCAGCGCCGCCCGCACCGCGGCCCGCCCCGCCCCGCGCCGCTGACGGTCCGGGGCCGTAGCCACGGGGGCCAGCGCCAGGGCCGGTACGTCACCGACCCGGCACCGGGTCAGCAGCGCGTACGCCACCACGTCCCCGTCCGGGCCGTCCGTCACGACGTGGCCGAGCCCCGGCAGCCAGGCCGCCGGATCGGCGCGCAGCGCGTCCACGAGAGCGGCCTCGTGCGACGTCGGGAACGCGGCGGCGTTGACCGCGAACACGGCGGCCCGGTCCGCCGCCGTCTCCGGCCTGGCCGGCCACCGGGGGTCGACGGGACGCAGCACGTGGCCGGCGTAGCCGTACTCCGTGCCGTGGTCGCGCCGCACCGCCAGCTCCTCACGGGTGGCCGCGAGCGCCCGCGCCATGCCGGGAGCCGACGGGTCCGCGGCCGCCACCCGTGCGGCGAGCGGGACGTAGTACTCGTCCCAGTCGCTGTCGGGCTGCACCAGCGTCCCGAGGACGTGATAGCCGGCCGCCACCGCCGCCGCGGTGTTGGCCGCCAGGGGGCGCAGCGGGGCCTGCCGGTCCCAGAAGGCGCGCGCCCCGGCCGACGGCGCGTCGGTCGTCCAGACGCAGTCGGTGACGACGAGGGAGCCGCCCGGGGCGAGCAGCCGCTTCCAGTCCCGCAGCGCGGTGTCGAAACCGATGAGGTACGCGGACCCCTCCGCCCAGACGAGGTCGAACGACCCGTTTGGGAAGTCGGGGCCGGACAGCTCGGCCATGTCGGCCCGCACGGTGCGGACGCGGTCGCCGAGCCCCCGGGCGTCGGCCGCCGCGCGCAGCTCGTCGAGGAACGGCCGGTGGAGGTCGACGGCGGTCACCTCGGCGCCGGCCTCCGCGGCCAGCAGCAGCGCGGCGCGACCGGGGCCGCAGCCCAGGTCGAGCACGCGCGGACGGCGCGGCAGCGGACCGGCGAACTCCAGCAGACGCCGGGTGGTGGCATCGGAGCCGGGGCTCTGCCGGGGCAGGTCGTGGTGCAGGGAGAAAAACGCCTCGGTGAGGACGGCGTGATCGTTGTCGTTCAACGCGGGAACCCTTGTGTACGAGGGCTCCGGCCAACGGGGTCGACCCGGTGCGAGTCGGGGCGCTAGCCGAGAACCCGGGAGATGAGGAAGGACCGGATGCTGCGCCGGGAAGGCGCCGTCGCGACGGTCATCGACCTCAGCTCCTCTCTTCGCGGGCTCTCCGCACGGATTCCCCGGGCGGACCCTCTTCGTGGTCCTCGTGCAAGGGAAGGCTCGAACGCCTCTGCGGGCACCTTACACGGGTCCCGGCCGGGGGTCAGTGGCAGAACCCGGCCTCGTGCTCGGCGTGGCCGCTCGGCTCCAGCTGGAACGTGCAGTGCTCCACGTCGAAGTGGTCCCCGATGCAGCCCTGCAGCTCGTGGAGGAGCTTCTCGTGCCCGATCGAGTCGAGCACGTCCTGGCTCACCACCACATGGGCGGAGAGCACCGGCATTCCCGAAGTGATCGTCCAGGCGTGCAGGTCGTGGACGTCCAGCACCCCGGGCAGGGCGGTGATGTGGGCCCGCACCTCGGCCATGTCCACGCCCTTGGGCGCCGACTCCAGCAGGACGTCGAGCGTCTCCCGGAACAGCTTCACGGTACGGGGGACGATCATCAGGCCGATCACCAGCGAGGCGATCGGGTCGGCGGCCTGCCAGCCGGTGGCCAGGACGATGCCCGCCGAGACCAGCACGGCGAACGAGCCGAGCGTGTCCGCGAGCACCTCCAGATAGGCGCCGCGCACATTGAGGCTCTCCTGCTGCCCGCGCATCAGCAGCGACAGCGAGACGATGTTGGCGACCATGCCGACGAGGGCGAAGGCGATGGTCAGCCCGCCCCTGGTCTCGGCCGGGGTGATGAAACGCTCCACGGCCTCGAAGAGCAGGAAGCCTCCCACCCCGAGCAGCAGCAGACAGTTGGCCAGGGCGGCGAGGATCTCGGCGCGGGCGTAGCCGAAGGTGCGGTTGAGCCCGGCCGGCCGGTTGGCGAAGTGGATCGCCAGCAGCGCCATGCCCAGGCCCAGGGCGTCGGTCGCCATGTGGGCCGCGTCGGCGATCAGGGCGAGGGAGTCGGCGAGCACCCCGCCGACGATCTCCACGGCCATCACGCCGAGTGTGATGCAGAGCGCGATCCGCAGCCGCCCGCGGTGGGCGGCGGCCGCCGTGCCGGTCGGCGGCCCGCCGTGCGTGTGTCCGTGGTCGTGCCCTGCCCCCATGGGGAACGCCTCCCGGTCGTCTCGCGGATCCGGCCCCGATCGGGGTCCGGGCACTGCCAGTGAACTACGGGTGGGGGGTATGTGGCAACACGGTACTGAACACCGTTGTCATATGCTCTGACCTGCGAAAATGCTTGCAGGTCAGAGAGGTGGGAAGAGTGTCGCAGGCCCGCTGCCGGGCGCCGGGAGGCCTCGCCCGGGAGCTGCGGCGGGGGCTGCGCCGCGCTGCCGGGCCGGCCCGCGCCCGGCCCGTCGGCGGTCCCTCGCGAGGACGTTTTTTGTCAGGCGGGGCGGGGATCGACGATGATGATCGCGGGCGGTGCCGCAGGATGCCGGTCAGCCCCGAACGGAGCACAAACGGCCGGTGAACTCGTGCTTCCGTTCATCCGATAGCCTCTGCCGACGTGCCGCCGGCCCGTACCGGGGCCGCACTGTCGCGCGCCGCCCCCGTCAGCACCAAGGAGTGAGTTCGTCTGTCGACCGCCATCCTCACCGGTGCACCGGTACCCGGGTCGTCGCTCGCGGACGACCTGCGGTCACTGGGCTTCGACGTACAGGTCGCCGCCGACGTGGCCGAGGCCGCACGGCTGATCTCGGCCGCCCCCGCCGACCACCGAGTCGCACTGGTCGACCCCCGTTTCGTCGGCCACGTCCACGCCCTCCGGCTCGGACTGACCGACCCGCGCTTCCCCGCCGCCACCGTGCCCGGCGCGCTCACCGCCCAGCCGGAGGCACGCCCCGCGCTCGTCCGGGCCCTGGACACCACGACCGCCGCCGTCGGCGCGGGCGCCCCCGCGGACCCGTCCGGCACATCGGTCGCCGACCGCACCGTGCCGGACCGCCTCGCCGTCACCATGGACGCCGGGGGCACCACCGTGCAGCGCCCCGAACTGGGCTCGCTGGTCGCCGCCGTACCGACGGACGCACCCGCGCGCACCGAGGCGGAGCGCGCCCTGGCCTCGGTCGACGACGAGGCGGTGCGGCTGCGCAGCGCGGTGAAGGCGCACGACGGCTTCTTCACCACGTTCTTCATCAGCCCGTACTCCCGCTACATCGCCCGCTGGTGCGCCCGCCGCGGCCTCACGCCGAACCAGGTCACCACCGCCTCCCTGCTGACCGCGCTGATCGCGGCCGGCAGCGCGGCGACCGGCACCCGGGGCGGCTACGTCGCCGCCGGGGTGCTGCTGCTCCTGTCCTTCGTCCTGGACTGCACCGACGGGCAGCTCGCCCGCTACTCGCTCCAGTACTCGACGATGGGCGCCTGGCTCGACGCCACCTTCGACCGGGCCAAGGAGTACGCCTACTACGCCGGTCTCGCCCTCGGCGCCGCCCGCGGCGGCGACGACGTCTGGGCGCTCGCCCTCGGCGCGATGGTGCTCCAGGCATGCCGGCACGTCATCGACTTCTCGTTCAACGAGGCCAACCACGACGCGGTGGCCAATTCGAGCCCCACGGCGGCGTTGTCCAGCAGACTCGACAGCGTCGGCTGGACGGTCTGGCTGCGCCGGATGATAGTGCTGCCGATCGGCGAACGCTGGGCGATGATCGCGGTCCTCACCGCGGTGACCACCCCCCGGATCGTCTTCTACGCCCTGCTCGTCGGCTGCTCCTTCGCCGCCTGCTACACCACCGCGGGCCGGCTGCTGCGCTCGTTGACCCGCAGGGCCGAACGCACCGACCGCGCCGCACGGGCCCTCGCGGACCTCGCCGACTCCGGACCGCTGGCCGAGGCCGTCGCCGCGGTCGGGCCCCGGCTCGGCGGCAGCTGGAGCGCGCCGATCACGGCCCTGCTCGCCGGGGCGCTCATGATCGCCTCCGCGCTCTCCCAGCCCTTCGGCAGCTGGCACACCATCCTGGCCGCGGTGGTCTACGCGATGTTCTCCGGCATGGCCGTCTCCCAGCCCCTCAAGGGCGCCCTCGACTGGCTCGTGCCCCCGGTGTTCAGGGCGGCGGAGTACTGCACCGTCCTGATCCTCGCCGCCCGCAGCGAGGTCCCGGGGGCGCTTCCCGCGGCCTTCGGGCTGGTCTCGGCCGTCGCCTACCATCACTACGACACGGTGTACCGCATCCGCGGCGGCACCGGTGCGCCGCCCCGGTGGCTGGTCCGCACGATCGGCGGGCACGAGGGCCGCACCCTGGCGGTGACCGTGTTCGCCGCCGTGTTCACCCGGCACTCGGCCTTCACCGCAGCCCTCACCGTGCTCGCCGTGGCCGTGGCCCTGGTGGTGCTCGTGGAGTCCATCCGCTTCTGGGTGTCCTCAGGAGCACCCGCCGTTCACGACGAAGGAGAACCCGCATGATCGGCCTCGTACTGGCAGCCGGTGCAGGACGGCGTCTGCGCCCCTACACCGACACGCTCCCGAAGGCGCTCGTGCCTGTGGACGGCGAGAGGACGGTCCTGGACCTGACGCTGGCCAACTTCGCGGAGATCGGCCTCACCGAGGTCGCCGTCGTGGTCGGCTACCGCAAGGAGGCGGTGTACGCCCGCAAGGCCGAGTTCGAGGCGAAGTACGGCGTGACCCTCACCCTGATCGACAACGACAAGGCGGAGGAGTGGAACAACGCCTACTCCCTGTGGTGCGCCCGCGAGGTCCTGGGCCGCGGCGTCATCCTGGCCAACGGCGACACCGTCCACCCCGCCTCCGTCGAGAAGACCCTGCTCGCCGCCCGCGGCGACGGCCGCCGGATCATCCTCGCCCTCGACACGCTGAAGCAGCTGGCGGACGAGGAGATGAAGGTCGTCACCGAGGACGGCAAGGGTGTGCGGCGCATCACCAAGCTGATGGACCCGGCCACCGCGACCGGCGAGTACATCGGCGTCACCCTGATCGAGCCCGAGGCCGCCGCGGAACTCGCCGACGCCCTGAAGGCGACGTTCGAACGCGACCCCGACCTCTACTACGAGGACGGCTACCAGGAGCTCGTGAACCGCGGCTTCACCGTCGACGTGGCCCCCATCGGCGAAGTGGCGTGGGTGGAGATCGACAACCACGACGACCTCGCGAAGGGCCGTGAGATCGCGTGCCAGTACTGACCCGGCTCATTCCGTCCCCGGTCGTCGTCGACATCCGTCGCGGCGCCCTGGACGACCTGGCCGGTCTCCTCGCGGACCAGCGGATCTCCGCCTCCGGCAAGCTCGCCGTGGCGATCAGCGACGGTTCGGGGCGCGCACTGCGCGAGCGGCTGGCCCCCGCGCTGCCCGGCGCCCACTGGTACCCGGTCACCGACGGCACCCTCGACTCCGCCGTGAAGCTCGCCGACGACATCAAGGGCAACCGGTACGACGCGGTGGTCGGCCTCGGCGGCGGCAAGATCGTCGACGTGGCCAAGTACGCCGCGGCGCGGGTCGGCCTGCCCATGGTCGCGGTGGCGACGAACCTCGCCCACGACGGCCTCTGCTCGCCGGTCGCGACCCTGGACAACGACAACGGCCGGGGCTCCTACGGAGTACCCACCCCGATCGCCGTCGTCATCGACCTCGACACCGTCCGCCGGGCCCCGGCCCGCTTCGTGCGCTCCGGGATCGGCGACGCGGTCTCCAACATCTCCTGCGTGGCCGACTGGGAACTCGCCCACGAGGTCAGGGGCGAGGAGATGGACGGACTCGCCGCGGCCATGGCCCGGCAGGCGGGCGAGGCGGTCCTGCGCCACCCCGGCGGCATCGGCGACGACGGCTTCCTCAAGGTGCTGGCCGAGGGCCTGGTGCTGACCGGCATCTCGATGTCCGTCGCCGGGGACTCCCGGCCCGCGTCGGGCGCCTGCCACGAGATCAACCACGCCTTCGACCTGCTGTACCCCAGGCGCGCGGCCAGCCACGGCGAGCAGGTCGGCCTCGGGGCCTGCTTCGCGATGCGGCTGCGGGGCGCCCACGAGGAGTCGCTCCTCATGGCGGACACCCTGCGCCGGCACGGGCTGCCGGTCCTGCCCGAGGAGATCGGGTTCACCGCCGAAGAGTTCGTCCGGGCCGTCGAATACGCCCCGCAGACCCGCCCCGGACGCTTCACGATCCTGGAACACCTCAACCTGTCCACCGACCAGATCAGGGACGCGTACGCCGACTATGCAAAAGCCATCCATAGCTGAACTCCGCCCGGTCGTGCACCCGCCGGGTGTGAAGGACCGGCGCAGCGGCGAGCACTGGGCTGGTCGGCTCTACATGCGCGAGATCTCGCTGCGCATCGACCGGCACCTGGTGAACACCCGGGTCACCCCCAACCAGCTGACCTACCTGATGACCGTCGCGGGTGTGCTCGCCGCCCCCGCCCTGCTCGTCCCGGGCATTCCCGGCGCGCTGCTCGGGGTCCTCATGGTCCAGCTCTACCTGCTGCTCGACTGCGTCGACGGCGAGGTGGCCCGCTGGAAGAAGCAGTTCTCGCTGGGCGGGGTCTACCTGGACCGGGTCGGCGCGTACCTCTGCGACGCGGCCGTGCTGGTCGGCTTCGGCCTGCGCGCCGCCGACCTGTGGGGCTCCGGGCGGATCGACTGGCTGTGGGCCTTCCTGGGCACGCTCGCGGCCCTCGGCGCGATCCTGATCAAGGCCGAGACCGACCTCGTCGGGGTCGCCCGCCACCAGGGCGGCCTGCCGCCCGTCAAGGAGTCCGCCTCCGAGCCGCGCTCGTCCGGCATGGCGCTCGCCCGCCGGGCCGCAGGCGCGCTCAAGTTCCACCGGCTGATCCTCGGGGTCGAGGCGTCGCTGGTGATCCTGGCGGCGGCCGTCCTCGACGCGGTCAGGGACGACCTGTTCTTCAGCCGGCTCATGGTCGCGGTACTGGCCGGCATCGCGCTGTTGCAGACCCTCCTGCACCTCGTGTCGATCCTGGCGTCGAGCAGGCTGAAGTGAGCACTCCGATGAAGCTCGGCGCGGTCGTCATCACGATGGGCAACCGCCCCGACGAGCTCCGCGCCCTCCTCGATTCGGTCGCCCGGCAGGAGGGCGACCGGATCGAGGTGGTGGTCGTCGGCAACGGCGCCCCCGTCCCGGACGTCCCCGCGGGGGTGCGCACCGTCGAGCTGCCGGAGAACCTCGGCATCCCCGGCGGCCGCAACGTCGGGATCGAGGCCTTCGGCCCGTCCGGCAGCGATGTGGACGTCCTGCTCTTCCTCGACGACGACGGGCTGCTGCCGCTCACCGACACCGCCGAGCTGTGCCGCCGGGCCTTCGAGTCGGACCCGGAGCTGGGCATCATCAGCTTCCGCATCGCCGACCCGGACACCGGTGCCACCCAGCGCCGCCACGTACCGCGGCTGCGCGCCTCCGACCCCCTGCGCTCCTCCCGCGTGACGACCTTCCTGGGCGGCGCCAACGCCGTGCGCACCAAGGTCGTCGCCGAGGTCGGACCGCTGCCCGGCCGGTTCTTCTACGCGCACGAGGAGACCGATCTCGCCTGGCGGGCGCTGGACGCCGGCTGGATGATCGACTACCGCGCGGACATGGTCCTCAACCACCCGACGACCGCCCCGTCGCGGCACGCGGTGTACCACCGCATGGTGGCCCGCAACCGGGTCTGGCTGGCCCGCCGCAACCTGCCCGTCCCCCTGATCCCCGTCTACCTCGGGGTGTGGCTGCTGCTGACCCTGCTGCGCAGGCCGTCGGTCCCGGCGCTGAAGGCGTGGTTCGGCGGCTTCCGGGAGGGCTGGTCCACCCCGTGCGGCACCCGCCGTCCGATGAAGTGGCGCACGGTGTGGCGGCTGACCAGGCTCGGCCGACCTCCCGTGATCTGAGAAGCTCTCCTTCTGAGAGCATGAGTCGTACGTTTTCCCTACGGGACCTGTCCGCTCCGAGCCGCGCCCGCCACTGGCTGCGCATCTTGAATACGAGAGTTTCATCTGGTGAGTGACACAACCCCTGATGGTGCGGTCGCACTGAGCACCCCACCATCCGCCGACGACGGTCTGAGCCCGGCAGAGCTGGCCGCCAAGTACGGCCTCACGGTGAGCGGCGCCCGGCCGGGGCTCTTCGAGTACATCCGGCAGCTCTGGGGCCGGCGCCACTTCATCATGGCGTTCTCCAGGGCGAAGCTGACCGCCCAGTACAGCCAGGCGAAGCTGGGCCAGCTGTGGCAGGTGGCGACTCCGCTGCTCAACGCCCTGGTCTACTACTTGATCTTCGGGCTGATCCTGGGCACCAGGAAGGGAATGACCCAGGAGGTCTTCATCCCGTTCCTGGTGACCGGCGTCTTCGTCTTCACCTTCACGCAGAGCTCGGTGATGGCGGGCGTGCGGGCGATCTCCGGCAACCTGGGCCTGGTCCGGGCGCTGCATTTCCCGCGTGCCTCGCTGCCCGTCTCGTTCTCGTTGCAGCAGCTCCAGCAGCTGCTGTTCTCGATGATCGTGCTCGCGGTCGTGGCCGTGGCCTTCGGGAGCTATCCGGGCCTCTCCTGGCTGCTGGTCGTTCCGGCGCTGGCCATGCAGCTCGTCTTCAACACCGGCCTGGCGCTGATCATGGCCCGGCTCGGCAGCAAGACCCCCGACCTCGCCCAGCTGATGCCGTTCGTCATGCGGACCTGGATGTACGCCTCGGGCGTCATGTTCTCCATCCCGGTGATGCTCAAGGACAAGCCGGCCTGGATCGCCGACGTCCTCCAGTACAACCCGGCGGCCGTCTACATGGACCTGATCCGCTTCGCGCTGATCGACGGGTACGGCGCGCAGAACCTGCCGGCGCACGTCTGGATGGTGGCGCTGGCCTGGGCGCTCGTCGTCGGCCTGATGGGCTTCGTGTACTTCTGGAAGGCAGAGGAACGGTACGGCCGTGGCTGACGACAAGACCCAGGGGCGCGTCCCCACCGTCATCGCCGACGATGTGCACATCGTGTACCGGGTGAACGGCGCGGGCGGCGGCAGGGGCAGTGCCACCGCGGCACTGAGCCGGATACTGCGCCGCGGCAAGGGCGAGGCGCGCGGGGTGCGCAAGGTGCACGCCGTGCGCGGCGTCACCTTCACCGCCTACCGGGGCGAGGCGATCGGTCTCATCGGGACCAACGGTTCCGGCAAGTCGACGCTGCTGCGGGCCATCGCCGGTCTGCTGCCGACCGAGAAGGGCAAGGTCTACACCGACGGCCAGCCCTCGCTGCTCGGCGTGAACGCGGCGCTGATGAGCGACCTGACCGGTGAGCGCAACGTGGTGCTCGGCGGCCTCGCGATGGGCATGTCCCGCGAGGAGATCCGCGAGCGCTACCAGGGGATCGTCGACTTCTCCGGCATCAACGAGAAGGGCGACTTCATCACCCTGCCGATGCGCACGTACTCCTCCGGCATGGCGGCCCGGCTGCGCTTCTCCATCGCCGCCGCGAAGAACCACGACGTCCTCATGATCGACGAGGCGCTGGCGACCGGTGACCGCAAGTTCCAGATCCGCTCCGAGAAGCGCATCAGGGAGCTCCGCAAGGAGGCGGGCACCGTCTTCCTGGTCAGCCACAGCAACAAGTCCATCAGGGACACCTGCGACCGGGTCCTGTGGCTGGAGAAGGGCGAGCTGCTGATGGACGGCCCCACGGACGAGGTGCTCAAGGCGTACGAGCGGGAGACCGGGAAGTAGTCGTTCCCACGGTCCCGCGACGGCGCGGCGGCCTCTGCCGGAGGGTTCCGGCGGGGGCCGCCCTGTTGTCCGGATCCTGGACAACCACCGTCGTTCTCCACACCCGGCGGTACGTCCGGGGCAAGATCTCCTACCGGCGGATGACGTCAATCCCCTTGGGGGCGGGGAAGGTTGGCAGGGCGGGCGGCATTCGCGCGGCGTGCCCCGCACCCCGCCGTACAGGTGGGCGTTGTACAACGTAAGCTGTACCGGTGCTGATTCGAGGCAAGTGGGGCGATACCGCCTGGCCGTACGGCTCGTAGGCAGTGTTCCGCACTCGACAGAGCGGGCGGCGTGTCCGGAATGGGATGTTTTGGGTCAGCAGTGTAGAACGGGGGATGTGACGGCAATGACGGAAGATCTCCAGCTCCGAGGTGCTCACGCCGTCCCCGCGCCGGGCGGCCGCCGGTGACCCTCACCCCGCAGGCGCACCCCGATGCCACGGTGCCCGGCACCCTCGACAAGGCCGCCGACGAGAACTTCCCCGTGGCCCCCTTCTTCCTGCCCCGGGCCTGGCGGGACGACCTGATGGCCCTGTACGGCTTCGCCCGCCTCGTCGACGACATCGGCGACGGCGACCTCGCCGAGGGCGGAGCGGACGCCCGCCACCTCGGCCTGGACCCGGCGGCGGCCGACGACCGGCTCGCCGTGCTCGACGCCTTCGAGGCCGATCTCCGCCGGGTCTTCGACACCGCGGGCGACGGCCCCCGCCATCCCCTGCTGCGCGGACTGCGCCCCACGGTGCGGCGCTGCGGGCTCACCCCCGAACCGTTCCTCGGCCTGGTCGGGGCGAACCGGCAGGACCAGCGGGTCCGCCGCTACGGGACGTACGACGATCTCCTCGCCTACTGCGAGCTGTCCGCCAACCCCGTCGGCCGACTGGTCCTGCAGGTCACCGGGACCGCCAGTCCCGAACGCGTGCGCCGTTCCGACGCCGTCTGCACGGCCCTGCAGATCGTCGAGCACCTCCAGGACGTCACCGAGGACCTCGGCCGCGACCGGATCTACCTGCCCGCCGAGGACATGGCGCGGTTCCACGTCGACGAGACCGACCTGGCGGCCCCCTCGGGGAACGCGTCGGTGCGTTCACTGATCGCGTACGAGGCCGAACGCGCCCGGGAACTGCTGGACGAGGGCATCCCCCTGGTGGCCAGTGTGCACGGCAGGCTCAGGCTGCTCCTCGCCGGATTCGTGGGCGGGGGGCGCGCGGCCCTCGCCGCGATCGCGGCCGCCGGGTTCGACGTACTGCCCGGACCGCCCAAGCCCACCAGGCCCGGCCTGCTGCGCGAGGTGGGAGTTGTCCTGCGAAGAGCGCGTAGAGAGGGGTGAGCCGGACCGTGGAGGGCCAGACGACGTACATGTCGGCACCGGTGCAGGCCGCATACAGTTACTGCGAGGCGGTCACCGGACAGCAGGCGCGCAACTTCGCGTACGGCATCAGACTGCTGCCGACCGCGAAGCGGCACGCCATGTCGGCGCTGTACGCCTTCTCCCGCCGTGTCGACGACATCGGTGACGGCGAACTCGACCCGGAGACCAAGCGGGCCCGGCTGGAGAGCACCCGCACCGTGCTGGACCGGATCCGGGCCGGCGCGGTGGACGAGGACGACACCGACCCGGTGGCCGTCGCGCTCGCCGACGCCGCGCGCAGATTCCCGCTCCCGCTCGGCGGGCTCGACGAACTGATCGACGGCGTGCTGATGGACGTGCGCGGCGCGACCTACGAGACCTGGGACGACCTCAAGGTCTACTGCCGCTGCGTCGCGGGCGCCATCGGACGCCTCAGCCTCGGCATCTTCGGCACCGAACCCGGCGTGCCGGGCGCCGACCGGGCCGCGGAGTACGCCGACACGCTCGGCCTCGCGCTCCAGCTCACCAACATCCTGCGCGACGTCCGCGAGGACGCGGGCAACGGGCGTACCTACCTGCCCTCCGACGACCTCGCCAAGTTCGGCTGCTCGGCGGGCTTCCACCGGGCCACCCCGCCGCAGGGCGCCGACTTCGCGGGGCTGGTCCACTTCGAGGTGCGGCGGGCCCGCACGCTGTTCGCCGAGGGCTATCGGCTGCTGCCCATGCTCGACCGGCGCAGCGGCGCGTGCGTCGCGGCCATGGCAGGCATCTACCGGAGGCTGCTCGACCGGATCGAGCGCGACCCCGCGGCGGTGCTGCGCGGCCGGGTCTCGCTGCCGGGCCACGAGAAGGCGTACGTGGCGATGCGCGGACTGTCGGGTTTCGACACCCGGTACGTCTCCCGGCGTACGGGCAGGGGGCGTGTCTGATGCGCCGCACGAAGATCTCGCGCACCATGTGCAGCACGGACACACTCGTTGAGTGGTCAACCCTTTACGGTTCCGACGCGTCCCTGACTGAAGTGACCCGGTGAAAGGAGGGCGCATGACGGACGACACCCCGCGTTCCTCCCGCGCGGTCGTGATCGGGGGCGGGCTCGCCGGAATCACCGCGGCGCTGCGCCTCGCCGACGCCGGGCTGGAGGTGACCCTCCTCGAAGGGCGGCCCCGCCTCGGCGGCCTCGTCTTCTCCTTCCGGCGCGGCGAACTGACAATCGACAACGGTCAGCACGTCTACCTGCGCTGCTGCACCGCCTACCGCTGGTTCCTCGACCGGGTCGGCGGCGCCGGGCTGGCACCTCTGCAAAACCGTTTGGACGTGCCCGTTCTCGACGTCGGACGCCCCTCGGGACCCCGACTGGGACGGCTGCGCCGCAACGCTCTGCCGGTGCCGTTCCACCTCGCCGCCGGACTTGCCGGCTACCCGCACCTCTCGCTCGCCGAGCGGGCGGGCGTCGGGCGCGCCGCCCTGGCCCTGGGCCGCCTGGACCCGGACGACCCGGCACTGGACACCATGGACTTCGGCAGCTGGCTCGCCCGGCACGGCCAGTCGCCGCGCACCGTCGAGGCCCTCTGGGACCTGGTCGGCGTCGCCACCCTGAACGCCACCGCCCCCGACTCCTCGCTGGCCCTCGCCGCGAAGGTGTTCAAGACCGGGCTGCTCTCCGATCCCGGCGCCGCCGACATCGGCTGGGCGGGCGTGCCCCTGGGCGAGATCCACGACACGCTGGCCCGCAAGGCCCTCGACGCCGCCTTCGTGCGCACCGAACTGCGCACGAAGGCCACGGCCATCACCCGTACGGAAGACGGCGGTTGGACCGTCGACGTCAACGGCGAACGCATCGGGGCCGACATCGTCGTCCTCGCCGTCCCGCAGCGCGAGGCCCACGGCCTGCTGCCCGAGGGCGCGCTCGACGAACCGGAGAAGCTCCTGGAGATCGGCACCTCCCCGATCCTCAACGTGCACGTCGTCTACGACCGCAAGGTGCTGCGCCGCCCCTTCTTCGCCGCGCTCGGCTCCCCGGTCCAGTGGGTCTTCGACCGCACCGACGCCTCGGGACTCACCGGCCCCGGCCAGTACCTCGCGCTGTCCCAGTCCGCCGCCCACGAGGAGATCGACCTCCCCGTCGCCGAACTGCGCAGCCGCTACCTGCCCGAGCTGGAGCGGCTCCTTCCGGCCGCCCGCGGGGCCGGTGTCAGGGACTTCTTCATCACCCGGGAGCGCGCGGCGACCTTCGCCCCCGCCCCCGGAGTCGGCCGGCTGAGGCCCGGCGCCCACACGCGCGCACCCGGCCTCTGCCTGGCCGGAGCATGGACGGCCACCGGCTGGCCCGCGACGATGGAGGGCGCCGTGCGCAGTGGGTTCAGCGCGGCGTCCGCCGCGTTGAGGGCGCTCGGCCGCTCCCATGAACATCCGCTGCAGGAGGCGGCATGAGCAGTACCACCGGAACAAGAGGAGAGTCAGTGACCCCGGCGAATCCGGCTTTCGACACCGTGGCCGACACCACGGACGTCACCGCGCTTCTGGAGCGCGGGCGGGCCCTTTCCACGCCGGTGCTCCGGGCCGCCGTCGACCGGCTCGCACCGCCCATGGACACCGTCGCCGCTTACCACTTCGGCTGGATCGACGCCCAGGGACGGGTGGCCGAGGGGGACGGCGGCAAGGCCGTCCGCCCGGCTCTCGCCCTGCTGTCCGCGGAGGCGGCCGGCGCCGCGGCCGAGGCCGGGATCCCCGGCGCCGTGGCCGTCGAACTCGTGCACAACTTCTCGCTGTTGCACGACGACCTGATGGACGGCGACGAGCAGCGCCGGCACCGCGACACGGTCTGGAAGGTGCACGGCCCCGCCCAGGCGATCCTCGTCGGCGACGCGCTCTTCGCGCTCGCCAACGAGATCCTGCTGGAGCTCGGCACCGTCGAGGCGGGCCGCGCCACGCGCCGCCTGACCGCCGCCAGCCGCAAGCTCATCGACGGACAGGCCCAGGACATCTCCTACGAGCACCGCGAGCGGGTCACCGTCGAGGAGTGCCTGGAGATGGAGGGCAACAAGACCGGCGCCCTGCTCGCCTGCGCCTGCTCCATCGGCGCGGTGCTCGGCGGCGCCGACGACCGTACCGCCGACACCCTGGAGGCGTACGGATACCACCTCGGCCTCGCCTTCCAGGCCGTCGACGACCTGCTCGGCATCTGGGGCGACCCCGGGTCCACCGGCAAGCAGACCTGGAGCGACCTGCGCCAGCGCAAGAAGTCGCTGCCGGTGGTGGCCGCGCTCGCCGCGGGCGGTCCGGCCTCGGAACGCCTGGGCGAACTGCTCGCGGCCGACGCCAAGAGCAGCGATTTCGACAGCTTCTCCGAAGAGGAGTTCGCCGCCCGCGCGGCGCTCATCGAGGAGGCGGGCGGCCGCGAATGGACCGCCCAGGAGGCCCGTCGACAGCATGCGGTGGCCATCGAGGCGCTGCACCGGGTCGACATGCCGCAGACCGTGCGGGCGCAGCTCACGGCGCTCGCGGACTTCGTCGTCGTACGAAAGAGATGATCACCATCTGGTCCATATGAATCGCAGTCGCCGGCCGGTGCCCCACGGGCGCCGGCCGACGGAGACCCCAGCACAGCAGAGGACCGACTGCACGAAGGGGAAGCCATGACAGCGACGACCGACGGAAGCGCCGGGGCCGTGAACCCCCGCGCGGCCTCGGCCAGTGAACCGACCGACACAACCACCGCCGCGGACGACGTGCTCGCCGCCGCGCGGCGGGCCGCGGAACGCTCGGTGGAGCACCTCCTCGGCAGGCAGGACGAGCAGGGCTGGTGGAAGGGCGACCTCGCCACCAACGTCACCATGGACGCCGAGGACCTGCTCCTGCGTCAATTCCTCGGCATCCAGGACCCGGAGACCGTCCGGGCGGCCGGCCGCTTCATCCGCGGCGAACAGCTGGGCGACGGCACCTGGGCCACCTTCCACGGCGGGCCCGGCGAACTCTCCACCACCATCGAGGCGTACGTGGCCCTGCGGCTGGCCGGGGACCGGCCGGACGAACCGCACATGGCCCGCGCCTCGGCATGGATCAGGGAACAGGGCGGAATCGCGGCCGGCCGCGTCTTCACCCGGATCTGGCTCGCCCTGTTCGGCTGGTGGAAATGGGACGACCTGCCGGAACTCCCGCCCGAGCTGATGTTCTTCCCCAAGTGGGCCCCGCTCAACATCTACGACTTCGGCTGCTGGGCCCGCCAGACCATCGTGCCGCTCACCATCGTCTCGGCGAAGCGGCCGGTGCGCCCCGCCCCGTTCGCGCTCGACGAACTGCACACCGACCCGGCCAACCCGAACCCGCCCCGGCGCCCGGCCCCGGCGGCGAGCTGGGACGGCGTCTTCCAGCGCCTCGACAGGGCGCTGCACGTCTACCACCGGTTCGCCCCGCGCAGGCTGCGCCGGATCGCCATGAACGCGGCGGCCCGCTGGATCATCGAGCGCCAGGAGAACGACGGCTGCTGGGGCGGCATCCAGCCCCCCGCCGTGTACTCCGTCATCGCCCTGCACCTGCTCGGCTACGACCTGGACCACCCGGTGATGCGGGCCGGGCTCGAATCGCTCGACCGGTTCGCCGTCTGGCGCGAGGACGGCGCCCGCATGATCGAGGCCTGTCAGTCCCCGGTGTGGGACACCTGCCTCGCCACCATCGCGCTCGCCGACGCCGGGGTCAGCCCCGACCACCCGGCCCTCGTCAAGGCCGCGGACTGGATGCTCGGCGAGGAGATCGTCCGGCCCGGCGACTGGTCCGTGCGCCGTCCCCGGCTCAACCCGGGCGGCTGGGCGTTCGAGTTCCACAACGACAACTACCCGGACATCGACGACACCGCGGAAGTGATCCTCGCGCTGCGCCGGGTCCGCCACCCCGACCGGGCCCGTGTCGAGGCCGCCATCAGGCGGGGAGTGCGCTGGAACGTCGGGATGCAGTCCCGCAACGGGGCCTGGGGCGCGTTCGACGCGGACAACACCAGCGCCTTCCCCAACCGGCTGCCCTTCTGCGACTTCGGCGAGGTCATCGACCCGCCGTCCGCCGACGTCACCGGGCACGTGGTGGAGATGCTCGCCTTCGAGGGGAAGGCCGGACACCCCGCGACCCGGCGCGGCGTCGAGTGGCTGCTCGCCGAACAGGAGGCGAACGGTGCCTGGTTCGGCCGGTGGGGCGTCAACTACGTCTACGGGACGGGGTCGGTCGTGCCCGCGCTGGTCGCCGCCGGACTGCCCGTGACGCATCCGGCGATCCGGCGCGCGGTCCACTGGCTGGAGTCCGTGCAGAACGACGACGGCGGCTGGGGCGAGGACCTGCGCTCCTACCACGAGGACAAGTGGATCGGGCACGGCGCCTCGACCGCCTCCCAGACCGCGTGGGCCCTGCTCGCGCTGCTCGCCGCCGGACGGCGCGACAGCGGGGCCGTGCTGCGCGGGGTGTCCTGGCTGACCGACACCCAACGGGCCGACGGCTCCTGGGACGAGCCGTACTTCACCGGCACCGGCTTCCCCTGGGACTTCTCCATCAACTACCACCTGTACCGGCAGGTCTTCCCGCTCACCGCACTCGGGAGGTACGTGTACGGCGAACCGTTCGCCGCCCGCCAGGCCGTCCGCAAGGGGGCCTGATGGGCGACGGTCCGGGGCCGTCAGGTCCCGCGGCACCGCTGCTGATCGCCTGCGCGCTCGGCATCGAGCGGTTCGCCCTGCGCAGCGGCCGGGGCAGGGCCGGCGCCGCTCCCGGCCCCGTGACCGTCCTGCGCACGGGCATGGGGCCCAGGGCCGCCGAGGAGGCCGTGGGCCGAGCGCTCGGCCGCATGTCCGGTGCGGCGGTCCTGGCCTCCGGGTTCTGCGCCGGACTGGCCCCCGGGATGCACCCCGGGGACCTGGTGGTCGCCGACGAGACCCGGGAGGCCGGGGAGCCGACGGCCTGCACCGCCCCGGGCCTGCTCGCCGAGGCCCTGGCCAGGGCGCTGCCCGGCCACACCGTCCACACCGGCCCGCTGGCCGGCTCCGCCCATGTCGTACGCGGACACGAGCGGGCCGAACTGCGGGCCACCGGAGCGATCGCGGCGGACATGGAGTCGGCCGCCACTCTGCGCACCGCCCTGCGGTCCGGGCCACGCCCGGTTGCCGCCGTACGGGTGATCGTGGACGCTCCGGAGCACGAGCTCGTCCGCATCGGCACGGTGCGCGGTGGAATATCGGCTTTCCGTGTTCTCCGTGCCGTCCTGCCTGCTTTCTACGAATGGCACCGATCTTTGCTGCTCCCCAGGAGGTGAGCCAGATGGCCATGCCGCTCCGTCAGTCCATCAAGGTTGCGACGTACCTCGCCGAACAGAAGCTCCGCAGGCGGGACAAATTCCCGCTCATCGTGGAACTCGAGCCACTGTTCGCCTGTAATCTCGCGTGCGAGGGCTGCGGGAAGATCCAGCACCCCGCCGGAGTGCTCAAGCAGCGCATGCCGGTCGCCCAGGCCGTGGGCGCCGTACTCGAATCGGGCGCCCCGATGGTTTCCATCGCGGGCGGCGAACCGCTGATGCACCCGCAGATCGACGAAATCGTCCGGCAGCTGGTGGCGAAGAGGAAGTACGTCTTCCTCTGCACCAACGCGATGCTGCTGCGGAAGAAGATCGACAAATTCACGCCCTCCCCGTATTTCGCCTTCGCCGTGCACATCGACGGCCTGCGCGAACGGCACGACGAATCGGTCGCCAAGGAAGGTGTTTTCGACGAGGCGGTGGCGGCGATCAAGGAGGCCAAGCGACGCGGCTTCCGGGTCACCACGAATTCCACCTTTTTCAACACCGACACCCCGCAGACCGTCATCGAGGTCCTCAATTACCTCAACGACGACCTGAAGGTCGACGAGATGATGATCTCGCCCGCCTACGCCTACGAGAAGGCACCCGACCAGGAACACTTCCTGGGCGTCGATCAGACCCGCGAACTCTTCAAGAAGTCGTTCGCCGGGGGGAACCGCGCCCGCTGGCGGCTGAACCACTCGCCGCTCTTCCTGGACTTCCTGGAGGGCAAGGCGGACTTCCCCTGCACGGCCTGGGCCATCCCGAACTATTCCCTGTTCGGCTGGCAGCGGCCCTGCTACCTGATGAGCGACGGCTACGTACCCACGTACCGCGAACTCATCGAGGAGACCGACTGGGACAAGTACGGCCGCGGCAAGGACCCGCGGTGCGCCAACTGCATGGCGCACTGCGGCTACGAGCCCACCGCCGTGCTCGCCACCATGGGCTCGCTGAAGGAGTCCCTGCGCGCGGCGCGCGAGACGATCTCCGGGAACCGGTGACGCCGTGACCGCCGGAGAACCGGTCGCACCGGGTCTCCCCGGCCTGCCGGCCCGACCGCTCGCGGTGCGCCGCCCCTCGCGGCGCATCCAGGTCGGGTCGGTTGCGGTGGGCGGGGACGCGCCGGTGTCGGTGCAGTCGATGACCACGACGCGTACGTCGGACGTGGGGGCGACGCTGCAGCAGATCGCGGAGCTGACGGCGTCGGGCTGCCAGATCGTGCGGGTGGCGTGTCCGACGCAGGACGACGCGGACGCGCTGGCGACGATCGCGAGGAAGTCGCAGATCCCGGTGATCGCGGACATCCACTTCCAGCCGAAGTACGTGTTCGCGGCGATCGACGCGGGCTGCGCGGCGGTGCGGGTGAATCCGGGGAACATCAAGCAGTTCGACGACAAGGTCAAGGAGATCGCGCGGGCGGCGGGGGAGGCGGGCACCCCGATCCGGATCGGGGTGAACGCGGGTTCGCTGGACGCGCGGCTGCTGGCGAAGTACGGCAGGGCGACGCCGGAGGCGCTGGTGGAGTCGGCGCTGTGGGAGGCGTCGCTGTTCGAGGAGCACGGCTTTTGCGACATCAAGATCTCCGTGAAGCACAACGACCCGGTCGTGATGGTCAACGCCTACCGGCAGCTGGCCGAGCGGTGCGACTACCCGCTGCACCTG
>NZ_JBSFFY010000057.1:0-45269 GCF_053596315.1 Streptomyces sp. NPDC001732
GACCCTGTGGGAGAGTAGGACGCCGCCGGACTCCTTTTGGGAGAGCCCCGTGCCCTTGCGGCACGGGGCTCTTCTGTTTTCACCACCCATACCGCAAGTGCTTCCGTCACCCCTGTGACTCTCCCCGTGACGGCTGAAGGTAGGGTCGGGGGGCATCATTGGCACGTTCTTCACAGGAGGCCCCCGGGTGGAGGTCCAGGAGACTCGGGTTCAGACGGACCGGGTGCTCACCATCCCCAACATCCTCAGCATGGCTCGCCTTGTCGGGGTTCCGCTCTTCCTGTGGCTGATCCTCCGCCCCGAGTTCGGCGGGCCCAAGAGTGACGGGTGGGCACTGCTGGTGCTGATGCTCAGCGGTGTCAGTGACTACCTCGACGGCAAGCTCGCCCGCCGGTGGAACCAGATCAGCAGTCTCGGCCGGCTCCTGGACCCCGCCGCGGACCGCCTCTACATCCTTTCGACGCTTGTCGGCCTGACCTGGCGCGAGATCCTTCCGCTGTGGCTCACCGCGGCACTTCTCGCCCGGGAACTGATGCTCCTCGTGATGGTCGGAATCCTGCGTCGGCACGGCTACCCGCCGCCTCAGGTGAACTTCCTGGGCAAGGCGGCCACGTTCAACCTGATGTACGCCTTCCCCTTGTTGCTGCTCAGCGACGGAAGTGGTTGGCTTGCATCGCTGGCCGCCATTTTCGGATGGGCGTTCGCAGGTTGGGGTACAACGCTCTATTGGTGGGCAGGGATCCTCTACGTGGTTCAGGTCCGCCGGCTCGTCAAGGCGGATGTAGTAGCCGATTGAGCTCGTTGACGCGGTGCCGCGCAGTGTGGCCGGCCTGCCGCTGATGAACCGGATGATGCCCCCGACGGGCGAAGTCGGCTAAACCGTCGTCTCTTCAAGGAGGACGTTTCCGACATGAAGGCCGTCGTGATGGCTGGTGGCGAAGGCACTCGCCTTCGCCCCATGACCTCGAGCATGCCCAAGCCGCTTCTGCCCGTAGCCAACCGGCCGATCATGGAGCACGTGCTTCGGCTGCTGAAGCGGCACGGACTGAATGAGACCGTCGTGACGGTCCAGTTTCTCGCCTCGCTGGTCAAGAACTACTTCGGGGACGGCGAAGAGCTCGGGATGGAGCTCAGCTACGCCAACGAAGAGAAACCGCTCGGTACCGCCGGAAGTGTGAAGAACGCCGAAGAAGCGCTGAAGGACGACACCTTCCTCGTCATTTCCGGTGACGCGCTCACCGACTTCGACCTCACCGAGCTCATCGCCTTCCACAAGGAAAAGGGCGGCCTCGTCACGGTGTGCCTGACCCGCGTGCCAAACCCCTTGGAATTCGGCATCACCATCGTGGACGAGGGCGGGCAGGTCGAGCGTTTCCTGGAGAAGCCCACCTGGGGCCAGGTCTTCTCGGACACCGTCAACACCGGCATCTACGTCATGGAACCCGAGGTGTTCGACTACGTCGAGGCCGACGTATCGGTGGACTGGTCCGGGGACGTCTTCCCGCAGCTCATGAAAGAGGGCAAGCCCATCTACGGCTATGTCGCCGAGGGCTACTGGGAGGACGTCGGCACCCATGAGAGCTATGTGAAGGCCCAGGCCGACGTTCTTGAACGCAAGGTCGACGTCGACATCGACGGATTCGAGATCTCGCCGGGCGTATGGGTCGCGGAAGGCGCGGAAGTACACCCCGACTCGGTATTGCGCGGCCCGCTCTACATCGGTGACTACGCAAAGGTCGAAGCCGGCGCGGAGATTCGCGAACACACGGTCATCGGGTCGAACGTGGTCGTCAAGAGCGGCGCATTCCTGCACAGGGCGGTGGTGCACGACAACGTCTACATCGGCCAGCAGAGCAATCTGCGCGGTTGCGTGATCGGCAAGAACACCGACGTCATGCGGGCCACCCGTATCGAGGACGGCGCGGTCATCGGGGACGAATGCCTGATCGGTGAGGAGTCGATCATTCAGGGCAATGTCCGCGTGTATCCGTTCAAGACCATCGAGGCCGGCGCCTTCGTCAACACCTCGGTCATCTGGGAGTCGCGTGGGCAGGCGCACCTCTTCGGAACCCGAGGAGTGTCCGGGATCCTGAACGTGGAAATCACGCCCGAGCTGGCGGTCCGGCTCGCCGGAGCGTACGCCACGACTCTGAAGAAGGGCTCCACGGTCACCACCGCACGTGATCACTCCCGTGGTGCCCGCGCCCTGAAACGGGCGGTGATCTCGGCCCTCCAGGCCAGCGCCATCGACGTCCGGGACCTGGAGAACGTACCGCTGCCCGTCGCACGCCAGCAGACCGCGCGGGGCAGCGCCGGCGGGATCATGATCCGCACGTCCCCCGGGGTTCCGGACTCGGTCGACATCATGTTCTTCGACGAGCGGGGAGCAGACCTCTCCCAGGCGCGACAGCGGAAGCTGGACCGCGTCTACGCACGCCAGGAATACCGGCGGGCCTTCCCCGGGGAGATCGGGGACCTGCACTTCCCGTCCAGCGTCTTCGACTCGTACACCGGATCCCTGCTGCGGAACGTGGACACCACGGGGATCGCCGATGCAGGTCTCAAGGTGGTTGTCGACGCGACCAACGGAAGCGCCGGGCTCGTGCTGCCCAGCCTGCTGGGACGGCTCGGCGTGGACGCGCTGACCATCAACCCCGGCCTCGACGAGTCCCGGCCCACCGAAACCGCCGAGTCCCGGCGTTCCGGGCTCGTACGCCTGGGCGAGATCGTCTCCTCGGCACGGGCCTCGTTCGGGGTGCGGTTCGACCCGGTCGGCGAACGGCTCTCCCTGGTCGACGAACGGGGCAGGATCGTGGAGGACGACCGGGCCCTGCTCGTGCTGCTCGACCTCGTGGCGGCCGAACGGCGCAGCGGACGGGTGGCACTGCCGGTCACCACGACCCGCGTGGCAGAGCAGGTCGCGGCGTACCACGGCACGCAGGTCGAGTGGACGACGACATCGCCCGACGACCTGACGCGCGTCGGACGCGAGGAAGGCACCATCTTCGGTGGAGACGGTCGCGGGGGCTTCGTCGTTCCCGAATTCAGCAGCGTCTTCGACGGATCCGCCGCGTTCGTGAGACTCCTCGGACTCGTCGCCCGGACCCAGCTCACCCTCAGCCAGATCGACGCCCGCATCCCCCGGGCCCATGTCCTGCGCCGTGATCTCGCCACGCCCTGGGCCGTCAAGGGCCTGGTCATGCGCCGGGTCGTGGAAGCGGCAGGGGACCGCAGCGTCGACACGACGGACGGTGTACGGGTCGTCGAGGCCGACGGGCGCTGGGTGATGGTGCTGCCCGACCGGGCCGAGGCGATCACCCATCTGTGGGCCGAGGGCCCGGACGACACCTCCGCGCAGGCACTGCTGGACGAGTGGGCGACGGTCGTGGAGAGCGCAGGTCGGTGACTGCCCGAGCGGTGTGCCAGGAGGCGTTGCCGGACGCCTCCGGGCACACCGGTGGGGCCATTCGGCGGTAGCGGCGGCGACGTGCGACGATGTGCGGCATGTCGCAGCAGCCCCCCGAACGGAGTACCGCCCCGCCCGCGCGTCCCGACGCGTCCATGTCGCTGCTGACCAATGTGATGGACCACAGCCTGGACGACGGATACGCCGAAGCCTCGGCACGTCGCAAGGCGGACGGAAGCGCGGGCATGCCCCGCACGCTCAAGGCGAAGCTCGGCCTCGCCGCCTGTCTGGTGCTCGCCGCACTCGTCGTCACGCTCGGCGCCGCGGAGGCACGCGTCGCCGCGCCGGTTCTCGCCAAGGAGCGCCAGGAGCTGATCGACCGGATCGACGACGAGACGGAGGCGGCCGACACCCTGGAGTCCCAGGTGGACAAGCTCCGGGCCGATGTGGGCAGGCGCCAGCGCAAGGCTCTGGAGAAGCACGGCGGGGACCAGGGCGAACGGGTGGCGCTGCTCGCCGGGGCCACCTCCGTGGAAGGGCCCGGCCTGAAACTCGTCGTCGACGACGCCGAGGACACCGCCCAGGGCGGCGGAGGGCCGAGGGAGACCAGCGGGTTCGCCGACACCGGACGGGTGCGCGACAGAGACCTCCAGCGGGTCGTCAACGGCCTGTGGCAGTCGGGTGCGGAGGCGATCGCGATCAACGGGCAGCGCCTGACGGCCCTGTCCGCGATCCGCGCGGCGGGCGACGCCATACTGGTCGACAACAGGCCGCTCGTGCCGCCCTACACGGTGCTGGCGGTGGGCAATGCCAAGCAGCTCGGCACCGCGTTCCGGGAGAGCGCCGACGGCCAGTACCTGCAGGCGCTCAAGGACACCTTCGACATACGGACGAGCATGTCCGTGCAACAGAAGGTGAGCCTCCCCGTCGCGCCGAGCCTGATCGTACGTACAGCAGAGCCTTACAAGGCCGCAGACACCGGCAGTGGTGCGGCAGACACAGGGAAGGGCACATCGTGATCGCCGTACTGGGCCTCGTCGTGGGAGTCGTGGTCGGACTGTTGGTCCGGCCCGAGGTGCCGGCGGTGGTCGAGCCCTATCTGCCCATCGCCGTCGTGGCCGCCCTCGACGCGGTCTTCGGCGGCCTGCGAGCCATGCTCGACGGGATCTTCGTCGACAAGGTGTTCGTCGTGTCGTTCCTGTCGAACGTCGTGGTGGCTGCCCTGATCGTGTTCCTGGGCGACAAGCTGGGCGTCGGAGCGCAGCTGTCCACCGGTGTGGTGGTCGTGCTCGGGATCCGGATCTTCTCCAACGCCGCGGCCATCCGCCGGCACGTCTTCAGGGCCTGAGGCCGATGAGCAACGAAGAACTCCCCGACGGCGGACTTCCCGGGGACGAGGAGAGCAAGGAAAGCGCGAGCGAGCGGCAGGCCGGCCCCGCCCAGGAGATCACCGGGCGCCAGCGGCTGATCGCCGGACTGTGGCCACCTCGGGTGACACGGGCCCAACTCATCGTCGCGATGCTGCTGTTCGGGCTCGGCCTCGGGCTCGCCATCCAGGTGCGGTCCAACAGTGACAACAGCGCTCTGCGAGGAGCCCGCCAGGAGGACCTGGTCCGGATCCTCGACGAGCTGGACGACCGCACACAGCGCCTGGAGGACGAGAAACAGCGGCTGGACGCCCAGCGCACGGAGCTGGAGAACAGCTCCGACCAGGCCGAGGAGGCGCGCAAGCAGACGGTGGAGAAGGAACGGCAACTCGGTGTCCTCGCGGGCACCGTGGCGGCCCACGGCCCCGGCATCACGCTCACCGTCCACGACCCGGGGAACGGGGTCAAGGCGGACATGCTGCTCGACGCGCTCCAGGAGCTGCGTGCCGCGGGCGCCGAGGCGATCCAGGTCAACGGGGTGCGCGTGGTGGCCAACACGTACTTCTCCGGTGACGGCGGCAACGTCAGGGTTGACGACCGCAAGATCACCGCGCCGTACGTCTTCGAGGTGATCGGCAAGCCCCAGGATCTGGAGCCTGCGCTGAACATTCCGGGCGGCGTCGTGCAGACGCTGGAGAAGGAGCAGGCCACCGTGCAGGTCGCGCGGGCCGACGACATCGTGGTGGACGCCTTGCGACCGGCGAAGCAGCCTGACTACGCTCGGTCGTCGTCACCGTGAGTCCGCGGCGTGAAGGGGCCGGAGGAGACAGGCACGAGGTTGCGGGGGGTCGCCGCATCGTATTGGTGGCGCGTGGTGGAAACTGTCGAGTGGATACGGACGTTGTGAAGATGTCCGGGTCGGCAGGTGTGTTCATTCAGGGTTCGTCCTGCCCCACGGGCGGGTCTATTTCGGTCAAGGGGAATCGCCCGTGAAGTTGTTTGGGAAGTTGTTCGGCAAGAGCGCTCGCGACGAGGCCGCCCGCCATCGCGCACCGCGCCATGGCCAGGTGGATGAGCAGGGCACGGAACGCCCGCTCTTCCGTGATGAGGTGGCGGGTCCGGGCAGTGACAATTCGGGAGCTTCCGGCGCGTCGTCTGTTGACCCTGCCGGTCCCGGCCGCATAGGTTTCGGAGAACCGTCGACCTCAGGTACGGGTGGAGGGTTCACCCCCAGGCAGGAGGGCTCGTCCATGCCGGTCTGCACGAGGTGCGGGCATCGCAATGCCGAGGACAGTCGGTTCTGCTCCAACTGCGGTGCGCCGCTGAGGGGCGGGGTTCCCGAGCGTGCCTCGGAGACGACCTCGACCATTTCCATTTCCGGTCTCGAGGCGTACGAGGCGGAGGTCACCGGGCAGACTGCGGTGCCCTCCCTCTCGCCCGAGGCGCAGGCCGCCGTGGACGCCCTTCCGGTCGGTTCGGCGCTCCTGGTGGTGCGTCGCGGGCCGAACTCCGGCAGTCGCTTCCTGCTGGACGGTGAGCTGACCACGGCCGGCCGCCACCCGCAGAGCGACATCTTCCTCGACGACGTGACGGTGTCGCGTCGGCACGTGGAGTTCCGCAGAAGCCCCGACGGCAGCTTCACGGTCGGGGACGTGGGCAGTCTGAACGGCACCTACGTCAACCGGGAGCGCATCGACTCCGTGGCGCTGTCCAACGGCGACGAAGTGCAGATCGGCAAGTACCGGCTGGTCTTCTATGCGAGCCAGCGCGGCATCTGACCCGCCAGGGAAGGTCCATGCTGAGAACACCGACGGGCGGTGCCGGTCACGGCACCGCCACCGCCGACGACCGCCCGATGAGCATCGGCACGGTGCTCCTGCGCCTGCGGGACGAGTTCCCCGAGGTCACGATCTCCAAGATTCGCTTCCTGGAGGCCGAAGGGCTCGTCGAGCCGCAGCGGACCCCTTCCGGTTATCGAAAGTTCCGCAGCGCCGACGTGGAACGCCTGGCCCAGGTGCTGCGCATGCAGCGGGACCACTACCTCCCGCTGAAGGTCATCCGCGAGCATCTCGACGCCCTCGCCCGCGGCGAGCAGTCCGCCCTGCCGTCCGCGGGCGGTGTGCGGGAGCTCGCCGCCGGCGGACGACAGGCGGAACCAGGGCGGACGACCGCGGCCCGTATCGGCCGTGCCGAACTGCTCGCGGCCGCCGAGGTCGGCGAGAGCGAGCTCGAGGAGTGGGAGTCGTACGGCCTGGTCGCTCCGACGGCGGAAGGCGGTTACGACGCCGAGATGGTCACGGTGGCCAAGCTTGTGGCGGATCTGGGCAGATTCGGTCTGGAACCGCGCCACCTGCGTGCCATGCGGGCGGCCGCGGATCGCGAGGCGGGACTCATCGAGCAGGTGGTCGCGCCCCTGCGCAGGCACCGGAATCCGCAGACCAGAGCACATGCGGAGGCCACCACGAAGGAGCTGGCGGAGCTGTCCGTGCGGCTTCATTCGGCGCTTGTCCAGACCGCTCTGGGGATCCGGCTGCACTGATCACGGGGGTGCCCGACTACCCAAACCTGCCGAGCACGTCCTAGGGTTGCTGTGTGAACGAGCTCGACGTTGTGGGTGTCCGGGTGGAAATGCCCTCCAACCAACCGATCGTGCTCCTGCGTGAAGTGGGAGGCGACCGGTACCTCCCCATTTGGATCGGTCCTGGTGAGGCGACTGCGATCGCCTTCGCCCAGCAGGGCATGGCTCCGGCCAGGCCGCTGACCCATGATCTCTTCAAGGACGTGCTCGAGGCCGTCGGCCAGGAGCTCACCGAGGTCCGCATCACGGACCTGCGGGAAGGGGTCTTCTACGCGGAGCTGGTGTTCGCCAGTGGTGTCGAGGTGAGCGCGCGGCCGTCCGACGCCATAGCGCTCGCGCTGCGTACCGGAACGCCGATCTACGGCAGTGACGGCGTGCTCGACGACGCGGGCATCGCCATCCCGGACGAGCAGGAGGACGAGGTGGAGAAGTTCCGCGAGTTCCTCGATCAGATCTCTCCGGAGGATTTCGGTACCAACAGCCAGTGACCGTTCCGCGGGGGCGCCCTCAGCGCATTCGGCAAGCCTTTCCCGCTCGCGAGGCACGGGAAACCACCCTCGGGGTGATTATCACTCGGCGTGCCGAGTGTGGCGATCGTTGACGCACCCCGAGTGACTGCCTACCTTCGAGATGGCAGGTCAAGGACGGAGGTCGGCGTGAGAAGCAGCGGCGACGGTACGGCAGCCGGTGGGCCGTATCTGCAGCAGGGGAGTACAGCCGACCACACCATCGTGCAGCCGGTTCAATCGGCTGTGGTGGCAGGGGGCGGCGTGGCATCGGCCGACGGCATCGGGTACCGCGGGCCCACGGCCTGCGCGGCAGCGGGCATCACCTACCGGCAGCTCGACTACTGGGCGCGCACGGGGCTGGTGGAACCGAGTGTGCGCCCGGCGTACGGCTCCGGCACACAGCGGCTCTACAGCTTCCGGGACGTCGTCCTGCTGAAGATCGTGAAGCGTTTCCTGGACACGGGCGTCGCCCTGCAGAACATCCGCACCACGGTGCAGCACCTGCGGGCCCGCGGATTCCAGGACCTGGAGCGGATGACCCTGATGAGCGACGGGGCCACGGTCTACGAATGCTCCTCGCCCGACGAGGTCGTCGACCTCCTCCGGGGCGGCCAGGGCGTCTTCGGCATCGCGGTGGGCGTGGTCTGGCAGGACGTCGACGTCGCCCTGTCACAGCTGCACGGCGAGCGGGTGGACACCGGTGAGACGCTGATCGGCAACAACCCCACAGACGAGCTCGCACGGCGGCGCAACCGCGCCGGCTGACCCCGCCGAGGCCCCGGCCCCGCCGATTGTCAGTGCCGTGGTGCAGCATCGGTTGATGTGAGAACCGCTCCCACCATCCTGCATCTGGACATGGATGCCTTCTACGCCTCCGTGGAGCAGGCGGCGAAGCCGAGCCTGCGCGGCAAACCGGTCGTGGTGGGCGGGCTGGGGCCCCGAGGGGTCGTGGCGACCGCCTCGTACGAGGCGCGGCGCTTCGGGGTGCACTCGGCGATGCCGACCGCGCAGGCGCGGCGGCTGGCCCCCAACGCGGCCTATCTGGTGCCCCGCTTCCAGCTGTACCGGACGGTCAGCAACCAGGTGATGGAGCTGCTCGCGCGGCTCTCCCCGCTGGTGGAGCCCCTCAGCCTGGACGAGGCGTTCGTCGACCTGGAGGCCGGCGGGACGGCCGACGACACGGCTTCGGCGCGGAAGATCGGTGAGCAGCTGCGCACCGCCATCAGAGCGGTCACCGGGCTCACCGGCTCGGTCGGGCTCGCCGGTTCCAAGATGCTGGCCAAGATCGCCTCGGAGGAGGCCAAGCCGGACGGGCTGCGGGTCATCGAGCCGGGTACGGAGCGGGAGCTGCTCGCGCCCATGCCGGTGCGGATCCTGCCCGGCGTCGGCCCCGCCACGGCGGACCATCTGCGCCGTGCCGGGATGACGACGGTGGACGACCTGGTCACGGCGGGGGAGGCCGAGCTGGTCCGGCTGCTGGGCAAGGCGCACGGCGGCTCGCTCCACCGCATGGCGTTCGGCCACGACGACCGGCCCGTGGTCGCGGAGCGCGACGCGAAATCGGTGTCGGTCGAGGACACCTTCGACGTCGACCTGCACGATCGGGTACGGGTCAGGACAGAGGTGGAGCGGCTGGCCGACCGGTGCGTCCAGCGGTTGCGGGGCGCCGGGCGGTCCGGGCGGACGGTGGTCCTCAAGGTGCGCCGGTACGACTTCTCGACTCTCACGCGGTCCGAGACGCTGCGCGGGCCCACGGACGACCCCACGGTGGTCCGTGAGGCCGCCGCACGGCTCCTGGAGGCCGTGGACACCACCGGGGGCGTCCGGCTGCTCGGAGTGGGCGTCACGGGGCTTGCCGACTACACGCAGGAGGACCTCTTCGCCCAGGCCGCCGGTGAACAGGCCACAGGCCGACGGGCCGCCGACGACGGGGCCGCGGCCGGGGAGGCGGCGACGGCGGAGGACGACCGGGGCGGACCGGCGGACGGCCCGCGGCACGAGCCCCCGGAAACCCCCGAGGACCCGGCCGCGCGGCACTGGCCCGCCGGACACGACGTGCGCCACGACACCTACGGCCACGGCTGGGTGCAGGGCAGTGGCATCGGCCGGGTGACGGTGCGGTTCGAGGAGCCCGATTCGGCGCCCGGCCGGGTGCGTACGTTCCGGATCGACGACATGGCGCTGCGGTCGGCCGATCCGCTCCCGCTGGTGCGCGAACCGGCGGACTACTCCTCCTGGCCCGCCAGCCTGCCGAAGTCCCTGTCGGGGCCGACCCCCTCGGGCGGTGAGTCCAGACCGTAGTGCCGGTAGAGCTGGAGTTCCTGATCCGGCGAGAGATGGCGGCCGACGCCGAAGTCGGGTGCGTCCTTGATCAGCGCACGGTCGAAGGGAACGCGGAGCGTGTCGTCCACGAATTCGCTGGGTTCCAGCGGGACGAAGGCGTCCCGGCTGAAGAGTCCGGTGCGTACGGCCGCCCATTCGGGTACCCCGGTCGCGTCGTCGAGGTACACCTCGTCCACGGTTCCGATCTTGGTGCCCTTGCGGTCGAATGCCTTGCGGCCGATCAGGCTGCGCGGATCGATGTCGGTCTGCACGATCCCTCCCATTGGTCGCGGCTACTCCACAAGCACTACAAAAGGGCAGATCCGGGGGGTCGGCCACTCGAGGGTTCGGCCACGAACCCCGCTGGTAGGCTGGTGGCGGCCGCTGACCCCGTGCGGGAGAGTCCTCCGGAACCGATCCGAAGGCGCCGAAGGAGCAAATCCTCCCCGGAATCTCTCAGGCCCCCGTACCGCACGGACGAGGTCACTCTGGAAAGCAGGGCGGGTTCCGTGCGGCCGGGTGCCGGAGCGGTTCCCTTCCTCACCGACGGTGAAAGTCGGCACGCCGCAAAGCATGCCGGTGAAGCTCTCAGGTTGAGATGACAGAGGGGGAGGCCGTCCGGGCACCCGCGCCGAGGTGCCCCTCGCAGGTCGTGACAGACCAGGAGGCCTCCACCATGACCCCCCGTCGCACCCCGCTCTCCCAGCTGGAGCAGGGCATTCCGTTCGAACAGCGGCACATCGGCCCCGATGCCGAGGCGCAGTCGAAGATGCTCGCCCAGGTCGGGTACGGCTCGCTGGACGAGCTCACCGCGGCCGCGGTGCCCGACGTCATCAAGAGCACCGAGGCACTCCGGCTCCCGGCCGCGCGCACCGAGGCCGAGGTCCTCGCCGAACTGCGTTCCCTCGCGGACCGCAACCAGGTGCTGACCCCGATGATCGGGCTCGGCTACTACGGCACCTTCACCCCGCCGGTGATCCTGCGCAACGTCATGGAGAACCCCGCCTGGTACACGGCCTACACGCCGTACCAGCCGGAGATCTCCCAGGGCCGCCTGGAGGCGCTCCTCAACTTCCAGACGATGGTCGCCGAGCTGACCGGGCTGCCCACCTCGGGCGCCTCCCTGCTCGACGAGGGCACCGCGGCCGCCGAGGCCATGGCGCTCTCCCGGCGCGTCGGCAAGGTGAAGGACGGCGTCTTCCTGGTCGACGCCGACGCCCTGCCGCAGACGATCGCGGTCATCGAGACCCGCGCCGAGCCGACCGGCGTCGAGGTCGTCGTCGCCGACCTGTCCGACGGCATCCCGGCGGAGATCGCCGAGCGCGGTGTCTTCGGCGTGCTGGTGCAGTACCCGGGTGCCTCCGGAACCGTCCGGGACGTCCGCCCCCTCATAGAGCGGGCCCACGAGCTCGGCGCGATCGTCACCGTCGCCGCCGACTTGCTGGCCCTGACCCTGCTCACCTCGCCGGGCGACCTGGGCGCGGACATCGCGGTCGGCACGACGCAGCGCTTCGGCGTGCCGATGGGCTTCGGCGGACCGCACGCCGGGTTCATGGCAGTGCGCGAGAAGTTCGCCCGCAGCCTGCCCGGCCGCCTCGTCGGCGTCTCCGTCGACGCGGACGGCAACAAGGCCTACCGGCTGGCCCTGCAGACCCGCGAGCAGCACATCCGCCGCGAGAAGGCCACCAGCAACATCTGCACCGCGCAGGTGCTGCTCGCCGTCATGGCCGGGATGTACGCCGTCTACCACGGCCCGGACGGGCTGCGCACGATCGCCCGGCGCACCCACCGCTACGCGACGATCCTGGCCGAGGGGCTGCGCGCCGCCGGTGTCGACGTCGTGACCGGCGCCCACTTCGACACCCTCACCGTGCGCGTCCCGGGCCGGGCCGCGGAGGTCGTCGAGAGCGCCCGCGAGCGAGGGGTCAACCTGCGGCTCGTCGACGCCGACCTGGTCTCCCTCGCCTGCGACGAGACCACCACCCGTACGCAGATCACCGCCGTCTGGGCCGCCTTCGGCGTCGACGGGGACATCGAGGCGCTGGACACCACCGTCGCCGACGCGCTGCCCGAGGGGCTGCTGCGCACCGACGAGATCCTCACCCACCCGGTCTTCCACCAGCACCGTTCCGAGACCGCGATGCTCCGCTACCTGCGCCGGCTCGCCGACCGGGACTATGCGCTGGACCGCGGCATGATCCCGCTCGGCTCCTGCACCATGAAGCTGAACGCGACCACCGAGATGGAGCCGATCACCTGGCCCGAGTTCGGCGCGCTGCACCCCTTCGCTCCGGCCGAGCAGGCGCAGGGCTTCCTCACCCTCATCCGTGAGCTGGAGGAGCGCCTCGCCGAGGTCACCGGCTACGACGCGGTCTCCATCCAGCCGAACGCGGGCTCGCAGGGCGAGTTCGCCGGTCTCCTGGCCGTACGGGCGTACCACCGGGCCAACGGCGACGAGCAGCGGACCGTCTGCCTCATCCCGTCCTCCGCGCACGGCACCAACGCCGCCAGCGCCGTGATGGCCGGCATGAAGGTCGTCGTGGTCAAGACCGCCGACGACGGCGAGGTCGACATCGAGGACCTCCGCGCCAAGATCGAGAAGCACCGCGAGGAACTCGCCGTGCTCATGATCACGTACCCGTCGACGCACGGTGTGTTCGAGGAGCACGTCGCCGACATCTGCGCCGAGGTGCACGACGCCGGCGGCCAGGTGTACGTCGACGGTGCCAACCTCAACGCCCTGGTCGGTCTCGCCAGGCCGGGACGGTTCGGCGGCGACGTCTCGCACCTCAACCTGCACAAGACCTTCTGCATCCCGCACGGCGGCGGCGGCCCCGGGGTCGGCCCGGTCGGTGTGCGCGCGCACCTCGCCCCGTACCTGCCGAACCACCCGCTCCAGCCCGCGGCGGGTCCCGAGACCGGCGTCGGGCCGATCTCGGCCGCCCCGTGGGGCTCGGCCGGCATCCTCCCCATCTCCTGGGCGTACGTCCGCCTGATGGGCGGGGAGGGCCTCAAGCGCGCGACGCAGGTCGCCGTGCTCGCCGCCAACTACATCGCCAAGCGGCTGGAGCCGCACTACCCGATCCTGTACAACGGCCCGGCCGGACTCGTCGCGCACGAGTGCATCGTGGACCTGCGGCCGATCTCCAAGGCCACCGGCGTCAGCGTCGACGACATCGCCAAGCGCCTGATCGACTACGGCTTCCACTCGCCGACCATGTCGTTCCCCGTCGCCGGGACGCTGATGATCGAGCCGACCGAGAGCGAGAACCTCGCGGAGCTCGACCGGTTCTGCGACACGATGATCGCCATTCGCGGCGAGGTCGAGAAGGTGGCTTCGGGCGAGTGGAGCGCGGACGACAACCCGCTGCGCAACGCCCCGCACACCGCGGCGATGCTGGGCGGGGAGTGGAAGCACGGCTACAGCCGGGAGACAGCGGTCTTCCCGGCCGGGGTCTCGGCCGCCGACAAGTACTGGCCGCCGGTGCGCCGGATCGACGGCGCCTTCGGTGACCGCAACCTCGTCTGCTCCTGCCCGCCGCTGGACGAGTACGACAGCTGAGCCGTGGGTGCGGGGGAGTGACGCGGACGCGCGTCGGGGCCGGTTCGGAGGTTTCTCCGGGCCGGCCCCCGTTGTTCGTACCGCCCGCGGTCAGGCGGCCTTCGCCACCCGGTCGGCCTCCAGCGGGCGGTGCGGAGCGATGATCTGCCCGTCCGGGAGCAGCTCACCGGTGTCCTCGAAGAGCAGGACACCGTTGCACAGCAGACTCCAGCCCTGTTCCGGGTGGTGAGCCGTCAGGCGGGCGGCTTCCCGGTCGGCTGAGTCGGCGGTCGGGCATGGTGGCTGATGCTGGCACATGGCTGGGTTCTTTCGCTGCGTGGTGGTGAGTGTCCTGCGACTGGCTGAGCTGTTCATGGCCGCCCCCGTCTCGATCGGTCCGCTCCCAGTGTTGCCCCACGGGCGTCTTTCCGCAGGGATTTCGCAGCAGCACTTCTTCTTACTCGGAGGACGCGTCACCCGGGAGGACGGTTCACTGCAACTGCACTGTCCCTTCGGGTGGTTCGGGGTGGCCTGAGCGGGCTAGTCCGGACGGGCGGGAGTGCGCCCCCTCCGCAGCACTGTGCCCCGCCGGCCGGGGCGGGGCACGAGGTGCTGAGGGGCGCGGCCGTCCTCAGGCGGGCGATCCGAGCAGGGGGCCGGGGCCGGGCCGGGTGATGCGCAGGGTCATCACCCGGAGCAGATCGGCGACCCGGTGCGGGCGGTGCGCCGCGATGCCCGGCGGGGCGGGGGCCAGCGGAACCAGGAGGTCCCCGGGGGCGAGAGCGCCGCCGGCGGCATCGGCCTCGGCGTCGCCGTGCAGCCACAGCGCCAGCATGTAGAGCTCCGGAATGGACAGCAGCCGCGGCTGGTAGTGCGACGTCACCGTCTCGGCCTGGTGCAGGGCGAGTTCGGTCGAGGCGATGTAGGGCCCCTCGAAGAAGTGCGAGAAGGTCCAGCCGTCCGCGGTGAGGATGGTGTCCGCCGCGGCGACGGCCTGCTCCGGGCCGCGGATCAGGAAGCGCCACGCGGCGAGCCTGGTGGCGGGCGCGATGCCGCCCGGTCCGATCCGGTCCAGCACATGGACGGGAAGCGGGAGTTCGGGACTCAGCGGGCCCTGGGCGGACCGGAGGGCGGGCGTGCGGGCCTCGCGGACGGCGGTGGGTGAACCGAGTGCCGCGAGGACGCTGCGCAGAGCGGGCGCGGGAGCCGGGGGAACATGCAGCGGCATGATGGGTCGCCTCTCACTTCGGAGACACGGTGGTGCGTGGGCGGGTGCAGACGGCGTTGTCGGCGTGCGGGGCCAGAGGGGCCGGTGACCGATCCGGTGCGTCAACTCTCTGCCTCGTCCGCGGAGTTTATACGACACGCGTTCACGCGGTGATTCCACTAGCCGTCGCAGCTATTGCCGGCAAGGCGGTATCAGGACTTTATTATGCGGAGATTCTGCTGTTTTCGTGCCCGCCGCGCAGTCGCCGCCTGGTGTTTTCCCCCGGGCGCGGTCGGCCGAATCGTGTCGGCGTTTTCACCACGTCCTCGAAGGGATACCGTGTGCCGCTCCATGCCCATGGAATGTGCCGCGGGCCGCGGGGCTCAGACTACTGTGTCCGCGGCGTTCGCAGAGGCGTTATGGATCACTCGGTCTGGGCATTATCGATCGTGACGCGAGCGGCCTGGGCCGTGGGTCGCCCACTTGAGGGAAGGACGCTCCGATGGGGGAGAAGGTCGTGTCCGGAGCCTTTGACCTGTCCGATCCGCAGAGGTACCGGAGGAAGCTTCATCAGTGCCTGGAGGGGCTGGGGCGACTTCTGGCGGAGCGGAGGTTCGACCGCCCCCGCAACCTCATGGGCATGGAGATCGAGCTGAATCTCGCCGGCCCCGACGGGATGCCGAAGATGCTGAATGGGGAGGTGCTCCCGCGCATCGCGAGCCGCGATTTCCAGATGGAACTCGGGATGTTCAATTTGGAAGTGAACATAGCCCCGCACCGTCTGGAGGGGCGGGTTTTCGACCAGTTGGCCGAAGAGCTCAGAGCCGGTCTCGGATATGCCCATCGGAAGGCGGGCGAGGTCGATGCAGGGATCATGATGATCGGTATTCTGCCCACGGTGGGGCAGGCGGACCTCGTGGCGGCGAACCTCTCGGACGCGGACCGCTACACGTTGCTGAACGATCAAATGGTGGCCGCCCGGGGCGAGGTTTTCTCGCTCGATATCCAGGGCGTGGAGCAACTGGCCTGCACATCCGCGTCGATCGCTCCCGAGGCCGCGTGCACCTCGGTCCAGCTCCATCTGCAGGTGACGCCGGAGCGGTTCGCGGCAGTGTGGAACGCGGCCCAGGCCGTCGCCGGGGTACAGACGGCACTGGGTGCCAACGCACCCTTCCTGTTCGGCAGGGAGCTCTGGCGGGAATCGCGTCCGCCGCTCTTCCAGCAGGCCACCGACACCCGCCCGCCCGAACTCCGGAACCAGGGCGTGCGGCCCAGGACCTGGTTCGGCGAGCAGTGGATCGGCTCGGCGTACGAGCTCTTCGAGGAGAACCTGCGCTACTTCCCGCCGCTGCTGCCGATCTGCGACGAGGAGGACCCGCTGAGGGTCCTCGACGACGGCGGCGTCCCGCGACTGCAGGAGCTGGTGCTCCACAACGGCACCGTCTACCGCTGGAACCGGCCGGTGTACGGCCTGGCCGACGGCGTCCCCCATCTGCGGGTGGAGAACCGGGTCCTGCCCGCCGGGCCCACGGTCGCCGACGTGATCGCCAACACGGCGCTGTACTACGGGCTGGTGCGGGCACTGGCCGAGGAGTCCCGCCCGGTGTGGACCCGGATGCCGTTCGAGGCGGCGGCGGAGAACTTCGACACCGCCTGCCGCCGGGGCATCGACGCGGAGCTGATCTGGCCGCGTCCCGGCCGTACGGGCGGCCTGGGCCGGGTGCCCGTCGTCAAGCTCGTACGGGACGAACTGCTGCCGCTGGCCGCGGCGGGACTCGACGCCTGGAACATCGAGGCCGCGGACCGCGACCGTTACCTCGGAATCATCGAGGAGCGCTGCAGGCGACGGGTGAACGGGGCGTCCTGGCAGGCGGACACCTACCACAGGGCGCGGGAGGCCGGGCTCGGGCGGCATGCGGCGCTGGCCGCGACCACCCGGCGGTACGCCGAACTGATGCACGGCGGGGAGCCGGTGCACAGCTGGCCGACGGGCGCCCCCAGGCCGTGATCCCGACGCGGCGGACCTGCCGTGCGGGCCCCGGCGACGGAGGGAGCGGCCCCGCGCGGCATGTGTGCACGGGCCTTCGGTGACAGGGCGGTTCCGTGCGGTGTGTGCGGGGCTGCGGTGCCGGGGCGGTTCCGTGCGAGGGCGGGGTCCGACGGTGAGCGGAAGGGGAGGGTGTACCGCGCCCCGGGCCGGGGTGTGGTCCGGCGCCGGGCCCGGGGCGTCCGGAACTACTCCTGGGTGACGTGCCCGTTCTGCCCGGCCGTCATGATGGCCTGCAGGATCACCGCCTGGATGTCGGCCGGGTCGGTGACCTGGTAGCCCCCGCCGCCGGTCACCTTCGCTATCTCGTTCACCTCTTCGCGGTCGGCCTCGGGACCGACCGCGATGGCGAGCAGCGGCACCGGGCGCTCCGGATCGGCGATCCGCTTCAGCTCCGCGATCAGGGCGCTGCGGGAGAGGGACCGGGCGTCCTGGTTCGATCCGTCGGTGAGGATCACCACGGCGTTGAACTTGCCCTTCACATAGGTCGCTTGGACGTCCTTGTAGGCGGCCAGCATGGTGTCGTACAGACCGGTCGCCCCGCCCGGCACGGGCTGCAGCGCGGCGAAGGCCTCGGAGAGCTTCTTCCGGTGGGTGCCGCCGCCCTTCGCCGGGGCGCCGAGCCGCCGGGTCGGCATCAGCCTGCGGTAGTCCTTGTCGCCGTCGAGCGTGGTGGCGAACTCCCAGAGCCCGATCTCGTCGTTCGGGGTGAACTGGTCGAGGGCCTGGATCAGGGATGCCTTGGTCACGTCCATCCGGGACTGGTTGCGCCCCGGCACGATCGTGGCCATCGATCCCGAGGCGTCGACGACCGTGGTGAGCCGTGCGCTCTGGACCGTGATCGTCCACATGCCGAGCGTCCGCTGGAGCTCTTCGACGGTCGGCTGGGTGGTGGCCGCGGTGGCGTACGGCTGGGGCTTTTGGCCGCCCGCCGGGGCGACCACCGACTCCCCGGCCGTTCCGTCGACCTTCCGGAAGCCGTGCTTCGCCAGGACGGCCTGCGAGGCCGGCTCGTTCAGCAGCGTCATGAACCGCAGCGCCGCCCGGCCCTCGGCCGTACTCATCCGGCTCTCGTCGACCATGGTGTACGGGTAGTTGAGGAGCGGGATGCCGTCCTCGGGATAGAAGAGGTCGAGCTTCGCGTCGTCGGCCGACTCCGCGTTGTGGGCGAACGCGGCCTGTTCGGAGAGCAGCAGGGCCTGATTGCGGGCCGGTTTGCCCTTTCCGGTTCCCGAACCGTCCTGGGCCAGCGTCTCCAGCACCTGGCTGTCGCTGTCCGACATGCGCCGGGCGAGCAGCTCGGCGGTCGCCGCGACCCGGGTGTCGCTGTCACCGCCCTGCTTCCCGGAGGACGTGCCGATGCTGGAGAGGGCGAGCAGCCCGGTGGCGCTGCGCGCCGGGTCGGCAGAGCCCAGGCCCACCCCGGCCGACTCCATGGTCGCGGCCGTCAGTCCGGCCCAGGAGTACTGCTTCTTCGGCCAGCCCAGCCGCTTGGCCGCGGACGGCACCATGGCCATGGTCACGGGGGAGGAGGCGATGGAATCGCCCGGGGTCGTCGGGACGCCGTCACCGGAACCCTTGGCCCGGTCGAGCCAGAGGTCGGAGTCGGGCAGCCAGATCTGGTAGTCCGGAGTGCGTGCGCCGCCGGAAAGGGCCTCGGCGACCTTGTAGGAGTCCCGGGCGGTCACCGTCACGTACAGGCAGCGTCCGTCGGACCGCACCTCGTCCGTGCGTGCCCGGTCGGCGAGGGCACGCACGGCGGGAGCGATGTCCGGCGAGGCCACCATGGACAGCCGTACGGCCGAGTCCTCGCAGGATTCCGAGAACGGCAGCAGACCGCCCCGGGCGGCGACCGCCGTTCCCGCAGCCACCGCGAGGACGAGCACGGTCGCGATCACGACGGTACGTCGACGGCGGGGCGGTGATCCGTCCCCGCTTCCGCCCCTCGCACGGTCGTCGGGCAAGCTGTGACGTCCCATGTCTGTGGTGCCCCTCCTTGAGGATGAACAAGGAAAAGGGGGACCACACCATCGCCCATGGTGGTCGCCCCCGGCCAGTCGCGCATGATCTTCGTACCTGCATTCGAGACCTTAACCGGCCGGGGAACGGGATGGGGCATGAATGCACAACTCAAGGCAGGTGTACAGGTGGAGACGGGGCTTATGGCTGATTCTTTTCCCCGGGAGGCCGTGCCGCGACGAACTCTGCGGTCCGAGACAGTGCTTGTGCTGGCCCTCTCGTTGGGTGCCAGCGGAGTGTCTGCCCTGATCAGTTTTGTCGGGTCGCTGACGAAGCCAGGGGTTCTGAAGGACCAGGCCGCGACGCTCAACGGGTCGTACGCACCGGGGCGCCCATGGCTGGATCTCGCCTGGCAACTCTTCGGCATCGCGACCGCCCTGGTGCCTGTCGCCCTGGTCGCGCACCTGCTGCTCAGAGAGGGAGCCGGCCTGCGGGCCATCGGCTTCGACCGCACCCGGCCGTGGTCGGACCTGGGGCGCGGCGCGATGATCGCGGCAGGCATCGGGAGCGCCGGACTCGCCTTCTACCTGGGGGCGCGGGCCGCCGGGTTCAACCTGACCGTGGTGCCGGAGTCCCTGCCCGACGTGTGGTGGAAGTTCCCGGTCCTGATCCTGTCCGCGCTCCAGAACTCCGTCGTCGAGGAAGTGATCGTCGTCGGGTATCTGCTGCGCAGACTCGATCAGTTGGGATGGACGCCGATGGCGGCCCTGGCGGCGAGTTCGGTGCTGCGCGGCTCGTACCACCTCTACCAGGGGATCGGCGGCTTCATCGGCAACCTGGTGATGGGCGTCGTCTTCGTGCTGCTGTACCGGCGCTGGGGCCGGGTCGGGCCGCTGGTCGCGGCGCACACGCTGCTGGACATCGGGGCGTTCGTCGGTTATGCCCTGCTCGCGGGGAAGGTGGGCTGGCTGCCCACACCGTGAGACGGGGACCTGCGCCGGGGCCGTACGGGACTCTCCCGTACGGCCCCGGCGTCTTCGCCGAAGGGGGCGGGACGCGGTGTTCTCTGCCGGAGGGCTCAGGGCGCCGTCAGCAGTTCGCCGTCGATGATCGTCACGGCGTTGCCGGTCAACAGGGTCCGGTCGCCGCGCAGCGAGGTGCGGACCCGGCCGGAACGGGCGGAGACCTGGAGACCGGTCAGCTCGTTGCGGCCCAGCCGGGCGGACCAGAAGGGCGCCAGCGCGGTGTGGGCGCTGCCGGTCACGGGGTCCTCGTCGATCCCGAGCAGCGGGAAGAAGCCCCGGGAGACGAAGTCGTGGCCGAGGGAGGGGTCCTGCGCGGCGGCCGTGGCGATGACGCCCCGCCGCGAGAGGCCGGCCAGCGCGACGAGGTCGGGCCTCAGCCCCCGCACGGTCGCCTCGTCGGACAGTTCCACCAGCAGATCGCCGATGTGCGGCCCCGTGTCGTGGACGGAGAGCGGCTGTGCGCCCAGGGCGTCGGCCAGCCCGGCCGGTACGGGTTCCGGCGTGAGCGGGGCCGTGGGGAAGTCGAGCGTGATCGCGCCGTCCGGTCCGGCGGTCGCGGTGAGGATTCCGCACCGGGCCGCGAAACGCACCGTGCCGCTCGCCGCTCCCGTGGTGCGAAGGACGTGCGCGGTGGCGAGCGTGGCGTGCCCGCACATGTCGACCTCGGTGGTCGGGGTGAACCAGCGCAGTCCCCAGTCGGCCTCGCCGCCCGGAGGAAGGGAACGGGCGAAGGCGGTCTCGGAAAGGTTCAGTTCCATGGCGATCCGCTGGAGCAGATCGTCGTCGGCGAAGGCGTCGGCGTCCAGGAGCACGACTCCTGCGGGGTTGCCGGTGAAGGGGCGGTCGGTGAACGTGTCGACGGTGCGAATCCTCATGACGTGAACGTACGCGGGGAGCGAAACCGCAGGCCAAGGCCAATTTCATGGCATTGGCCCCAAAACCCGGCCGACGGGCCGACGGGCCGACACGGTCCACGGCCCCGCCCCGGACCGCCGCACGGGCCGCGTCCCACCGATGCGGGGTGCTCCGCGGCACGGCGGCGTCACAGGGACACGGTCCGGGCGCTGTCGGCCGATCCGGACCCCGCGCTGCGTACTGTCCTTCGGGTGATGCGGGAACGCCACGGGAGCCTGTCGCCGTACTGGGACCACCGGGCGTTCCTCCAGGACGAGGAGCTCCGGGCCGCGATCGAGGACGCGCTCGCCCTTCCCTAAAAGCCTCGCCCTTCCCCGAAAGCGGGGAGGGGGCGGGGTACGGCCGGAACGACGGAACACCAGTCCTGGCTGTACGGCCCATCGCTTCGGACCGCGTGCGCGACGGGAGCGACAGAAACAGCGGGAGCGGTGGATCAACTGTGCAGCAGGAAGCCCAACGGCCCGCGGAGGCCGACGGATTCGTGGTAGCGCGCACCGGTCGTGCCGAGCCCGACCGCGGCTTCGACATTTTCGAGCCGGTCGTCCACGAAGAGGCACCGGTCCGCGGCGACGCCTGCCCGTTCGGCCGCGAACTCGTAGACCCTCCGGTCCGGCCCGGCCGCCTCGACCCGGCGCTGCTGACGACGTGATCCGCGAAAGCGGCCGGTCCCGACGCCGCCGGATCGTCCTCCGGTTCCACGGTCGCATTGGCCACCAGCACCAGCGGATCACGTGGTCGAGATGGCACGGCACCGCGTCGTCACGTCCTACTCCTCCGGCTCCCAGGCCCGGAGCAGGTCGAAGAGACGCCGGTCGCCGTCGAGCTCCAGGGAGTCCATCGGGATCCGGTCGTACATGAAGAGGACCAGCTCACCGGCCGTGCCCCGAGCAGAGGCGTCGGCGCCGGCCGGGGCCGCGTCGACGGCGGTGGCGGGCATCGTGCCGGGCGCGGCGAGACGGACGGACCGTGCGCCGTCGGCGGAGAGCGAGAGGCGCCAGGAGCGGCCTTCGGTGGCGTGGAAGTCGATGGCGACGGGCTCGTGCGGCCAGGCGCTCGGCGTTGCGCAGCAGGTGAACAGAACTCCTCGACGCCGTCGAGTGCCGCCTCGTCCGGCAGCGGCTCCGGGGCGCCCGCGGTGATCTGGGCGTCGTAGGTGTGCACCGCGATCTCCTGGAGTTGGTGCCGGGCGACGGCACCGCAGGTCCGCGGCGACTGCGACGAACCCCACCACGTCCAGCAGCCGCGACCCGGACCGGCCTCGCGCAGCGCGCCCAGCAACAGCTCCGTCGACTCGGCCAGCCAGGCCGACAGGGCCTCGCGCTCCCGAGGCGCGGCCGGGGCGCCCTCCGACGCGGAGCCGTCAGGGGGAGCGGCGGCCGGGCCCGCGGCGACGACGGCGGCCCAGAAGCGACGCCTCTCGCCCAGGTGCTGCACCAGATCGAACAGCGTCCACTCGGGGCAGGTCGGCACCCGCACGTCGAGGCCGGGTACGGAGGCGACCGCGGCCCGGAACGCGGCCGACCGTTCGTCGATCAGTCGCAGCAGCGCGGCGAACTCAAGTGTTGTTGTCACACGGATTCTCTATCACCGCGTTCCGGCCGACCAGACATGGGTTTTCGCCCCTGTCGGGCCGGCTTCACCACAGGGGCACAGACCGGAAAGGATTGGCATGCGAACAGTTCCGATATATCGTTGAGGCATCGCGACAGATCAACGATGGGAGGAAAGTGCAGTGATGCGTTCACATGGGCACGAGCACGAGTGCGGGCATGGGCGCGGCGGCCCCCACCGGGGGTTCGGTGACTTCGAGGGGCGCCGGGCGGCCTTCGGGCAGTTCGGGCCGCCGTTCGGTGGCGGGCCCTTCGGGGGCGGCCCCTTCGGCGGCGGGCGCGGCCGGGGCGGCGGCAGGGGAAGGGCGCGCCGTGGCGATGTGCGTGCGTCGATCCTGGCGCTGCTGAAGGATCGCCCGATGCACGGGTACGAGATGATCCAGGAGATCGGCGAGCGCAGCGGCGGGGCCTGGCGGCCCAGTCCCGGCTCGGTCTACCCGACCCTCCAGCTGCTGGAGGACGAGGGCCTGATCGTCAGCGAGAGCGAGGGCGGCAAGAAGCTGTTCACGCTCACCGACGCCGGCCGCGCCGAGGCCGAGTCGGGCGCCGAGGCGCCCTGGGAGGAGGCCGGGCGCGGCGTCGACTGGGAGAGCCTGAACGAGATCCGGCAGGCCGGTTTCGGGCTGATGGAGGCGTTCGGCCAGGTCTGGAAGACCGGCTCCGCCGATCAGCGTCAGAAGGCTCTCACGGTCATCAACGACGCCCGCAAGAAGCTCTATCTGATCCTTGCCGACGAGCACTGAGCCCGTGGGTACGGCGTCGGGGCCTCGCGGCCGGACCGCGAGGCCCTTTCCCGTCGGCGGGGCGTTCTGCAGGGCGGCCTTTGCGCCCCTCAGGCGGCGACGAGACCGTCCAGCCTGCGCAGCGACTCGACGAGCGCGGCCGTCGCCGAGTCCTTGAGCCTGCCCGCCATCAGGGACACCGCGGCGCCGGTGAACTCGCCGTCTATCCGGACCGTGGTCGCGTCCCCGTCGGGGATCAGGGAGTAGCGCATGGCGAGCGCGACCCCCATCGGCCCCTTGCCCCTGGTGGTCAGCAGGCGCGCGGTCTCCAGCTCCGCCACCGTCCACGTCACCTCGGCGGGGAAGCCCATGAGCTTCATGTTCTCCTCGTAGGTGGCCGCGAGTTCGAGCGTCTCGGGGCCGCCCTTGGGGAAGCTGGTGTGAGTGGCGTTCCACCGGCCGTACGCGGTGAAGTCCGTCAACTGGGCCCACACCTTCTCGGCCGGTGCTCCGATGCGTGCCTCCGCGCTGACTTCGGCCATGCGACCACCCCTTCTCGACGGGTAACGGTGTCGCGGAACGTAGCCGCAGCGGCGCGAACATTCAATACTGATGAACTGTCAGGTCGGTTCGGTCGGTTCCCTCGGCTCCTGCCCGCCAGATCAGGGCGGCGTCGAACCGGTCGCAGGCGCGCGGGTGCGGGCCGTCGTCGTGGCAGTGGAACGCGGCCCAGAAGAGGTCGGCGCGCAGCGCGTTCGCGGGTGCGTGAACCCGGTACACGTACTCCCGTCCGTCGAGAGCCGGCAAGGCGACCAGCCAGGACACGTCCGCGGCCTCCCTTCCGGCTGTCGCATGGGTGTGGGCTGTGGGACGTGCGGAGGGCCGTCCGCGGTTGCCGGGGGAGCGCGTGGCAAGGCGGCGCGCGCCGTTTTTCCCGATCGGATCCAGAAATGGCGAGATCTCATCCGTAAGGAGGAGAAACCGTTCTGGTGTGCCCAACTTGCGTGGGATGCCGCAATGGGCCCCTCCGGCGATGTCCCGGTGCCGTGGAACTGATGGGGTGGGAGGCGTGCAGAACCGGACGTCGCGGATCCCTCAGCAGCCCGCTCTTGGCCATGCCGGGCTCGACGCCGGCCTCACTGCGGAGCTGGCCGTCGTGGTGACGGGCGCCCGCAGGCGCGCACTTCGTGACGGTGACCGGCAGATCGACACAGCTCATTTGCTGCACTCTCTCATCGAATCGGACCCCGAAGTGCGGTCGGCCTTCGAAGGGGGGCCGCAACTGGCCAAAGTGCTCGGCTATCTCGTCCAGCGCAGCATCGGGTACGGGCTCCGCTGGCAGGGTTCGGTGGAGGACTCCGGTGCCGTCCCGGTCGTTCCGGACCCGGAATCCGCCGTGCGGGACGTCGCGGCGGAGGGCTGGTCGCCCTCGGCCGCTTCGGCGATGGCCGGAGCGCGTGAGCGGGCGGAGCTGCGCGGTGACGTACGGGCCGCAGGGCTCGACCTGCTCGCGGCGCTCGCCGAGGACCGTGAGTGCCGGGCCGTCGAGGTGCTGGAGCGGGCCGGGGTCGACGCGGAGCGGCTCGCCGCCCGAATCGTGGGAACCTCCGGCCGGGAGGCACGGGGGGCGTGGGAGGCCGGCGGCTGACCTGGGTCGACCGGACCGGCCGGGCGGAGCGGAATCACACATTCAACAGGGCGCGCGAGTCAGGGGTCACAGGGGTGACGCTCCTGACCGCAGCTGTCATGATGTGCCGATGCACGCGTCTCAGGGGAGAAGCGCCGGGCTGGGAATCGCCCTGGCCTCGGCCTTCGCATTCGGTGGTTCAGGGGTGGCGGCCAAGCCGCTGATCGAGGCGGGACTCGATCCGCTCCACGTGGTGTGGCTGCGGGTGGCGGGCGCCGCCCTCGTCATGCTGCCCGTGGCCTGGCGCCACCGGGACCTGGTGCGCAGTCGGCCGGTCCTGCTGCTGGGCTTCGGTCTGCTCGCCGTCGCGGGTGTACAGGCCTGCTACTTCGCCGCGATCTCCCGTATCCCCGTCGGTGTCGCCCTCCTCGTGGAGTACCTGGCGCCCGCGCTCGTCCTCGGCTGGGTGCGCTTCGTGCAGCGCAGACCGGTCACCCGGCGGGCCGCGGTCGGTGTGGTCCTCGCCGCCGGGGGGCTCGCCTGCGTGGTGGAGGTCTGGTCGGGGCTGAGCTTCGACGTCGTCGGGCTGCTGCTCGCGCTCGGTGCCGCCTGCTGCCAGGTCGGCTACTTCGTCCTGTCGGACCAGGGGAGCGGCGACGGGGCGGACGGTGTCGAGCCGCCGCATCCGGTCGGCGTCATCGCGTACGGGCTGCTGATCGGCGCGCTCGTCCTCACGCTGGTCGCGCGGCCCTGGGGCATGGACTGGGCGGTCCTGGGCGGCAGCGCCGACATGAACGACGCGGAGGTTCCCGCCTGGCTGCTGCTTGTCTGGATCGTGCTGCTGGCGACCGTGATCGCCTACGTCACCGGCGTGATCTCGGTGCGGCTGCTCTCACCGGCCGTGGCGGGAGTGGTCGCCTGTCTGGAGGCGGTCATCGCCACCGTGCTCGCCTGGGTGATGCTCGGTGAGCACCTGTCCGCGCCCCAGCTCATCGGCGGTGCCACGGTCCTGGTCGGCGCCTTCATCGCCCAGTCGGCCACCCCGAAGGCGCCTTCGGGGCCCGTCGCGTCCGGGCCGGGCGGGAGGAGCCCGGAGGAGGCGGACGGCGGCCGGGGGGCCGCCGGGGGAGAACTGTCGGTCGGCCGGACCGCGGGGTAGCGCGCCGAGCACGCGTTCGGCCGTGCTCGTACCGCGTGCCGCCGGCCGGCTGAACCGGCCGAACCGGCCGAACCGGCCCGGACTCCGCATTCGCGTGCTGGGCCGAGGAGCTCACGAGGCCCCGCACCCGCACCCCGCCCGGCATGCCCAGGAGGCGACGGGCCGCCGCATCCACGCGCCGGGCGGGCGCTTCTCGCGCGAGCCGAGCCCCGCCCGGTCAGAGCGCGGTGAGATAGTCCGGGACGCCGATCGCGGGGTCCAGGTCGTCCGAGGGGAGCGGCGTCCCGTAGCCGCGGGCGAGCGGGACGACCCCCGCCCAGTGGGGGAGTGCCAGATCGCGGGCCTCGTCGTTGGGGTCCCCGGTGCGGATCTTGGCCGACACCTCCTGGAGGTCCAGCCGGATCACCGCCGTCGCCGCCAGCTCCTTCTCGTCGGCGGGCCGCGAGTCCGCGGACCTGCCCGGCACCACGTGGTCGACGATCGCGTCGAGGGCGGTCCGCCGCTCCTGCGGGTCGGTCACGGTACGGGCGATGCCGTGCACCACCACGGAGCGGTAGTTGATCGAGTGGTGGAAGGCGGAACGGGCCAGCACCAGGCCGTCCACCTGCGTCACCGTCAGGCAGACGGGCAGGCCGGGGTCGGTGCGGCCCGCCTCGCGCAGCGGACGCGAGCCGGTGGAGCCGTGCACGTAGAGCCGCTCCCCGACCCGGCCGTAGAGGGTCGGCAGAACGACCGGCGCGCCGTCACGGACGAAGCCGAGATGGCAGACGTACGCCTCGTCGAGTATCGAGTGGATCAGCTCCCGGTCGTATGCCGCGCGCTCCCGGGAACGGGTCGGGACGGTCCGTCCGGTCGGCCGGTATCCGGCCGATTCCGGGTCCGTGATCTGTGAGGAAGGGGTGTCCGGCATTGCGCACTCCATTGCACTAGTGCATAATCTTGTTTGTGCTAGGAGAGTATCGGATCGTCGGGCGGCGTGCATCGGAGATTGCCGCCAGTGTGGAGCGCGGGGTCGGGTCGGGTGAGCTCGCACCCGGTCAAGTGCTGCCGCCGATGCGGGAGTTGGCGGAGAGGCTGGGGGTGAACGCGAACACGGTGGCCGCCGCGTACCGCACGCTTCGTGAGCGCGGGGTGATCGAGACGGCCGGGCGTCGGGGCAGCAGGGTGCGGCCGCGCCCCGCGAGCACGGCGCGCGGCTCGCTCCGGGTCGAGGCGCCCCCCGGGGTGCGGGACCTGGGCGAGGGAAACCCCGACCCGGCCCTCTTGCCCGCGCTGGGGGACGTCTTCGCGGCGGTCGCGCAGGAGTACGCCCGGCGGCCCGGCCTGTACGGGCAGGCGCCGGTGGACCCGGAGTTCGCCGCGCTCGCCCGCGCCGCGCTGGACGCCGACGGTGTGTCGGCCGGATCCGTGGTCGTGACCTCCGGGTCGCTGGACGCGATCGAGCGCGTCCTGGTCGCGCACCTCAGACCCGGTGACGCGGTGGCGGTCGAGGACCCGGGCTGGGGCAGCATGCTGGATCTCGTGCCCGCGCTGGGGCTGCGCCCCGTGCCCGTCGCGCTCGACGACGAGGGGCCGCTGCCCGACGCCGTCGAGCAGGCACTGAACGCCGGGGCCCGAGCTCTCGTGGTCACCGGTCGTGCCCAGAATCCGACCGGCGCGGCGATCGGTGCCGGGCGGGCCTTCGAACTGCGGGGCGTCCTCGCCGGACACCGCGGGGTCCTCCTGATCGAGGACGACCACGGACACGGCATCGTCGATCTGCCGCTGCACCCGCTGTCGGGCGCCACGGACCGCTGGGCGTTCGTGCGCTCCGTGGCCAAGGCGTACGGCCCGGACCTGCGGCTCGCCGTGCTGACCGGCGACCCGGTCACCGTGGACCGGGTCGCGGGGCGGCAGCGGCTGGGGCCCGGCTGGGTCAGCAGACTGCTGCAGCGGGCCGTGGTGCACCTGTGGACCTCGGACGCCGTGGACCCCGGCAGGGCGGCGCGGGCGTACGGTGTGCGGCGGGACGCCCTCGTGCGGGCGCTGGAAGCGCGGGGGGTGGAGGCCCACGGACGCAGCGGAATGAACGTATGGGTGCCCGTCGGCGACGAGACGGGCGCCGTGGCGCGGCTGCTGCACTCCGGCTGGGCCGTCGCGCCCGGCGCGCGGTTCAGAGTGGCCGCGCCCCAGGGGATCAGGATCACCGTCTCACCGCTCGCCGCGGCCGACATCGAGCCGCTGGCCGACGCGGTGGCGGCGGCGGTGGGCCCGGCGAAACCGCTGACCTACGGGTGACCCCGGCCGCCGGGCGCCGTCACCGGCCGCGGGCCCTGCTCTGGGTGAGCGCGGCGCCCGCCAGTACGACGAGGGCGCCGACCGGGGTGTTCCAGCTCAGTTGCTCGCCGAGCAGGACCACCCCGGCCGCGGTGGCGATGACCGGAATGAAGTAGGTGACCATCTGCGCGGTCGTCGGCCCGACCTCCTCCACCAGGCCGTACTGCACCAGCACCGCGAAGCCCGTGCCGAGCGCCCCGAGAGCGACCACCGCCAGGGTCGGCAGCGGCGGGAAGCCGTCCGGGACCGAGGTGAACAGCGGGGTCACCACGGCGAGTTGCACCGTGCCGAGGAAGAGCTGGCTGCCGGTCAGCGCGAGCGTCGACGAACCACTGCCCGCCAGCGTCCTGCGGACGTAGATCCAGCCGACCGGATAGCTCAGGGAGGCCAGCAGGGCCATGGCCGTACCGCCGAAGTCCAGTCCGGAGAAGCCCTGCCAGGCGCCGAGCACGGTCAGCACCCCGAGGAAGCCGAGCCCCAGTCCGGCGACGCGGCGACGGGTCGGGCGGTCCTCGGAGAGCGCGACGAGCGACAGCGCCATGCCCCACAGGGGCGACGTCGCGTTGCAGATGCCCGCCAGCGTCGACGGGATGCTCAGCTCGGCGTAGGCGAAGAGCGAGAACGGCAGCGCGTTCAGGAAGAACGCGGCCACGGCGAGGTGACCCCAGGTGCGCGCGCCGCGCGGCAGCCGCTCGCGCCGGACCGCGATCGCGGCCACCAGCACCGCCGTGCCCGCCACGAGACGGCCGAGGGTCACCTGGAACGGGGCGTACCCCTCGGTGCCGACCTTGATCAGCAGGAAGCTGAAGCCCCAGATGAGCGAGAGCGCCCCGAAACGGATCCGCCAGTCCAGCACCGGCCGAGGGGCGGGAGCCGGGCCCGCGGCCGGCGCGGCCGTTTCCGCCGCGGTACTCGTCGGCAGGGCGTGGGCGGGGACGGGGGACTCGTCGGGAGAGGTGGTTCCCGGTGCGGCAGCGGTGCTCATGGGGTCAACGATGGAGGCCGCGACCGCGTAGAACAAGCGAGATTTCATACGAGTGTCTGCGTAGCATTGCTTATATGTTGAATCTGGAGCGCCTGCGCACCCTGGACGCCCTCGCCCGGCACGGATCGGTCAGCGGCGCCGCGGAGGGGCTGCACGTGACCACCTCGGCCGTCTCCCAGCAGATGGCGAAACTGGAGCGGGAGGTGGGGCAGCAGCTCCTGGCCAAGAACGGGCGCGGGGTCCGGCTCACCGACGCCGGTCAACTGCTCGCCGACCACGCCGCCCGGATCCTGTCCCAGGTCGAGCTGGCCCAGTCCGACATCGAGGCACAGCGCGGCGAAGTGGTGGGCGAGATCCGGCTCTCGGCCTTCCCGACGGCGGCGCGCGGACTCTTCCCCACCGCGCTCCGCACGCTGCGCGTGGACCATCCCGAACTGCGCGTGCGCACCTGGGAACTGGAACCCGAGGACGGAATCCGCGCGGTGCTCAGGGGCGACACGGACCTGGCCGTGGTGCTGGACTGGAGCAACAAGCGACTGCCCGTGCCCGGCGGCCTGGCCAAGGCCGAGCTGCTGGACGACGCACCGGACATCGCGATGCCGGCCGACCACCGGCTCGCGGACCGGACCGAGGTGGACCTGGAGGACTTCGCCACCGACGACTGGGTGTCCTGGCCCGAGGGCGAGTTCTGCTACGACTGGCTGATGTTCACCCTCCGCTCCAAGGGCATCGAGCCGCGCATCGCGCACCTGGCGGGCGAACACCACACCCAACTCGCCCTGATCGCCGCCGGAATGGGCGTCTGCGTGGCGCCGAGGCTCGGCCGCGGACCGGTGCCCGAAGGGGTACGCCTCGTCCCCGTGCGACAGAAGATGCGCAGGCACGTCCACGCCGTGTGGCGCACCGACGCGGACCGGCGCCCCTCGATCAGGGCCACGGTGGCCGCCCTGCGCGCGGCCGGCCGCTCCCTGGACGCGCCGTGAAACACGAACGCCGGTGCGGAGGCCTGGGGTTCTCCCCCGTAACCGGGTCTACCGATCGGTGGACGACAGGTTCAACCTGACACCTCTGTCCGCCAACTGCCCTGGTCAACAAGATTTTGGGCATGAACTCATTCACTGTGCGCATGGCGCGCCGCAGCGCGCGGCACCCCTGGCGGGCACTCGTCGGCTGGTTGGTGTTCGTGGTGCTGTGCCTGGTCGTCGGCGGGGCCGTCGGCACCAACGAGGCAAGGACGGCCGACTACCGCGTCGGCGAGGCGGGCCGGGCCGAGGCCATGGCGGCCGAAGGCCACCTGGAACGCCGCTCCACCGAACAGGTGCTGATCTCCGCCCGCTCGGGAGCCCCGGACCGGCGGACCGCCGAAGCGGCCGCGCGGGATCTGACGGTCCGGATGAGAAGGCTGCCGGAGGTCGCCGAAGTGGCCGCGCCGCTGTGGTCGCACGACGGCCGGGTCCTCATGGTCGAAGTGGCCCTGAAGGGCGAGGAGCGGGACGCGAAGGACAAGGTCGACGCGCTGGTGGCGCAGACCTCGGCCGTTCAGGAGGCCCGCCCCGGCCTGCTGATGGAGGAGACGGGCAGCCCCTCCATCAGCAAGGGCGTCGAACAGCAGCGCGGCGACGACCTGGCACTGTCCGAGAAGATCACCCTGCCGGTCACCCTGGCCACGTTGCTGATCGTCTTCGGATCGGTCGTCATGGCCGCGGTGCCGCTGCTGCTCGCGCTCTCCTCGATCGTGGCGGCCATCGGCCTGTCGATGGTGGTCTCGCACCTGTCGCCCGACGCCGGGGTCGGCACGAACGTCATCCTGATGATCGGCCTCGCGGTCGGCGTCGACTACACGCTCTTCCACCTCAAACGGGAGCGCGAGGAACGGGCCCGCAGCGGCGGCCGACTGAGCACCGAGGCACTGGTGGAGCTGGCGGCGGCCACATCGGGCCGGGCGGTCGTGGTCTCGGGACTGGCGGTCGCCGTCTCCACCGCGACGCTGTACCTGGCCTCCGACGTGATCTTCTCCTCGCTCGCCACCGGCATCATCGTGGTCACGCTGGTCGCCGTGGCCAGCTCCCTGACGGCGCTGCCCGCGCTGCTGGCCGTGCTCGGACGGCGGGCGGAACGACGCGCCCGGCGCCGGGCCGGGCGCGGGAAGCCGGCCCGGCGCCCCCGCCGCGAGGGCACGGGCCGGATCTGGACGGCGCTGCTGCGGCCCGCGGGCCGGCACCCCCTTGCCACGCTCTGCGTCCCGGTCCTCGCCCTGCTCGCGCTCGCCCTGCCCCTGACCGGGCTGAAGATCACGGAGATGAGCCGGGACACGCACTCCCGGGAGATTCCCGCGATGCGGGTCTACGACCGCCTCAACGAGGCGTTCCCCGAGCACCGGGTGACCCACGACGTCGTCGTGCGCGCCGATGCCTCGCGCCACCGGGAGGTCACCGCCGCGCTGCGCGAACTCGCCCGGCTCGCCGGCGAGGACCCGCTGTTCGCCGACGGTTCGCGCATCGAGACCTCGGCCGACCACCGGATCGGCGTGCTGCGGCTGAAGGTGCCGCACCTCGGCAACTCCCCCCGGGCCCACGACTCCCTCGCCCATCTGCGCGAGACGTACCTGCCGGCCACCGTCGGACGGATCGGGGGCGCGGAGTACGGCGTCAGCGGGGACGTCGCCCGGTACACCGACTACCCGGCCCACCAGAACAGCAGGATCCCGCTCGTCCTCGGGGCGCTGCTGCTGGTGACCTTCGCGATGACCGTGTACGCCTTCCGCTCCGTGGCGCTCGGCCTGATCGGGGTCGTGCTCAATCTGCTCTCCGCCGCGGCCGCCCTCGGACTGCTCGTCCTCGTCTTCCAGGACACCTGGGCCGAGGGACTGCTGGGCTTCACGTCCACGGGCTCGATCGGGTCGCGCGTCCCGCTCTTCCTCTTCGTGATCCTCTTCGGACTCTCCATGGACTACCAGGTGTTCGTGGTGAGCCGGATCAGGGAGGCCGTGCTCGCCGGGGTCCCCACCCGGCAGGCGGTCCTCGACGGAATCCGCACGTCGGCGAGCGTGGTCACCAGCGCGGCGGTCGTGATGACGACCGTCTTCGTGAGCTTCGTCCTGCTGCACATCATCGAGATGAAGCAGATCGGCTTCGTGCTCGCGGCGGCCGTGCTCCTCGACGCCTTCGTCGTCCGCATCATGATCCTGCCGGCGGCGCTGCTCCTGCTGGGCGAGGCGACCTGGTGGCCGTCGCGCCCCGCTCCGGCCGAGCCGACCGGCCCGGCCCCGATCGTCCGCGGCGAACTCCCGGCCGACGTACGTTGATCGGCATGACCACTCTCGCCGGACCCTCCGCCGACGCCCTCTGGACCACGTCGCTGCGCCGCTGGAACGCCGTGTGCTGGGTGCTGTTCGCCGCGATGGCGATCGGGCTCGCCACGATGGACGGACCCGCCGGGAGCACGTACGCGGCGCTCGCCCTGCTCGGCTGTGTGGTGCTCTGCTACGCCCTCCTCGACCGCTTCCCCGACAACCCCCTCGTACGGCCGCACACCTACCTCTCCGTGCTGGTGCTCGCACTCGGCGGGCTCGCGTATCTGCGCGGCAGCTACGCGGCGCTGTTCATGGTGACGCTGCCGCACTACTGGATGTTCGGGCGGACCCGCAGGGCCTCGATGGGGTTCCTGGGGCTGGCGACGGCGGCGACGCTGGCGGGCAGCTGGTGCCGGCAGGGCTGGTCGCTGCAGTTCTTCGGCGAGACCATGATGTCCACCCTGATCGTCGTCGCCGTGGGGGTCCTGATCGGCCTGTGGGCCCACTCGGTGGTCGCGCAGAGCGCCGAACGCGCCCGGCTGATCGTCGAGTTGGAACGGACCCAGGCGGAGCTGTCCGAGGCGCACCAGCGGCAGGGGGCGGCGGACGAACGGGAACGGATGGCCCGGGACATCCACGACACCCTCGCGCAGGGCCTCGCGTCGATCGTCGTGCTGGCGGAGGCGGCCGGGGCGGGCCTCGCGTCGGACCCGGTGCGAAGCGCCCGACAACTGCGCTCGATCGAGTCGACGGCCCGGGAGAACCTCGCCGAGGCCCGGGAACTGGTGGGCTCCGCCCGGCGGCGGGGCGGGACGGAGGCCGGATCGGTGGCGCACACCCTGCGCCGTGTCCTGGACCGTTTCGCGGAGGACACCGGGCTCACGGTGGTCGGCGACCTGACGGACGTCGAGTGCGACCAGCAGACCCGGATCGCGCTGCTGCGCTGCACACAGGAGTCCCTGGCCAACGTCCGCAAGCACGCGCGCGCCTCCACGGTCGGTGTGATGCTGAGCCGTCGGCCCCACGGGGTGGAGCTGGAGGTCACCGACGACGGCACCGGATTCGTACCGGAGGGGTCGACGGGCTTCGGGCTCGACGGGATGCGCAAACGCCTGGCGGAACTGGGCGGCCGGCTCACCGTCACCAGCTCGGTGGGAGACGGCACGAGAATCCTGGGGGTGATCCCCCTGGAACCGGCGCCCGGGGACGGCGGCGCGGACGGCGACGAGGGAAGCGAGGGGACGCGATGACCGGCGGACGGATCAGGGTGGTCGTGGTGGACGACCACACCGTCATGCGTGCGGGCGTGGTCGCCCTGCTCGCCGGTGAGGACGGCATCGAGATCGTCGGGGAGGCGGGGGACGGCAGGGCGGCCCTCGACCTCGTCGGGCGGTACGACCCCGACGTCGCCCTGGTCGACCTGCGGATGCCGGTGCTGGACGGGGTGGGCGCGACCGCCGGGATCGTCGCCCGGTACCCGCGCACCCGGGTCCTGATCCTGACGACGTACGACACCGATCAGGACATCGAACGCGGCGTGGAGGCGGGCGCCATCGGCTACCTCCTGAAGGACACCACCCGCGAGCAGCTCGCCGACGCCATCCGCTCGGCCGCGCGCGGCGAGACCGTCCTCGCGCCCCGGGTGGCCGAGAAGCTGGTCGCGCGGATGCGGCGCCCGGCCCAGGAACCGCTCACCGCCCGCGAGACCGAGGTGCTCGACGCGGTGGCCGACGGCCTGACCAACGCCGAGATCGGCAGACGTCTCGTCATCGCGGAGGCCACGGTCAAGACCCACCTCCTGCGCCTGTTCGCCAAGCTCGACGTGAGCGACCGGACGAGGGCGGTGGTGGTGGCCATGGAGAGAGGACTGCTGAGGCGGCCCTGAAGGAGGGCGAGCTCTTCGCACCGCTCGCGCGGCGGAGTCACACGGGCCCGACCGCAGGCGGCCGGACACGCCGGTCCCGGTCGTCCGTGGTTCAGGCCGGGGGCGGTCCGGGAAGCTTTCGGAAGTCCCAGGAGGTGATCGTCCGCGGCGTCAGCCGCAGCCAGGCATGGCGGCCGTCGTGCGGCATGGTGTCCATCGCGAAGTACTTCGCCGCGAACAGCCGTTCCGGCACGTCGAGTTCGGGACACGGCTCGCCGGTGCGGGGAGCCTCGCCCACGGGGACGGCCTCGCCGCACAGCTCGATGCCGCGCAGCTGGGCGTACTCCACCCCGTCGTCCACGACCACCGCGATCCGCGGATCCCCGCGCAGCTGGGACCAGCGCAGGCTGCGGGTGATCGAGTACAGCCACAGGGAGGTCCCGTCCCAGGCGAACCAGAGGGCGCCGACGTGCGGGCTGCCGTCCGCGGACACGGTGGCGACCCGGCAGATGCGCTGTTCCACGAGAAAGGCGTCGCGTTCGGCGTCCGTCATCATGATCCGGCGTCCCCGTCGCTGACCGGCGGTCATGGGTACCCCTTCCCTTGCTGACTGGATGTCAGAAATCATGGAGCCTCTTCCCTCGTCACGCAATGGCGGATAGCCTCGCGCGCCCCGTCCGCCGCCGAAAGGGGCAGCCGTGCCGTCGACGGAACAACTCGCCGCGCAGCTCGATCCGGCCACCACCGTGCTCATGACGGTCGAATGCCAGGAGGGGGTCGTCGGCCCCCGGAGCGCCCTGCCCGAACTGGCCGGACAGGCCAGATCCTCCGGGGCCCTCCACCGGGTCGCCCGGCTGGTCGCGGCCGCCCACGAGACCGGGGTGCAGGTGCTGCACGCGGTGGCCGAACGCCGCCCCGACGGACGGGGCTCCAACGGCAACGCCCGGCTCTTCCGGGCCGCCGGCCGACTGCCCCTGCAACAGCACTCCGGCACCGCAGCGGTACGGGTCGCCGCGCCCATCGAGGTGGCCCCCGAGGATCTGGTCGTGCGCAGACTGCACGGGCTCTCGCCCATCGCCGGGACGGAGGTGGACGCGCTGCTGCGCAACCTCGGCTGCCGGACCCTCGTCGTCACCGGCGTCTCCGCCAACGTCGCCGTGCCCAACGCCGTGTTCGACGCGGTGAATCTCGGATACACGGCGGTGGTGCCGTCCGACGCCATCGCGGGGGTGCCGGCCGACTACACCCCCGTGATGATCCGCAACACGCTCGCCCTCGTCGCCACCGTCACGACCACGGACGAGGTGCTCGGATGCTGGCCGAACCGGACAGGGCTCAGGGCGCGAGCGTGATCGAGCCGCCCGAGACGGTGATCTTCCTGGCGGGCAGCGGTTCGGTGGGGGGCCCGTGGACCACGGCGCCCGTCGCGGCGTCGAACCTGCCGCCGTGGCAGGGGCAGTTGATGGTGCCGTCCGACACGCTCGCCACGGTGCACCCCTGGTGGGTGCACTTCGACGAGAACGCCCTGAACTCGCCGGCCTTCGGCCGGGTCACCACGACCTCCCGGTCGGCGAAGATCTTTCCGCCGTTCTCGGGGATGTCGGCCGTCCTCGTCAGGGCGGCCCCGCCGCCCATCCCCTCGTTGGCGGGCTCTACCACGTCCGAGCCGCCCGACTGCCTCTGCTCGCCGCACGCGGCGAGCACGGCGGCCAGTGGCGCGGTTCCGGCAGCCATGACGACGGCCCGGCGGCCGGGGCGGCTGCTGCGGTCCTGAGATGTGCTCAAGTCGACTTTCCCTTCTGCGGTGTCCACGTCCGTGCCGCCCACCCGGGAGGTGCCCGGTGGGGAACCGGCGGGTGCGGGCGGCGGTCATCATGTCATCGGCAGCCCCGTGCGCCGGCATGAGCGGCCGGGGCCGTCGGACCGGTATGTCAGAGGCGTCTGCGAGGCTGAAGGCATGACACCGAAGAACATCAGCGACCTCGAACGGGCCATCCGCCGCAGCTGGGGGGCGGACACCACGACACCGGACCACCGCCAGGACTGGACCCCGGACAACCCGGCGCGCGACCAGTGCGGAGTGACCGCGCTCGTGGTGCACGACCTGCTGGGCGGTGCGCTGATCCGGGGCGAGGTCCACGTCGACGGCGAGCGCGTCGACTACCACTGGTGGAACCGCCTGGGCATGGGCATCGAGGTCGACCTCACCCGCGAGCAGTTCGGCCCCCACGAGACCGTCGTCGGGGGCGACGTGATCGAGCGGCCGGCGGAGATCGTGCGGCTGCGCGAGGAGTACGAGCTGCTGCGCGGCAGAGTGCTGGCGGAGCTGAGCCGCTGACGGCCGGGAGACCGGGGCCTTCGGCACCCGGGGCGGTCCACGGGCGCCGGAGGGGAACGGCGCGCCGGGACGACGACCCACCGACGGAAACGACGGGCCGGCGGGATCAGCCTTCCGCCGCGCCGCCGTCCGCGCGGAAGACCGGCTTTCCCGCGCGCAGACGGTCGAAGAGGAGCGTCCGGTCCAGCTGTTCCTCCTCCTCCTCTTCCTCCTCGTTGCCGAACACCTCGTCCACCAGCAGCTCGCGCAGCCGCTCCTGCACACCCTCGCCGTATCCCTGCTGGAAGTCGTCCAGGTCGAAGTAGGCGTCCGCCTCCACCGTGGCGATCGTCTCGTGCTCGTCCTCGACGACCAGTCGGGCGCGGATGGTTCCCGCCCGGAGCGTCTGGTCGTTGTAGTGGCCGTAGACGACCTCGGCCTCGATGTCACCGTCGACGGACATCTCGCCGTCGGTGTGCACCGCGCGGGCCGTGACGTCACCGCCGACGGCGACGACGGAGTCGGGACCGCAGTCGGCCAGACAGCCCTCGACGGTGAGCGAACCGGTGACCACGAAGGGGGCCACCACGTCCAGATGCCCCTTCACCAGGAGGTCGCCGTGGTGGAAGAACGGCTCGTGGATCTTCCGGTCGCCGGTCAGCGTGCGGTCCGTACGGGCCTCGTCGCCGAGTACGCGTGCGCACAACCTCGGTATCAGCGGCACGTGGTCGGGACCGGACGCGTCGCGCAGTTCGGTGACGAGCTCCTGGAAGCTGTCGAAGTCCGGCCGTGCGAACTCCGTCAGCCAGCCGCTGTCGTCCGGGACCCCGGCGGTCCGGCAGGCTTCGGACAGCGTGCCGCGCATCGCCTCCGCGACCCGGCGGACGGCCGCCATGTCCACGGGCAGCGGCCCGCCCTCCACCGCGGGGTACTCGACGTGGGCGGGCGCGCCCGCCGCCTCCAGCAGGGCCACGATCTCTGCCCGTGTCCTGCGCTGTTCCCGGCCGAGCTGCTGCAGCCGCAGCGCGATCCCCAGCGGCGTCCGGCCGAGACGGTCGACCGCGCCGGTGTCGGCGTGCCGCTCCAGCAGCAGCTCCACCAGCCGGGGACGGCCGCAGCCGACCGCGGAATGCAGCGGTGTCCTGCCACGGCCGTCGACCGCGTGCACATCCGCACCGCACTCCAGCAGCGCCCGGACGACCTCCAGGGACGACAGCGGTTCGCTGCCGTCGTACGGAGCGCCGACCGCCCGGTGGAGAGGGGTGGCTCCTTCCTCGTCACGGGCCGACAAGTCCGCGCCGTCCGCTGTCAGCGCGCGCACCTCGGCGGCCCGTCGCGTGGCATCGGCACCCGGCGTGGGGGTGACGGCGGCAAAGAGTGCTCTGTTGGCCAAGTCGCTCATGGGCAGGACTCTAGGAGCCGCCTCTGACATCCCGCCCCGCGTCGTGTTCCCTTTCGTCCCACGCGAAGTGACGATATGTCAGATTCCCGGGGCGCGGTGGGTGGGGCGGCCGTCGAGAACGGTGAGCAGGACGGGCAGGTCGGACAGGTCGGTGGCCGGCACCGTGAGCGGGTTGTCCGCGAAGACGGCGAGGTCGGCGCGGTGACCGACGGCGAGGCGTCCCGCGTGGCCCTCCTCGCCCGCGGCGCGGGCGGGGTTGAGGGTCATGCCCCGGAGCGCCTCCAGCGGCGTCAACGCCTGCCCGGGGTTGTGCGGGGGCTGGGTCAGGTCGCGGGTGGGGCGGCGGTGCCGGCTGCCCGCCATGACGGTCAGCGGGGGGTAGGGGGCGATCGGCCAGTCGGAACCGAGTACGATGGTGGCGCCCGCGTCCCACAGGTCGCGGCAGCGCCAGGCGCGCGCGGCACGTTCCTCGCCGAGGCGCCGGGACCAGTTGTCGGTGTGGTCGGCGCGGGTGAAGTCGCAGCAGTGGGTGGGCTGCATGGAGGCGATGACGCCGAGCTCGGCGAACCGGCCCAGAGTGTCGTCGGGAACCGTCTCGATGTGCTCGATCCGGTGCCGCACGTCCGTGTTCCCGGTGGCACGGGCCTTCTCCACGGAGTCGAGCACATGACGTACGGCGGCGTCCCCGATGGCGTGCGTGGCGGTGGGCACACCGGCCCTATGGAATTCCGCGACGACCTTCGTGTACGTCTCGGGGTCGGGCCAGAAGGCGTGGGTGGACTCGCCGTGGCGGTCGGGGCGCTCCAGCCAGGCGGTGCCGTTGTCGATCGTGCCGTCCATGAACAGCTTGACACCCTCCGTCCGCCAGAGCCGCCCGCCCGTGCCCTGCTGGGCGACGAGTGCGCGCAGCGCCTCCGCGTCGGTGTCCGGGCGGCACCAGGGGGCGACCCGGAGCCGGAGCGCAAGGGCGTCGTCGGCGTCGAGCTCGGAGTACAGGGCGAGGCTCTCGCCGTTGGCGTCCATGGCGTGGCCACCGGTGAGACCGGTGGCGGCCATGCTCCGCAGGGTGTCGGCGAGCCGCTCGCGCAGCTCGGCACGGCTGGGCCGGGGGGCCGCGGCCTCGACGACCGCGCAGGCCGCTTCCTCCAGCAGGAGTCCGGTGGGCCGGCCCTCGGCGTCGCAGACGATCTCGGACGCCTCCTCGAAGCGGCGCGGGCCGTCGACGCCCGCGAGTTCGAGCGCGCGGGCACTGGCCAGCATCGAGTGCGCGTCGAAGAGCAGGAGGAGGGCCGGGACGCCGTCGAGGACGGGCCCGAGCGCGGCCGACGTGACCGGCCCCTCGCCGAACACGTTGGGATCCAGTCCCCAGCCGTGCAGCCAGGCGCCGGGTTCCAGCGCCCGGACCTCGCGGGCCAGGGCGCTTCGCACCTCGTCGAGATCGCTGCATTCGGAGAGGTCCAGGCCGCGCGAGAGGTCGGCGCCCGTCAACGGGTGGACGTGCCCGTCGACGAGGCCGGGCGTCACCACGGCGCCCTTCAGGTCGATCACCGTCGTCGACGAGTCCGCGAGCCCGCGCATCCGGCGGTCGTCGCCCAGGTCGGTGATCCGGCCGCCGGAGACGGCCAGGGCCGTCTGGGGCAGCAGCTCGCCGGCGAGCGGGTCGAGCAGCCGGGCGGAAAGCAGGACAAGACTGGTTCGCACAGTGACTCCTTGAGGTGGTGCGTGCCGGCCCGTCGCGGTCGGGCCGGGCGGGGGTGGTGCGGGCCTGCCGTCCCTGCCGGGGCGGGGCCGTCCGGACCGCCGGGAGCGGCCCGGGAGAGGAGCCTGAGCCCGTCGGCCCGGGGGAGGGGCCGGCGGGCTCAGGTCCCGGAATCGGCGGGGGCGTTGTCCGCGCCGGATGCCGCCGGTTCCTCGGGGCGGCTCGTGTCGAGCCGGGCGGCGAGACCGGTGAGCGTGCCGCTCGCCAGGCCGAGTTCGCGTTCGGCCGTGCTGACGGCCATGTGGGTCACCGCCTCGGGGCGGTCGGTGGTGGCGGTGTTGGCGTGCGCGCCGAGGCCGTCGATGACGACCAGGATCTGGATGGTCGCCACGTAGGCGTCGGCGGTCCGGAACTCGCCGAGGCGGACACCGTCACGGACGAGGTCCTCCAGCCTGCCGCGCCACAGGGCCTCCTGGTGGTTGACCCTGTCGCGGAGGACGGGGCGGTATCGGCTGAGGTGCCGGGCGTTGATCCACAGGCGGCTGATGTCGTCGTACGCGGGGCCCGTCGCGAGCGCGAAGAAGCGGGCCAGGCGCTCCGTGGGCGCGGCCGTCGCAGCGCCCGCGGGCAGGAGCGTGTCCAGTTCGGCACTGGCGGCGGTGCCGAACGCCTCGGCCACGAGGTCCTCGACGGCGGGGAAGTAATGGCTGATGAGCCCCGGCCGGACGCCGAGCCGGTCGCCGGTCCGGCGCAGGGTGATGGACTCCAGCCCCTCGGTCAGGGCGATGGCCGCCGCCGCGTCGACGATCTCCGCGCGCCGGTCCGAGGGAGACTTCCGGATCCGCTTCCGCTGCATGCTTGACGACATACCGGCGATGTTATTGAGTGTCCGACCAATAAGCAACCGGTGGGTGCGGCCGACGCCCCGGCTCCCACGATTCCGGACCCGCCCGCGAACGCCCGCCGGGCGGCCCGTCTCCTTGGTTCACAGATAGCGCAGTTGCGAGCGAGATGTGTGGGGAGAGGTCGATGGGCGGACCGGTGGCCCCGGGGACCGGGTCGTCGCGCGACGGGACCGGCGTGGGCATCGTGCGGGCCGGAAAACCGCCGGCGCACGTGGTGGCATCGAACATGGACGTGCTGCAGGTGGGCGTGGGCGGCGCCAGGGCCCTCGCCCACGTGGCGGGGGTGCCCGCCGTACGGAGCCCACCGCCCGGCGGGTCCGCGGCGGGCCTCACCCGGCCGGCCGGGGCGGGCGAGTGGATAGTCTGGGGAAATGCTTACGGAAGTGACAGCGGCCCGCTACGTCACGCCCCTGCGTGAGGGCGGCTCGCTCCCCGGGACCGTCGAGGCCGACGACTCCGGAACCTGCGTCATGAAGTTGTCCAGTGAGGTGCCCTGACCTGCAGCGATGGGGTCAGCATCGTCTCTGACCTGCGCAGATAGGCCTTTCGGTGTCTTTCAGAGTTGTCTTGCGTTGTGCAGTCGATTCTCTCCGGACGCTCCCCAGAGCCCCTCGTGCTCCCCAGATCCTCCCCGACGAAATACCGCAACCGAGGAACCAGCAACGCCGTGCTCACCTTGGTAGGTGCCTCACAGGCGTTACAGAGGGGTATCCAGTTGATCGCTGAGTATCCGCGTATGCGTGGTGCCGTTGCGGTCTTCGAGTGGCCTGGCCTCGCCGTTTCGGTTGGGCTGAGGCGGCGTCGCTGATCGCCGAGTGTTGGGTGGCCGACGTGATTTCGGTGCTTGAGCAGGTCGGAGTCCCGGCGCGGTGGTCGGGTTCTCCGGGTTCTTCCGGGTCGTGGGCGGACGGGGGTTTGCCGGTCAGCTGGCGGGTCGGGGCAGTGCGGCGAGGCGGTGGAAGGCCGTGGCCAGTTCGGGTCTCCAGGGCCAGGTCGCCGATATTTGCAGGTGGAGGCCTCGGCCGTCGCAGGCGAGGCGGGCGACGTGCAGTAGCCGGTAGCGGAGTTCTTCTGGGCTCGGCGGTGGCCAGCCCCCGCCCAGGAGGAGGACACGGGTCCAGGCGAGCAGGTCGATCGCGGCGAGGCTGAGTTCGAGCCGGACGGCGTTGATGCCGAAGTCGCGGGAGAGGACGCGGCCGAATCCGGTGGTCCTACCGCACCGGATGTGGTCCTCGGCAGTGGCATGTCCGCGGTGGCGGACCTTTGGGAACTGGGCGGAACCGCCACCGGAGTACGGGGTGTCGGTGAGGAACACCTGATGCCGTAGGACTTCGTCCTGGTCGAACAGGGACAGCTGGGCTCCGGGGTGCGGCCGCTCTCGGCGCACGATGATGCGGGTGCCGGCCGGGTAGCCGTCCAGCTCGGCGACCTTGGTGCCATCACGCAGAGTTCCGTCCTGGTCCAGGGCGGGATGCCAGAGGCGGTCGGGCACGGCCCGGACAGCGCGGCGGACCGGCTCGGTGATGGCGTATCCGACCGAGAAGAAGGTACGGACTCCTCGTTTCCGTACGTTGCCGACGTGGGCGAGGAAGGCTTTCGCGATCCGGCACTGTCGGTGCGGACGAGGATGTCGGTGCCGTGCCGATGCGCGTCGGGGATTTGCGCGAATGCCTGGTCGAACACCGTGATGTGGTCGCTCGCGGTGTTGGCACCGGCGTTTCCAGGACACAGTCGGCCCGACAGTGCCTCGCCGGTGTCGGCGAGCAGTCGCCAGGCCGTCGGTGTCGAGGCGACCGAACCGAACACCCCTACCTGGTCCCGCGCAGTACGGCCAGGTCCGCGATGGCCTCACCGCTGCCGGCGAGCATCACCGCCAGGTCGGTGGCGATCCGGCCCGGATCACGCCCAGTCCCGCGCGGCCGAAGCGGCCTGAGCGTGGTGGAGTACGCGGCGGTGAGCCCGGTGGCATCAGCGAGATCGGCCAGTAACCGTGCCCCGGCATGACCGACCACCCCCGAACCATCTGCACTGACCTGGACCCTGGGACGCAACCCGATAGCCTGCACGTAGAAAGTGCCCTCCGCCTGGACCGACAGAACCTTTCAGCAAGGTTCATCGTCCCAGGTCGGGAAGGCGCTTTCGCGTTTCCGCCCCAACAGCCGCCGTACCCAACCGAAACGGCGAGGCCAGCCCCAACGCCGTGTAGACAGAGTCTGGGCGGGCTGTGTCCAGTCGCCTGAAATAGGACGAAGCTCCTGCTAGTTGTAGGAGGTCAGGAAAATACTGACACCTTGGCGTAGCCGCGACGCAGGAGGTTCTCCGTCAGCGGCGCTGTGGGGGCGGTGGAACAATCGGCGGCGCACCTCCACGGACAATGGTGCGTTCGCGTGGGTCATGATGTGGTCGAGGCGGTACAGGACGCTTGGTGCCGTGCGCCGGTGACGATGAGTGAGACGTTCTGCCCCCCGAAGCCGAAGGAGTTGCTGAGCACGGCTTCCTGGGGGACGTCCCGTCGCTCTGCGACGACATCGAGGTCGATGTCGGGACCGACGCCGGCCGCGGTGAGGTTGCGGGTCGGCGGGATGACGCCGTGCTTCACGCTGAGGACGGCGATGAGCGCCTCGATTGCGCCGGCGGCGCCAAAGAGATGGCCGAGCGCCGCCTTGGGGGCTGTCACGGTGGCGCGGCCGAAGACCTCCCCGATCGCGCGCGCCTCGGCGATGTCGCCGACCGGAGTTCCGGTGGCGTGGGCGTTGATGTGGCTGATCTGCTCGGGAGCCAAGCCGGCTTGCGCGAGGGCCTTCCGCATGGCCGAGATCTGACCGGAGCCGTCGGGAGCGGGCGCCGTGATGTGGTGAGCGTCGGCGGCGATGCCGGCGCCCGCGAGTACCGCGTGGACGCGCGCGCCTCGGGCGTCGGCGTGTTCGGCGCTTTCGAGCACTACGACAGCCGCGCCTTCACTGAGGACGAATCCGCTGCGGTCGGCGGCGAACGGCCGGGAGGCTGAGGCGGGTTCGGCGGTGTATCGCGACAGCGATTGTGCCTGGGCGAAGCCGGCGACGGTGATCGCGGCGATCGCGGCCTCGGTTCCACCCGCGATGACCACGTCCGCCTCGCCGGCACGGATGAGCCTGGCCCCCAGGGCGATCGCCTCGGCACCGGAAGAGCACGCCGAGACGGGCGTGTAGACCCCGGCCCGTGCACCGTATTCGATACTGATCAGCGCTGCCGCCGCATTGGGCATGAGCATCGGGACCGTGCGTGGCGAGACGCGCCGTGTCCCGGCCGCCTCCAGTACGTCGTCTTCCTTCAGCAGCGTCCGTACACCCCCGATGCCCGTGCCGATCGCTGATGCGAGCCGGTCCGGGTCCACCCGCGGGGCACCGGCATCGGCCCAGGCTTCGGCCGCCGCGGTGAAGGCTGCCTGCTGTGAGCGGTCGAGCCGCCTGGCCTGCGCCGGCGGCAGTGACTCGGCGGGGTCGATCGCCATCGTCCCTGCGACGGTGTCGGGAAGGCCGACGTCCTCGTGGCCGGGCAGGACGCCGCCGCGGATGCCGGACTCGCCGGCGAGCAGGGCGTCCCAGGTGGACTCCACGTCTCCACCGAGTGGCGTGATCGCGCCGAGTCCGGTCACGACTACTTCAGTCCGGTGCATGCCCTTGGGCCTTTCTTGTATGCGATACAAACGAACGAAACCTTGTTGTATCACATACAATTCAGATGTGGAGAAGAAGCGAACCGAAGCTCGATCAACGCCGGCCCGGTCGCGGGACCGCGGTCGCGCGACGAGGCGCCGGCTGATTGAGGCAACTGCACGGCTCTGCAAGGAGCGGCCCGGCGCTGAGGTCAGCGTCGCGGAGATCGCGAACGCGGCAGGTGTCTTCCCCAATCAGGTCACCTACTACTTCGGCTCCAAGGACTCGCTGCTCGTGCACGCCGCTTTTCTCGGCTTGCTGCACGACGCCCGACGGGCCGAGCGCATCGGTCGCCAAGCCCCCGATGCGGCGGCGTTTCGACGCAACATCGCCCGCGCCGTACTGGCCATGCCCTCGCTCCCATCGGTCGCGCGAGCACTCGCCGCCGGGATCTCCAAGCCCGAACTCGCCCCCGTGGTCGACCGGCACCTCCAGTTGCTGTTCCGGCAATCCGAGCGCTTCGTGAGCCAGCTCATCGACAGTCGCGGCTGGAGGTCCCGTCGACCACTCAGCGTGGAGGCCAGGACGTTCTGGAGCACCGCGCTCGGCGCAGTACTGCTCGTCCGTGCCGGGGCGCATGGCACTGTCGCCGACCTCGACCTCGCCGGAGCATTGACCATCCACGACGAACCCGAGCGCGGCTAAGGGCTGTCCCGTAATCCCCGGTGGATCAGCGCGCGGCGTCGGATGCGGTGCATCGCAAGGCGGAGGGGCGTCCGCATACTGGATGTATTCGGACGTTCCGACAACGCAGCGAGGATGGGGTCTCCCCTGCTCGAGCGCAGCCGAGAGCTCGGGGA
>NZ_JBSFFY010000058.1:0-44038 GCF_053596315.1 Streptomyces sp. NPDC001732
GTCCAGCCCGATACCCCTACACACGGCGCGGCCACTCCTTCGCGGGACGGGCCCGGCGAACCCGCCCCGCTTCCAGCACCACCCCGCTGCACTCCCCACACCCAAGCCGTTGACCAGGCAGAACATCAAAGTCCGGCTGGAGTACTAGGAGCGGGTGGCGGTCGCGCAGTTGTCGCCTCTGGACGTCGTGCCGTTGCTCGTGTCGATCGGCTCGCTGCGGTCGTACGGATCGACCCGGTGAGCCCCGTCGGTGGGCTGCTCGTCGGCCGCGCCGAAGGGGGGTACGAAGTAGCCGGTCGGAGCGGAGCAGCCGCCGTTGGCCATATTGAGCGTGTACGAGACGAGGGACATCGTGCCCGGTTCGGTGATGATCTTGGCCGGGTCGTCCCAGCTCATCACCACTTCGCGCCGCACGATCGTACGGACGACCTCGGCATCCCGCCCGCTGTCGCCCGCCGGGGTGACCGGGTAGACGAAAGTGACGTCCGCCGTCACCTCGACCGCCCCCTTCTTCCCCTCCTGGTACGTGAGCCGACCGCGCGTCTTGACCACGTCACCGACCAGCCGGGACTGCTCCGGCTGGAAGCGGCTGAACAACAGCAGTGGGTCGGTCTTGTCCGTGGGCGCCGTCGACGACAGGGCGGTACGGAGATACGCCTGGACGTCCTTCTGATGCGGGTTCAGCAGAGCGATCGCCTTCGTGGGCCGCTCGCCGCGCAGCACGCGGGAGTCGAGCCCCGCAGCCACCAGGAAGTCCCGGCTCTGCCGCAGCGCCCGCTCGACCTGGGCGGCGTCCATCCAGCCGGTCGCCCTGGCCGGTGGCACCGTGATTCCTGCCGCTCCGTCGGCCCAGCGGGCGGCAGGCGAACCCCGGAAGGGCTCGGTGAGGGTGGGGCGCAGCCCCAGCTCGGCGCCGGGAGCCTCCCGCGGGCTTTCCGACTCGGCGGCCAACGGCGCCCCGTCGCGCTCGCCGTCGTTGCCGTCGAACCAGCCGACCACCTGCTGCGGGAAGAGCACTACGACCAGGAGGGCCACGACCACCACCAGCCCGGCCACGTACCAGCCCGTCCTGCGCCGGGGCCGGGCCGGCGAGTACGTACGCCAGCCCTCGGGCTGCCCGGATTGCTCCCGCAGTCGCCGCTCCACCTCACGGGCGCGCGCCGACGGCTCCACGGGGGCCCCGGCCACACCCGCCACCGATTCACGGAGGAACCGCTCCCACTCCTCTTCCGACACGGACGACCCGTCCTGCCCCCCAGCCCCGCTCACACCGCACTCCCGTTCTCGCTCGATTACTCAATCCCCGATGGCTCGATCGCTCGACCGTCTGATCAGTTGACTGTGCACCGAGCCATCGAGAGCCGTCCGTATGTTCGCACGGGCAAGTCGCCGGCCTGTCGGGGCGGTGGGGTGAAGTGTCAGGTCGCCGCGCTGTCCGTCGGCACAGGCGCGGGCGTGGCATTTGACGACAGAACCTGGGAGTTGGCGGCCTGCGCCAGGACGCGGGCGAGTTCGCGGGGACGGGTGGCCATCGGCCAGTGACCCGAGTCGAGATCCACGTATTCGAGACGGGCGACGCGGGCGAGCTCCGGACTCTCACCGGCGGCGATCCACTCCTCGGCCTGGGCAGGGGTGAACTCTGGGCAGACGACCACAACGGGGATGTCGAAGCGGCGCTCGTCGGTCAGCCGTACGACTCCTCTGGCGACCGCTTCGGGAACGGGAACGGCGGAGGACGCGATGCGATCCCGGGCCTCCTGGTCCAGGTCGACGGAGTCCGCCCCCTCGAAGGGGCCCCAGCCCGGGAAGGGCATGGTGCCGTCCTCGATCGCGAAATGATCGGCGTAGGCCCGCCCGTCGGCGGCGGGAAAGCCGCCGATCAGCACGACCTTGGCCACCTTCTCCGGTCGCGCGTCGGCGGCCAGCCAGGCCAGGCTCGAAGCGGCGGAATGCCCCACCACCACGGGCTTTTCGGGAGCCGCGTCAACCGCGGCGAGCACGGTCGCCAACTGGTCGTCGAGCGTCGCGGAGGCGGTGCCGTCGCCCTGACCCGGGAGGGTGAGCGGCACAGGACGATGGCCGAGCGCGGTGAGTTCGGGCACGACATCGCCCCAGGCGGATCCGTCGAGCCACAGGCCGGCGATGAGCAGGATGTCCACGGTGCTTCTCCCGGAGAGACGTCGGGGCTGACTGCCAGTACGTTAGCGAGAGGCTCTGACAACGGGCTCGGGCCGGGGCGCGGGAAGTTCCGAAAGCGGCCGGCCCGACCGCGGCGCGTCAACGCATACCGGCTCGTTCCCTTCCCGGTGCCGCACATCGGGCAACGGTCGCCCTGTTTCCGCCCGGCGGCGTCAACTCGTGCCGAGGGGGGAGGAGAAGGCGGCTTGCCCGGGGTTGGACTCGGTAGGAACCATAAGGAGGGTAAGGAGGGTGAAGTCTTCCGCGGCTGCTGGTGACATGTGGGCGGGCTACGGCCAGAACAGCGTCAGCACCGGCCCGTCGCGGACGTTCTTCTGGGACTGGTACCAGCGCGCCGGGTACGGCGTGGAGCTCCTCGGTGACGTGGGCGGCCGCACGGTGGTGGAGGTGGGTGCCGGAGCCGGAAAGCAGGCCGCAGCCCTGGCGCGGACTCAGGAGCCCACCCGGGTCGTCGCGGTCGACAGCTCACCCGCCCAGCACGTCCGCGCCCGTGAACTCCATGCCGGGAGCCCGAAGTTGGAGGTCGTTCACGCGGACGCCACGACCTACCTGCACCGGAACCCGGCTGCCTTCGACGTCTGTTACTCGATGTTCGGAGCCGTCGACTTCACCGACCCTCGCGTCCTGCTTCCGGCCATCGGCAAATCCCTCACCCCTGAAGGGGTGTTGGTCTTCTCCACGCTCGGTCACTTTCACACCGGCCAATCCGCCGCAACCGACGCCCGACCCACCCGGATTCCCGTGCACCGGCCCGACGGAACCCGGGGCACCGTGGCCCGCTGGGTCCTCGGCATCCCGGTATGGACCGGACTCCTCGAGGAGACCGGCTTCGAGGTCGTGGAAACCCTCACCGTGAACGACCCCGGAACCGACGACCGACCTGCGATCACGACGAACGTCTTCCGCGCACGCCGCTGGAGCGAGCGCGGCGCAGATCCGTCTCGCGCGGGCCTTGCACCGAGACCCCTCACCTGAAGCGGGCCTGCCACCGTTCCCGCCTGCGCCATGGTCGCCCATCCCGTGGCGGGTTCCGCTTCCGCCGTCCAGCGGGCGACCGGCACGGTCGGGACGTACGGAGACGTGGCCACCGGATCCGGCCTGGACGACGGCCGGTTCGGGCGGCGCGCGATTCAGTGCAACGGCTGCTCCGACCGCTCCGACCGCCCCGGCCGTTCCAACTGTTCCGGCTGGGCGTGCCGTCGAGTGGGGCCTCGGGATTCTCCGGTTGATCGTCGCTGTTGCAGGGTTGCCCGGGTGTTGCGGACCAAGACGGTGCTGACGGTCAACCGATGAGAGCCTTGACCGCCGCCCGCCCGGCTTGGGCGGCCCGAGGGTCTCCTGTGATGGACGCTGTGACGATCGCCCCTTCGGCGAGGAGGCACACGGGCTCGGCCGGAGCGTCGGTGGCAGCGTTGACCCAAGCGGTGATCTGGTCGTGGAACGCCCGTTTGTGCGAACGCACTTCGGCGAGGACCGCGGGCGAGGTGGAGCCCAGTTCGCCGTAGGCGTTGATCCAGGCGCAGCCGCGAAAACCGGGCTCCGCGAACCACCGTTCGAGCCAGTCGAAGAGCGACAGGACGCGTTCGCGGGGGTCTTCGTGCTGTTCCACGTACTCGACGAGGCTCGCCCGCCACCGGAGGTCCCGTCGCTGCAGCACCGCGACGACCAGGTCCTCCTTCGTCGCGAAGAGCGCGTAGATCCGCTTCAACGGCATCCCTGCGGCTGCGCGGACGGCGTCCATGCCGACCGCCTGGATGCCGCGCTCGTAGAAGAGCGCCTCGGCGGCCTCCAGGAGTGCTTCGCGGGCGCGGGTCATCTGTTCTTCGCTGATCGGAGCCGGCACGCGAGAGCCTCCTTGACGTTGAGAACGATCGTTCCCTACGCTAGTCGAAACCGGTGGAGAACGATCGTTCTCCATGAAAGGGAGGGTACCCGTGAGCGAGCTGCGACCGCCGTTTCCGCCGTTCACCGAAGAGACCGCACTTCGGAAAGTGCAAGCGGCCGAGGATGCGTGGAACACCCGCGATCCGCACCGCGTGGCGTTGGCCTACACGCCCGATTCGGTCTGGCGCAACCGGGACCTGTTCGTGACGGGTCGTGAGGAGATCGTCCGCTTCCTGACCGCCAAGTGGGAGCGGGAGCTCGACTACGCCCTGCGCAAGAGCCTGTGGGGATTCCGCGGGAACCGCATCGCGGTCCGGTTCCAGTACGAGTGGCACGACGCGGCCGGTCGGTGGTGGCGCAGCTACGGCAACGAACTGTGGCAGTTCAGCGCGCAAGGGCTGATGGAGCGGCGCGAGGCAGGCATCAATGACGTGCGGATCGACGAGGCCGACCGGAGGATCTTCGGCCCTCGCCCCGAAGGCGAACGTGGCGTCGAGATCCCTCTCCAGTAGTTGATCCGGCAGTTGATCCGATTCCTGTCGTGCCCGGCGACGACGCGGGGGTCGAATGCGCCGCCGTTGACGGTGACGGGGCAGTCGTCCGGACCGGTGGAGGCGCCGGCTGAGCGTGCCGGTCGACCGGGCCGCGCAGATGGTCATGGCCGCGAACATCGGCCTGGCCCTGTCGCTGCTCTACCGGCCCGACACCAACCGGGACCCCGCCCTGTCGGACAGCGTCCGGGACGCCGTCGTCACCGCAGTCACCACGAAGGCCGCCGCCCCGGGAACGGCCGCCTCACCAGCGACGACCCTGCGTGCCCGGCTGCGGCAGACCCCGCCACCCGGATTCCCCCCGCCGAGATCGCCCTGCTCCACGAATGGCTGGGCCGCCTCGAGATCCCCACCACCTGAGAAGGGACCAACCGCGATGAACGCCACCAGCGACACCACCCCGCGGATCGCCCTGGTCACCGGAGCCTCCGGCGGCATCGGACGTGCCACCGCGCTGCGCCTCGCCCGCGACGGAATGACCGTCGTCGCCCACTACGCCGGCCGCAAGGCCATCGCCGAGCAGCTGGTCGAGGAGATCACCGCCGCAGGCGGACGCGCCGTCGCCCTCGGTGGCGACATCGCCGACGAGGCGGCCATGACCGAGCTCTTCGACGAGATCGAGCGCACCCTCGGCGGCATCGACGTCGTGGTGAACACCGCCGGCGTCATGCTCCTCTCGCCGGTGGCGGAACTCGACCTGGACGCGCTGGACCGCATGCACCGCACCAACATCCGTGGCACCTTCGTCGTCTCCCAGCAGGCAGCCCGCCGACTGCGCCGCGGCGGTGCCCTGATCAACTTCTCCACCACCGTCACCCGGACCGGCTTTCCCGCCTACGGCGCCTACGTGGCCTCCAAGGCCGCTGTGGAAGCCCTGACCCCGGTCCTGGCCCGCGAACTGCGCGGCCGCGACATCACCGTCAACACCGTCGCCCCGGGCCCCACCGCCACCCCGCTCTTCCTCGACGGCAAGGACGAGCAGACCATCGCCCAACTGGCCAAGGCCGCCCCTCTGGAACGACTGGGACAGCCCGAGGACATCGCGGAGACCGTCGCCTTCCTCGCCGGACCCGCCCGCTGGATCAACGGGCAGACCCTGTTCGCCAACGGCGGCCTGGCCTGACGCGCCGGACACGGAACCACGGCCCCCGACCGGCCCGGCCGCTCTCCTGCCCTACTGCGCCCGGCCCGCAGGTGGAAAACGGTCCGCCGTCTGCCACTTGAAGGATCCGTTCATCACCGACACCGCGGTGCCGGCGAAGGCGAGAGAACGTTCGGCCTTGCGCTCGTGGCGACGGTGCAGGCGGCGGCACCCGGACGGCCGGGCTCCGATCCACGGTCCAACGGTGACGGCACAGCCGCCCCGAAACGCGCGAGACAGTGCCACACTTTCTTGATCGCCTGGGGGTCGTGGTGTCCGGCACGCACTGCATCCCCGACGATGCGCGGATCGAGTACGCCCTCGACGGCAATCTCTGCGCCCAGGTCCACACACTCCTGACCGCGGTAGCCGGGATGACGGAGGAGTTCCTCGACCTCGAGCCGGAAGCCGGGGTGCCACTCCACGGGGCAGCCCAGGCGCAGGGCCGCAACCTCGACAGCCGTTCCTCGATAGCAAGGGTCCAGGACCAGCGCCTCCGCGTCGCAGCTCGGCCGCACAGGCCCATGGACCTGCGCCTCGACGTAGTCGTCGAGGGCGTCCTGACGATCGGTGAGGGCGAGCTCGATGAGACCCATACGGGCTGCAACACCAAAATCCGAGGGTTCGAGGAAACTGTCCGGGTAGCAGAACGTGGTCCGCGCCAGCGTCTCGGCCGTCAGCCGGAAGTGGGCCGAGCCGAACCGCGGCGCCCCGCCGACGGGCTTGCGACGGAAGTTCAACGCCCCGTAGACAGGCCGCTCATGAGCGGGAGCTTCGTCGTACGCCCCGCCGAAGATCCGGCTCTCCCAGCGCCACCGGTCGCCTCCGGGGCGTGCGGTCAGCCCCCCGTTGCTGGTCCCCGTGACGAACTGCGAGCGGTAGACACCGTCCTCGGCCATGGCCTCCAGAATCGGCTTGCCGCGCAGCAGCCGGTCCGGGTGGAAGTTGAGAGTCACCCGCAGCGTCGGGTCCAACGGAGGGCCCGACGCCAGTTCCGCGACATGACCGAGGGCCCGTTCATGCGATGTCCGGACGGTTGTGAAGTCCATCCGCACAGTCTTCCTCAAGCTGATCGGTCGTTGCACGCGGATTGTCCACCGACAGCCCGACAGCCCGACAGCCCGACCCCCAGAACGACGGCGGAGGAGAACCGGCGCGGAGCCTCGCGCAGCGGCGAACGGGTACGCGGGGTTCTGCGCGAACCGGTCGGCGTCCCGTCCGGATCGGCTCGGGAACCGTTCCCCCGGATCCTGCGTGGCCTCTTGACGTGTTGTCGGCTGGTGAAGGGGACCCAATGAGAGCGCGGACGACGGTGAGCGTGGCGGTATCGGCCTGTGCGGCGCTGGTGGCGTGCGGATGCGGTCCGGAGAAGACGAAGGCCGACACGGACGCGAAGCCTTCGCAGTCGTCCGCGTCCACGCGGGCCGAAGAGCCGTCGGCCGCGCCGTCCATGTCCGCCCGGACGGAGAAGCCGACCGGCGACCGGCGCGCGCCCAGGACGAAGGAGGGGGCGATCCAGCAGTACGAGCAGTACCTCCACGCCCTGGGCCGTGAGGACATCGACACGGTCTGCGAAGTGGCCGGGCCCGCCGCGAAGAAGGCGCAGGACCAGGGGTTCGGCCCGTGCACCTCGACGTACACCGCCGTGTTCCGGATGATCTCGCCCGTGCAGAAGAAGGCCCTGCAGACCGCGACGGTCGACCCGCAGCGCACCGTCGTGCGCACACCCGACAAGATCGAGATGCCGGTCGAAGCGGTCAGGTCCTCCGCCACCTTCTCCGAGAACGACCTCGGCAGCTACACCCTGGAGTACCTCAAGAACAATTGGTACATCATCGACTGAATCGAGCTGTCTGCCGTTCCCGCCCTCGTGCCTTCGACCCATTCCTGCCCTGGCCGCCATCAGCCACCAATAGCGGGGCGCCACGGGGGCGGCCCCGTTCGCCACGGCGAAGACCGGTCCAGCCGTGCAGCCTTCGCCTCCACCGGCGCCTGCCGGCCCGTTGCGCTTCGAGCAGCCCCTGCTGCGCGTAGTGGCGAATCGACCGCCGACTCGCTCCGGTGAGCCGCGCCAGTTCCCCGATCTGCATGTCCTCTCCCTCTGCCGCAGGGGCCGGCACATTCTCCAACCACGGAATCGGACAGAAGATGCCCTCGCAGGCGATGGGCACCCCTGATCCGGCCCGAAGAAGCCCGCGCGATTTCATGCGTCCGGTTCCCGGCCGGGGCCCCGGCATAGGAGACTCGGGTCAGCAGACCGAAGGAGAGATCCGTGACGGCTCAGCCCGAGCACCCCGCAACCCCCCGGGTCCCCGCTGTCCCGCACACCATCAACGCGATCGGTGACGCATTGAGCGGCGCCGAGCGCGCCCGCTTCTACACCGAGGTCCTGGCCGCCGAGGAGAACGAGGTACCGGCCGCGATGCGCCGCTGGTGGAAGGTGGCGATGCTGCACCGCGCCCCCGCAGCCCTCCAGAGCCGGGCCAATGCCACGGCCGGCCGTTCCCTGGTCTCCGTCGACGAGCTGCTCGTGGACGGGCCCCGGTGAGCTGGACCGTCTGGACGGAGGAGATCCCGGCACAAACCGTGCTCGACATGCCCGTCGAGCTCCGCAGGAAGACAGCGAACTTCCTGCGGGCCCTGGCCATCGAGGCCGGCGGCGCGGTCGATCTCGGCAGACGGCCGCCCGGTGACGCGATGGACGACTTCGAAATCCGGTACTCCCTCGAAATCCCGGGCGAGATGGTCATCATCGAGTACATGATCATGCGGGACGCCAAGGAGATCCGCGTTCCGGTCCTGGTCTGGTTCCACTGAGGAAACGTGAGGTCCGACGCCCCCGAGACCCGGACGGAAACCCGCCTCGCTCCTCCAGGGAAACGACGGGGCCCGAACCGGGAAACGGCACGGCGCGAAACCACGACCCGCTGTACCGATTCGCTTCGGCACGGAGGACGAGCCGCCGCAACGGCCTCGGACGTGAAGCCGCCCCCGGGAACGAGCTCGGGCGAACGCCTTCTCACAACCGGCGCAAATAGCGCAGCTGGACCTCGCAGTGGGCGCCGGCGCCGCCGTGGACGTGGCCCTGTGGGACATCCGCGGCAAGGCCCTCGGCGTTCCCGTGCACGAACTCCTCGGCGGCCGGGTGCGCGACCACGTCCCCGCCTACGTTCACGTCGGCGACGGCTACCACGACCGGGAATGGTTCCTCGACCGCTGCCACGACCTCGTTTCCACGGGCTGGCGCCACCTCCGCTTCGCCGCACCGCACGACGCCGACGACGTGCACACCCACCGTTGCCTGCGCGACACCGTCGATCTCTTCCACCAGGTACGGGACGTCGTGGGCGGCGAGGTGGAGCTCGTACTCGACGTGCACACCCGGCTGGACCCGCCCGAGGCACTGACCCTGTGCCGGGAGATCGAGGCGGCACGCCCGTACTTCGTGGAGGACCCACTGCGCTGCGAGAACCCGGACAGCTACCGCATGCTCCGGGCGCGCACCGGCGTATCCCTGGCCGCGGGCGAACAGTACGGCTCCAAATGGGAGTTCAGGAGCCTCATCGACTAAGCCCGGGTCGACATCGGCGTCGCCGCCGGTCTCACCGAGGCGAAGAAGATCGCGGCGATGGCGGAGGCCCACCACATCAAGCTCGCGACGCACAACCCCCTCGGACCGGTCACCGCCGCGTCGTCGCTCCAGCTCAACCTCGCCTGCCCCAACGTGGCGATACAGGAGCACCAGACCGACCCCGAACCGGACATCGCCGACCTCTTCGTCGAACGGCCCACCGTCCTCCCCGGCCGGGTCGAGCGCAGCGACCTGCCCGGCATCGGAGTGGTCATCGACCGCGACGAGGCCCGCAAGTACCAGGCCACCGCCGCCGAACGACCTCATCTGCGCACGGCGGACGGGGCATTCACCAACTGGTAGCGGAACGCCCGTGAGCGAGCACGAGCCGGATCCCGCGGCCCCGCGGGGTCTCGGGATCTTTGCCGGGCGCCCCGCAGGAACCGACTCCGGCGGGGCGAACAGGCGCCTGAAGGCTGCTCACCGCCTTCCCCGAATGGCCCGGATCACCTCGGCAAGGGCGACCAGAACACGCGCCTTGTGCGCGGAGTCGGTGTCGGCGAGCGCGTAGCGCGCAAGCAGAACGGCCGCGACTGCGACGATCAGCGTCACTGCCAAGACCGCGAGAGCCACTGCCTGCATCGGGTCCATGAATTCCTCCCCTGGATTCTCCGCACCTCTCCGATGCGATGGCTGTACTCCAGTACACGGAGGGCGACGACAACGATATGTTCCGGATGCGACGGACACCGAAAGCGTCCTCGCACGTCAAAGGGGCCTGAACGGGCGGCCGGTGACGGACGCTCCGGACACCCCGCAGGCCGATGGGACGATACGGGAGGAGAGCACCGACGTGGCGCGGGTGGAGCGGGTACATCCGGGGCGGCAAGCGCTGGCCGAAGGTCTGGTCGAACTGGAACGGAACGCTCTGCGGGGCAGGCCCGGCTGGTCGCGCGCCAAAGCCTGCGGAGATGCGGCCCTCTCTCCCACGACAGTGGGCGAATGGTTCCGGGCCCGCAGTGCCCCGAAGGACTTCGGACCGTTGTGGACCCTGGTCACCGTACTGCTGGACTGGAGGGACGGGGCACCGAAGGATCCCAAGAGCCGCGCGCAGCGTCGGGCCGAAGAACACTTGTGGCTGGCGGCATGGAAGCTGGCGACCAGACCGGGCGGGTCTCCCGGTGTGCTGAAGCAGCCGGCGGCCGGGGACAGGGCGGACCGGGGCGGACCGACCGGAGACGGGACCGACCGCGTCGGCCATTCCCCCCACGACGCGGGGCCACGCATTCCGGCCGCCGGGGACCGGGGTGCCGCCGACACCCGTACGACACCCCGGTTCACGGTGTCGCCGAGGGAAATGCTCCAGGTGCGGGAGTACGGATGGCCCCAGTGCCTGGTCTTCCTGATCCGTACCGGGGATCTAGAGGCGGACCGGTTGGAGGAATTGCTCGGTGCCCGACCGGGCTCGTCCGAGGAGGCGCAGCAAGAGTTCTGCGGCCGACTGCGGCAGGCACTCCAGGACGTGATGGACGCGTTCCCGGCCCGCGCTGTCGCCTCCGACGCCACCTCCCGGGCGGCGGCCACGCACGCGATGTGCCACCTCGCACGATTGGCGGCCTGTATCGACGCCTCGCTCGAAGACCCGCCCATGGAGGACGGGCAGCGCGAAGCCGGGATGTTCGCCCTCCTCTTCGCGGAGTTCGACCGGGTGCGCCCGGCCGCGTGGCTGCCCTGGGGTTCGATGGCCTTCGGCGGCGCGGACTGGGTGAGGAAGTTGGGCACCCTCGCCAATCCCGTCCTGAGCAGGGTCGTCAGGCAGGACCTCACCGCGGCGGCCGCACTGCGCTACGACGAGTGGCGACGGAGCATCGGCGAGTATGCGCGGGAGTTGTTCTTCCGCGTGCCTCCCGCACAACCGACAGCAGTATCCATGGACGAAGGACACGCCGAGGGCGGCGGGAATGCCGGGGGGATCGCCCTGGCGGCGCTCGACCAGATGCTCGGCGGGTTCCGGGAGCCCGCTCCGTACGACAGCCCGGTCTCGGAGAGCCTGGCCTGGACTTCCGCCCGGACACTCACCCAGCCCCTGGTGGCCGGTGTCGGAGACCTTGCCGGACCCGTCATCCCCGACCTGGCCGTCGGCTATGTCAATCCTGCCTTCCGGACTGCGGTGTACGCCTCCCGTTCCAGCCCGCACGCGGACCGATGGTGGGACCGGCAGCCGCTGCGCGACGACCTCGAAGCGTTTCTCACCTGGCACTTCACCAGCCTCGACGCCCTGACCCGTCCGTTGCTGGTGCACGGCCACCCGGGCTCCGGCAAGTCGCTGCTCACCCGGCTGCTCGCGGCGCGGCTGCCCGGCGCCGACTATCTGCCGGTTCGGGTGGAGCTGCGATCCGTGTCGGCCGCCACCTCCGTCCGTAGCCAGATCGAGGAGGCAATTGCCGCCCAGGTCGGGGAGATCCTGCCCTGGGCGGACGTGGTGCGCGGCGCCCCCGACCGATTGCCCGTCGTGCTGCTCGACGGACTGGACGAACTGCTCCAGGCGGGCGGTGAGAACTGGCGTTACCTGGAGCAGGTCGTGGCCTTCCAGGAAAGCGAGTTCTTCAACCGGCGCCCGGTGGCCGCCCTGGTGACCAGCCGGACGGTGGTCGCCGACCGGGTCGGGATTCCCCTCGGTTGCCGCATGATTCGTCTGGAGCCCTTCGACGAGCCGCGGATCGCGCGCTGGCTGGGCATCTGGAACGAGACCAACCAGGAGTACCTCGCGGAGGAGGGGCTTCGTCCGCTCGAAACGGCGGCCGTGTCGCAGTACGGCGAACTGGCCTGCCAGCCACTCCTTCTCCTGTTGCTGGCGCTCTACGACTCCAGCGGCAACGGGCTCGCCCGTATGAGGGACCACCAGGTCAGCAGCGCGGAGCTGTACGAGCGCCTCATCCGGGAGTTCTTGATCCGCCAGGTGCGTAAGGGGCACCGGCGCGATCCGGGTCCGGCCCCGGTGACGACGGACGCGGAGACGGAGATGCGGCGTCTGTCCGTCGTGGCGCTCGGCATGTTCAACCGCGGTACGCAGAGTGTGGACGCCGAAGCGGTGGAGGCCGACGGACAGGCGCTCCTCGACGAGTGGGAGGAGCGGTCCGACCGGGACTTCGGCCGTTTCTTCTTCATCCACGAGGCGCAGGCCATGGTGCGCGGCAACGCGCGCAAGACGTTCGAGTTCCTCCACGCGACCTTCGGCGAGTACCTGGTGGCCCGCAGCATCTGGCTGGCCCTGAAGGAGACCGTCGAACAGGGCGACGACCGGAAGCTGTACGCCCTGCTCTCCTTCACCCCCCTGGTCGAACGGGCACGGGTCGCCGAGAATCTGGCCGAGTTGCTCGGCGTGACGGAACAGCCGTTGCGCGGCGAACTGCCCGGACTGCTCGACGGACTGCTGCGCGACGCACTCGACGGGCGCCCCCCGAGCGACAAGCCGAACGACAAGCCGGACTACGAACCGGCGAAGAAGAGCGGACTGACCCGGCTGGCCTGCTACACCGCAAATCTGGTGACGATCAGGACGATGCTCGACGCGGAGGTACGGGTCTCCACTCTGCTGCGCACGCCCACCCCCACCGAGGCATGGCGTCGGCTTGCCGGCCTGTGGGAGTCCCAGCTCGACGCCGTCTCGTGGGACATGATGAGCCGCGCAATCTCCACAGAACGGACCAGGGCTGAAGTCACGTCTGCAGAACCGGAGTCGGCCGCAGGAACCGATGTCGTGCTGCGCAGGGCCGGCCAGCCGCCCCACCAGCAGCCGCAGCGCGATTCCGCGGCCACCCCGCTCACTGTCGACAACGGGTGGGGTCTCGTCCGTCGAGCCGAGTTCGGCCGTGGCCTGGACCACGAACAGCTGCTCCTCGCGACGGGGATCGCGCTGGCGACGTTTCCGCAGGCGCTTGCCCCCGAGCCGGCGTCGGGGCACAGAGCGACCGGTGTCCGGGCGCTGATCGACGTTCTGCTGGCCGGCACCGTCCCGCCCGTGGAACGGCCCGACCCGCAGGGGCTGCTCCGGCGTTTCGTGGCCTGCGTGGGGCTCCTCGACGAGCTGCAGGAGGATCTGCTGGCCGTCTTCCTGCCCGCCGTGGTACGCGGGCTCGACCGGGAAGCGCGGAGCCTGCCCATGGACCAGGTGCCCGACCTGGTCCTGAGCCTGGCCACGCAGACCGCCCGGCTCCCCGCCCGCTACGAGGAGCAGTTCCTGCTCCGCCGCTGTCTCACCCGGCTGCGAGCCCAAGCGAGCGAGGACATCGCGTGGTTCGGCAAGCTGAATTCCGCCGGGGCAGAACTCGACGAGACATTCCGAGCCCCCGGGCCCGACGATTCGGCCCCTGCTCCCGGACGAGGGTGCGATCGCACGGATTGATCACAGGCCGACGCGCGTTCCGGTGCCAGGGAACGCTCTCAGCCCGACATGAGCGGTACCAGTGCCAATGCGCAGCCGGCCAGAAACAGGAGCAGCCCACCGGCACTGCGGGCACAGATCTTGAACGGCACGAAGCCCCACGCCAGATCCGTGGAAGCCCTCCCGGGCCGCTGCGGGTCGTAGGCGATCCGGGGCCGCGGTCCGCGGAACTTGCTCCTGTTGCTGTGCTCGACGCCGTCGGCGTACCTGTACCAGGCGGCCCCGCCCCTGGCCCTGAAGTCGAGCCTGGCGAACACGGTGATCCCGCGCTTCCTCAGCGCGAACTGGATCCGTGCTTTCTCCGCCGCCATGAGCAGCATGAGCAAGCCGCTGAAGAACGGACCCAAACCGGCGAGCACGAATATCAGCTCCGGCCCATGGGCGATGCCCGCCCGGATCGCGCAGCCGAGATGTGTGAGAACGAGGTTGCCGAGAATCGTCAGTGACACGTGGTCCGTCGGCCTCGCCCCGTCCCTGTTGCCGCCGCCCAGTACCTGGGAAGAGACCATCCGTACTCGACCTCCCGGGGGTGGCATGGTGCCGTCCGCCGTTTCGCTTCCGGGGAACCTGTCGCGAGCGGCGGGCCGCTTCGCCCATGAGCCCCGGAAGGCTGTTCGCCGGGCTTGACCTCAACCATGGTTGAGGATGTGGGGTGGGTGGTGGCGGCGATCGCAGCCACCACCTGAGCGATTCGGCACGGAGAAGGGCACTGTCATGACGAGCGGCATTCTTGTAGTGGGGACGATTTCGCCGGAGACCCGGGCCGCGGTGATCGGTGTGGTGAAAGGCCTGGAGAAGGCTTTCAACACGAAGGACCCCGTTGCGCTGAGCGAGCAGTACACCGAACACGCCTCCTGGACCAATGCGAAGGGCACGCGCCTCGACGGCAGGGAGGCGATCGCCGAGTTCAGCGCTCCGGCGATGAAGAGCTTCCTGCGCGACTCCTTCGCCCGGTACGACGTGGTCAAGATGCTGGAGATGGCTCCCGACGTGATCGCGGCGAACGTGGTGCAGACACCCACCGACAGCACGGGCAACCCTCTCGACGACAGTCCGTGGGGAGCGACGCTCTACGTCGTCACCAAGCAGGCGGACGGCTGGCGCATCGCGGCCGGCCAGAACATGGCCGTCGCCCCGCGAACCGTGTGACACCCGGCCCCGACGCGGGCCTGCTGCCCGGAGCCGATGGCGCGTGAGGACCCGCCCACGGCTTTGCCGGGCCTTGCCCCGGTCCGGGCAGCACGTGGTGGCTCTGCTGCTCACAGGTGCTCATGAGCGACGTGGGAGTGGCGGAAGGCGTCCAGTTCGTGGGTGCGGCGAAGGAGATCGGTGCCGGGGCCGGGACTTTGGCCGGGCCGCGGCCGATCCGTGCCAGTGGCACTTCCGGGCACCGGGCACGCGCGGCGCGGGATATCGTCCGGGAGCCGCCGAACGGTGGCAGCGAGGGGACCCGAGTCGCGCCGGGAGGCCGCCGTCACCACCGAGGAGGAACGTGACGCCAAACTCGCGAAGGGGCGTTCAGCGGTCCCCGGCTCGGTGGGGGAGCGGCGCGGCCCGTCCGGACGAGCTCGCCGAGCCCCCGAGGAGCGGCGCGGCATCGGCGTCCGGACCGAGGAGGACCTCATGACCATCCACCGGGTACTCACCACCGACTACCACACCGGTGGCGAACCGTTCCGCATCGTCCCCGAACCACCGGTCGCCATCGAGGGGGCCACCGTCGCCGAACGCCGGATGTTCGCCATCGGCAACCCCGACGTGGACAACCTGCGCAAGCTGCTGTGCTCCGAACCTCGCGGGCACGCCGACATGTACGGCGGATTCGTCACCCCGCCCGACGACGAGGGTGCTCACTTCGGCGTGCTGTTCTGGCACAAGGACGGCTTCTCGACAGCCTGCGGCCACGGCTCCATCGCGCTCGCCGTCTGGGCCGTGCAGACCGGCCGCGTCGCCCGTGACCCCTCCGGCGTCACCACGGTCGTCATCGACGTGCCCTCGGGCCGGGTCACCCTGCGCGTGCGCACCACCGGCGAACAGCTCACCGGTGTCGACTTCGTCAACGTCCCCGGCTACCGGCTCGCCGAACGCGTCACCGTCGCCACGTCCCGCGGGGACGTCCTCGTCGACGTCGCCTACGGCGGCGCCATCTACGCACACCTGGACGCAGCCGGGGTGGGACTGGCCGTCACCCCCGAGCACTACGCCGACCTCATCGCGATCGGACGTGAGGTCAAATGGGCGCTGAACGACAGCGAGTACGCCCGTCACCCCGTCGACGACCGCCTCAGCGGCATCTACGGCACCATCCTGTACGACGACCTCGGCGCCGACGAGAACGGCAACCCGCACCAGCGCAACGTCACCGTCTTCGCCGACGGCCAGGTCGATCGTTCCCCCTGCGGCTCCGGCACCTGCTCCCGCGTCGCCGTGCTCGCGGCGACCGGTCGCCTCAAGCCGGGCCAGGTCCTCGTCCACGACTCGATCGTCGGCACCCGCTTCCACGCGCGGATCGTCGCGGAGTCGGCCGTCGGCGGCCGCCCCGCAGTCGTGGCGGAGGTCAGGGGAAAGGCGTACCGGACCGGCGAGCACCGCTTCGAGCTCGATCCCGCGGACGACCTCGGCACCGGCTTCGTCCTGCGGTAGCCGCCCCGCCGCCCGGCCGGTGCCTCCGTCCAGAGCTTCCGGCCTGGCGGGACTTTCGAGCACGTCCTAGAAGGGTGCGGCGGCGTCCAGGAGGTCCTGCGGAAGGTAGGGGGATTCGACCCGGACGGCCCAGCCGCGGCGGCGGGCGTGGCAGGCGAGGGCAAGGATGTCGAGGTCGACGGAAGCGTCCGGGGCGTCGGCGCGGTCGGCGACCCGGTAGTAGTCGCGGTGGGCTTCGAGCGCGTCGGCCAGGGCCAGGTTGAAGCTCTCCTCGTCGCCCTCCACGAGCTGCGACAGCAGCACGGCCGGCGGCATGGCGAAGCCCCAGTCCTTGGCCTTCTCGGCCTGCTGCAGCGCCCGTTGCACGGCCTGCTCGGGATCGGTGCCCTTCAGGTAGGCATGGAGGGCTTCGCGGTACGCGCTGGAGGCGGAGCCGTCCGGGTGGGCGAAGGCAGGGCCGGTGAGGACCAGCGGGGCGAGATCCTCACGCGCGCCGGTGATGAGGGCGAGGGCCGTGGCACTCTGCCAGTTGCCGGCGCAGGCATCCTCGCCGCGCTCGGCCGGGTAGCGCAGTGTGCGGCCGTCGACGGTCACCTCGACCTCGGTGCCCGGCTCCGCGAGGGCGATGCGGAACAGGGCCGCCCCCGACTGGGAGGCCAGCCGAAGGTTCGCGAGCCGGGCGCCCGTGACACGGCCGGAGTCCTCCGCGCGCCACTTGAAAAGACGCTCCTGGTCGCCCATGACGCTGTTGAGCCGCCAGACGGCGAGGGGTTTTCCGTCGACGGCGGTGAACGCCTCCTGGAGATGCTTCTCGTACATGGCTTCGAGCTGCGGGGAAACCGTCCGCTCACAGGCCGGCCGCTCCACCAGCAGCGGGCCCGCGGCGAGCGCGGCGACCGCGTCCGGCCGCCGGTCCCGGCCGAACGCCGCGACCCGCGGGCCCCGGGTCTCGAAGCCGGTGATCAGCGCGTGCGGGAGGTAGTCGGTGCGGACGGCCGGAGCCCAGCCCAGGGTCCGGTACGCGAACGCGGCGAGGGCGATGGGGACGAGCGGGAGGAGAGTACTCGCGGAGGCCGAGGGGCCGTGCAGGGCGCTGTGCCCGACCAGGAGATCGGCCAGCGCGGTGTCGAAGGCCTCCCGGTCCTCGGCGGCCAGGGCGCGCAGCGCGTGCAGCGCCGCGCTCTCCGGCCGGTCCCGGAGGGGTTCGCCGGTTTCCCGGGCGCGGGTACGGACGCGGTCCAGGGCCGCGTCGACGGCGGCGAGCCTGGCCTGCGTGCTCGGCGGGTACTCCTCGTCGTCGCCGGTGTCGTCCAGGACCACGGCCGTCAATCCCGTGGCCAGCTCGCCGACGGGCGTTCCCTGCGCCTGCTCGGCGAACTTCTTCCGGGCGAAGTGGAAGGCCTCGCCGTGCCACTTGACCCTGTCCCCGAGTACCGCCAGGCAGAGCGCGGCGATCCACTCCCCGGGCGTGACGCTCTCCGCGGGGGCATCCTCACCCGGGTCGTAGCTCATGCCGAAGTTCACGTACTCCAGGAAGACCTGGAAGCTGCAGTGGGGGTGGTACGCGGCGTAGGCGACGGCGCCCGCCGCGGCCTCGGAGGCGTCCTTCAGGGCGGCCTTGGCCTCCGCGGAACCGAGGTCGGGCGTCTCGACGGAGAGGGCGCCCAGGTAGTCGAGGAACTCGTCGGAGATCAACTGCCACTCGGCGGTGGTCATCCGGCCGGCCCTCGACATGGACCGCACCCGCCTCCCGATACGGTTCGTGAAGTCCTCGCGCGCTGCCGACACGACGGCCCCGCCCACCTGGTGACGCTCTACTCGCACTGCTCTGCTCCTCGATCGGCCTCTGCGACACCCTAGGCGCGGGATCTGACAGGCCGGCGCCTGCCGCCCCGGGGGCCGGGGCGACACGAATCCAATCGGATCCGACGGGGGTTGCCGACGGGGTGTGATCAACGGCCGTGCGTCAACCGTGCACCCGACAGGGAGGAGCGAGGGCGACGGTTCAGTGCTCGCACAGGGAGAACTGCCGCTCGTAGACCTGATCGTTGTGTTCGTCGACGAAGAATTTGCGTTCCTGCATGAGCCGTTCGCGGTAGCCCTTGGCCTGCTCCAGTGTCATGGTCGATGTGGCAGCCCATGGCTGTTGCGGCGGCACATCGGAGGTCGAGACAATCGTTTCCGAGGGGTCGACCAGGAAGAACGCAAGGATTTTGCGATATCCCGGCAGAGTGGGGTCCGCGAGGCGGAACGAGCCGACGCGGTGTTGCAGGATGTTCGGGAACGCCAGGCAGCGGCCCGCCGGGGTCGACGCCGATCCCAGTACCTGATTCAGTGGGTCTTCGTTTTCCAGGCCATAGACCTCACGTATGCCGGTGTCGTCATCCTGTTCGTATTCCGGGTCGTCGAGTGCCGTCCGGAAACTCAGCCGGCTTTCGGTGATGTTCTCGCTGTCCCAGTAGTAAATGCCGGTCGAGACGATCCGCTCGTTCAGCATCCCCTCGACATGCCAGGAACCGCCGGGGTACTCGGGCTTTTCCGGGGTGAGATGAATAGTGGCGAGCTTGACGATGACCTGGAGACGACGACCGCGCAGGTCGACGCGAGCGGATTCGTCGGGCGACACGGGCGGGACGAAGGCCGGGGCGTCCGGGACGGCCAGGGTGGCCGGGGCGACCGGGGGGCAGTCGTCCCACCAGTCCTTCTCGGCTTCTTCCCGTCCCTCGTGGGCGTCACCGTCATTGTCGCCGGAGGGTTCGACCGGCTTGTCCGGGACCCCGTCGTACCACGTGTAAGGATCGGCCTCGATCCGCAGGGGCCGCGGATGACGCAGATCGGTGAGCACGTTTTCCAGCAGCGGGCGCAGGCGCGCAAACAGGACCGGCAGGACGGAGGCGAGCTCACGATGAGCCACGGGGTGGACATTGTTGACGTACGAACGGAAGGCCACCTCGCCGTCGTCGCCGACCTCGACATCCGTGGGCAGCCACTGGAATTCCTCCGAGAATTCGTGCGGCGAACTGCCGGCTTCCGGGCTTCGCCAGGCCCGCTCGGGGGCTCCGCTCACCTCTCGCACGAGGCAGAAGAGCGAGGGATGAACCAGATCCAGCACCTGGCCATCGGAGCCCGGATGCCAGTCCTGTTCCGCTTCGGGTACCTGTTCCAGAACCCGAACCGCCTCGCGCAGCCGGGACCTGAGCTCGTCGTCCACCAGTGTGTCCGACTGCCACACCCCGTCGACGGCGGAAACCTCGATGCCGGTTCGCTCGTCCCGCAGCTCGGCGTAATACGCCAGTTCGGCAAGCACATAACGAATCTGTGCTCCGGTCAGGCCCTGGGCAACCGCTTCCTGCGTCCACCTGGCGACAATTTCGGAATCGTTCATCTTGTCGAACCACCCCGGCTTCGCCCGAATGTGGGCGCTGCACTCCATCATCTGAAGTTCCCGCAGTGTTCGGGGTTCCGCGAAAGAGATGGTGCGGGAATCAAAAAAGGGCAGTGAGAAAGCGGCCAGGTCAGTCAATTCTCTCGATCCTCCCAATCGGTGTGTGGCGGCGGGAAGGATACTTCAGCAGACCGACACCGCAGCTGCAGTCCTGCTCACGACCGGTCCTGGAAAGCGCGTCGGCGCTGGGGGCAGGCTTGGGCGGTGGCTTGACCAGCTGCGGGACACCAGGACGCCGACGCCGTCGTCCCGGTGTCCTTCCGGGGCATCGCCCACGCGGACGGACGTCCGGGCCCAGGGGTACTCACGAGTGCCTTTCGTGCCGTTCCCGGCCTGTACGTGCCTCCACCGGTACGGCAGTACTTCGTTGATCCTCCTGCGGGCTGCCCACCAGTGGCCGGCACCATCGGTGACAGTGCATGCGCGGGAGACGCCGACGGCACGGGCCTGATGCCGGACGGCATCGGCGAGCGCGAGACCGAACCCCTCGATGCTCGCGCGCAGTTCATCCACGGCCCCGCTGCCCGCGATGTCGACGAGCTGCGGGGCGTCCCGGGCGCGAGCAGCAGCCCGAACTCGTCGGGCACCCGCCGGAACCCGAGATCTTCAGCGGCTTTCCAGGGGCGGCCGGACGGCGGCGCGTTCGACCACCGAGGAGAGCGGTCGCCGAGCCCTTCGGTCCGGGCGGACCTTCAAGAAGTCGGACACACGTGACGCGATGTGGCGGACCGGTCGGCCGCGCCGCCGCCCCGCATCCCCCTGTGCGAAAGGGTCTGGCCAAAAACACACCCCCGTGTATAGCCTGCGTCCCACATCACTGAAATATCAGTGATGTTCCAAGGTTCGCGCGGCAGTGCATGGCGTGGACTCGGGCTGCTCCTCGTACTCCGAAGTCATCCTCCCCAGAGGTCGCACATGAAGAAGTCACTGAGAATCAGCGGCGCAGTGGTCGTGGCCACCGCCCTCGTCGCGCTCACAGCCTGTTCCGGTGGGACCGGAGCGGACTCCGCGCACCGGGCGAAACCGTTCGGGGACTGCGAGGTCACCAAGAATCCCCAGATCCACGAGATGAAGACGAGGAAGGCGGGCGAACTCACCGTCGCCGCCTCGTTGCCCTTCCCCGCGGGGTACCGGGGCAACACGTTGGAAACCGTCGACGGCGGCTACATGTACTGCCTCGACGCGGAGATCGCCAACCGGGCGGGCCTCAAGAAGATCACCCTGGTCAACGCCTCCTTCGAGGCGCTGGTGACGGCCAAGGCGTCGAACTTCGACTTCGCGGTGTGGGACATCCTCGTCACTCCGGAACGGCGCAAGGCCGTCGACTTCTCCACCCCTTACAACACGTACGAGACCGGCGTCCTCGCCAAGAGCGGTTCCAGTCTCTCCCGCTCCACCATCAAGAACTCGACCGTCGGCGTTCTGGCCGGATCGCTCCAGCTGAAGTTTGCCAATGACACCCTGAAACCCAAGCAGGTCCGGGTGTTCAGCTCCAACGACGACCTCTTCAACGCCGTGCTCGCCGGTCAGATCGACGCCGCGCTGAACGACACCGCGACCGTCATGCCCCGCGCCGCCGAGTCCGGCGGCAAGCTCAAGGTCATAGGCAGATACCCGGTCGGCGGTGACGTCGCCCCACTGTTCCCCAAGGGATCGCCGAACGTCGCGGTGGTGGACAAGATCCTCGCCGGAATGGAGAAGGACGGCACCTTGAAGTCGATCATGGACAAGTGGCTCAATCCGATCCTCGGCGGCGACCCGCACGCGCTCCCTGACTGGAGTGCCTGACCATGGGCGCCCGAACGCTTCACAAGGACTCCACCGACAGACCCGCACCGGACGAAGAGGGCTTCGCCCCGGCTCGTCCGCTGCGCACCTCGGGGTATCTCGGCGGGGCGGCGGTCCTTGCCCTGCTGACTGTTGTGCTGTGCCACCAGTTCGCCGGAACCCTCACCTCCGGACAGACCCCTCGGCTCGTGTTCGGAGTCGTGCTGCCGGCGGCCGTCCTCGGGGGCCCGCTCCTGCTGGCCTACCGGCGCAACAAGCTCTCGGACGAGGAGTGGGAGGCCAAGCGCTACACCGAGTCGCGGATCGCGGCCGCCCGTTCCAGGAACGCGTCGGTGTCCTCGTTGGGTCTGACGGGTTTCGTCGCCGTCGTGGCGGTCACCGGCCTGCTCGTCTTCACCAACGACGGGGCGGTGCAGAAGACCTTCTTCAACATGTCGTTCATGACGAAGAGCCTGGGAGACATCTTCAAGGCTCTCGTCATCAACATCGAGATCGCTGTCGGCGCACAGATCCTGGCCATGCTCTTCGGACTGGTTCTCGCCGTGGCACGGCTACTGCCGGGCAAGGGCTTCTGGCCGGTTCGGGTGCTGGCGATCGCGTACATCGACGTACTCCGCGGCATTCCGTCCGTGGTGCTGATCTACCTGGTCTGTTTCGGTCTTCCCCTGACCGAGGTGCCCGTGCTCAGCGAGGGCGATCCGATCGTCTACGCCATCGCGGCCCTGGCACTCACCTACAGCGCCTACAACGCCGAGCTCTACCGCGCCGGCATGGAGTCCATCAACCAGGGGCAGACCTCGGCGGCGCTCTCCATGGGCCTCTCGCAGCCGGACGTCCTCAGGTTCGTCATCCTGCCGCAGATGTCACGGAACATCGCCGCCCCCATGCTCAGCCAGTTCATCGGGCTGCAGAAGGACACGGCGTTGGTCATCGTCGTAGGCATCATCGACGCCTTCAGCCAGGCGAAGATCTACTCCGCCAACGACTTCAACCTCTCCGCGGTGACCGCCGTGTGCTTCGTCTTCGTTCTCGTCACCATCCCGCAGACCCGCTTCGTCGACTACCTGCTGGCCCGCTCCGGGACAAAGCTGAAGAGAGTCTGAACCATGCCGACAACCGCACATGTGGCCCTGGAACAGGTCACCAAGAAGTACGGTGCCACCACAGTCCTCGACCGGGTCGATCTCGCCGTCGAACGCAACGAGGTCGTCACCCTCATCGGTGCGTCCGGGTCCGGGAAATCGACCCTCCTGCGCTGCGTCAACGGACTCGAACCGATCCAGGGCGGACAGATCTCGCTCAACGGCGACGTCGTCTCCGGCGACGGGGTCGACCTGGTCAGGCTGCGCCGCAGAGTCGGCATCGTGTTCCAGAGCTTCAACCTCTTCCCGCACATGACAGTCCTGCGGAACTGCACCCTCACACCGGTCCGCGCCGGGGTGGCGTCGAAGGCCCAGGCGGAGGCCGACGCGCGCGTCATGCTCGAACGCGTGGGGCTCAAGGACAAGGCGGACGCCTACCCCGAGCAGCTCTCGGGCGGACAGCAGCAGCGGGTGGCGATAGCACGGGCCATGCTGATGCGTCCCGAGGTACTGCTGCTGGACGAGATCACCTCGGCCCTGGACCCGGAGCTGGTGATCGAGGTACTCAACCTGGTCAGGGAACTGGCCGCCGACGGCATCACGATGATGATGACCACCCATGAGCTGCCCTTCGCCAGGGAGATCTCGTCCCAGCTCTGCTTCCTGCACAAGGGAATCATCCTCGAACAGGGGCCGCCCGAGCAGATCTTCAACGAACCACGCACGCCCGAACTGAAGACGTTCCTCCGCCGGATCCACGAGGCGGGAAGGAACTAGAGCCTCCCGGTCGGACCATGCCGGGCTCGCGTGCCCGGTGCTTCCCGTTCGTACCCGATTTTGCCCGACACACCCCATTCCGTACAGGAGTTGAAGATGACACAGCACTACGACGTGAAGAACTTCTTCAAGTACCTCGGCTACCCCGGCGGCGACCAGCCGTACTGGTCGCAGAACCTCCGGACACTCTCGGTCTACTGCCGGGGAGACGCCGCCAACCTCGCCGCCCTCCTGGAGCCGACGCCGTTCGAGCCGGCCGACGACCGGTTCGTCGTCCAGATCGCGGACTTCGGCAACGCGACCCCGGGTGCCTTCTACGACTCCGGAGTCGTCGTCCCGGTCCGCTACAAGGACAGGACGGCGGTGACCTACTTCTTCGAGTTCGAGGACCAGCCCTGGAGCGTGGCCTTCGGCCGCGAGGTCTGGGGCTACCCCAAGCAGTACGCCGAGATCGAGCTGACGGACGACGAGGGCGGCGCCCGCGGAACGGTCACGCGAGCCGGTTCCCAGATCTTCCGCATCGCGATGTCGGCACAGGAGGGGTACTCCGCCGATTCCTGGTCGGACATGCGCCTGTATCCCCACCTCCAGGTCCACGCGCTCCCCGAGGCGAACGGACCGGGTTTCAAGACCTTCGAGATCATTTCGCGCGACACCTCCAAGGACTTCGTCCTGAAGCGCAAGTCCTTCGGCCCTGCCGAGGTCGACCTGTCACCGGCCCTTGCCGTCAATGGCGTCGAGCTCAAGTTGGTGGACGTTCTCGGCGGGGAATACTCCGTCGGCGACTACGCCTGCACCGTCGAGAACGGCATATCCACGGTGATCGACGATCTGCTCGCGGACCCGGGGGCGGGCGGCCCCGCACCCGTGGTGAACGCGTAGCCTGCTCACAGTCAACTGCCCAGGGCGCCAACGGACCTGCCGTTGGCGCCTCCCCCACAGAGAGGTCGTCCGGTGCGTTCTGTAAGAGTCGTCGGAGATTCAACGACCGACGGCGAGGCATCCGCTCCGAATCTGCTCAGTGCCTCGGCCTACAACGCCTTGTGCTCGCGCCTTGTGCGCTGCGAGATCATGCCCGGAGAACAGCTCAGCGAGCCGGAACTGCGCAGCAACCTCGGCTTCGGGGCATCACCCATGCGCGAGGCGATCAGACGGCTCACCTTCGAGCGGCTCGTGGTGGTGTACCCCCGCAGCGGAACCTACGCCACCGACATCGCCCTCAAGAACTCCCGCTCCGTGACCGAGCTCAGGCTGGAACTCGAAGGGCTCGCCGCGACCCTGGCCTGTCGCCGGGGCTCGGACGCGGAGAAGCAGCACCTGCTGGCGCTCGCCGAGCAGCAGGCGGAGACCACCAACCTCCAGGAGTGCATCGACCTGGACGCCGCGTTCCACCGCGCGATGTACGCGATGACCCGTAACGAGGACCTTTCGGCCACCGCCGAGATCCACTTCAACCTCGCACTGCGGCAGTGGTACTTCTGCTCGAAGGTCGTGAAATCCCCCGGCGGCACCGCCGTCGACCACCGGCCGCTGGCCGAGGCCATCGTCCGGCAGGACACCGAGGCCGCTGCTGCACACATCCGCGAGCACGTACTGCACGACTCCCAGAAGGTCGTGCAGATCCTGACCGATTACGGGCTGTAGACAGCCCCCGTCCTGCCCGGCCCGCCACGAGGAGTGCTGTTCCATGCCGGCCGATCACACCACTTCCCCCTCCATCACGCCGTTCGGTTGCTTCTCACTGGCCGGGCAGACCGCCCTGGTCACCGGCGCCGCCGGCGGACTGGGCCGTGCCCAATGCCTCGCACTGGGCACGGCAGGCGCCCGAGTCATCGTCTCCGACCTCGACACCGAGGCCGCCGAGGAGACGTGCACGGCACTCAAGGAGCATGCGGTCGACTGTTCCCCGCTGGAACTCGACGCCGCGGGACCGCGCAGTATCGACGCCGCGTTCGACAAGCTGGAGGCGCGCGGGGACAGCCCGGACGTCCTGGTCAACAATGCGGGTGTCTCCCTGCGCAACAGCGCGCTGGAAGCCACGTTCGAAGAGTTCGACACCACGCTCTCCGTCAATCTGCGCGGCACCTACTTCACCGCGCAACGCGCGGCCCGCGCCATGCGGAAGCGCGGGGGCGGGCGGATCATCAACATCGCTTCCATCGGAGGCCTCGTGGTCGACGGCGAACGTTCCTCCGTGTACGACGCCTCCAAGGCCGCCGTTGTCCAGGTCACCAAGAACATGGCATACGAATGGGGGCGCCACGGCATCAGGGTCAATGCCATCGCACCCGGTTACATGCGGACCGCCATGACCACCGACCTCCTGCCCGATCGGACGGAGGAGAACCGGCTCGTGGACACCCACATCCCGCTCGGGCGCATCGGTGAACCCGGTGATCTCGGTGGCGCCGTGGTCTACCTGGCCTCCGCGGCGTCCGCGTACGTGACCGGCCACACACTGACGGTCGACGGCGGCTGGGTGGTGTCGCTGTAGCAGGACACCGTCGGCGATTCGCGCCCAGGTGCCAGGGCGAGCGGCATGGTGCGTGGCCGTGGACGCCACTGATCTCGACCACCGGCCCCGGACACGCTCCGGCTGCATCCCGCCGGAGCCGGTCTGGCGGCTGCTCGACCGCGGCCACATGGACGTGGTGGAGCTGCAGGCCGGACGCGGGGAGTGGTTCCAGCCGCGGTGGGGGTGTGCCTCGATGGGGGACCGGTCACCCTGGGCTTCGGAGCTTGGCTGTCGTGGGAGTTGGCAGCAAGGACACCGACGACCGGGGGCAGCATCCCCAAACACAGCGGCAGAGCCCGCCGGGCGCACCCGCTCACCAGCACGTGGACGATCACGGCGAACGGCGTCTCATCAGACGTGCCCCGGGGCCACAGCGTCGCAGGTTCCCGCATTTCTCCTCTGCGGGGCGGGTCCGGGCTCTGACCTGCTGATGCTTGTACCGGCATCGCGTACCCCTGGAGAAGACGGATGGCAGCCCTCTTGCTGCTCCTCGCCGCAGTGCTGACCATCGTCGGGCTGACGACGGACCACGGCCTCGTCACACAGGTGAGCCGGCTCCTGTGGGCACTCGGCATCCTTCTGATCGTCCGGAACACCGTCCTTGGCAGGCGGGGCATGAGCCCCGAGGCCCTGACCGCCGCCGCGGATGCGGGCGACCCCGGCGCACTACGGTTCCTGGCCATGAAGGCCAAGGCCCGTGGCGAACTGGAAGAGTCGGAACGGCTGCTGCACCGGGCCGTCGAAGCGGGCGACCTCGACGCCTTACGGGCCCTGGCCATGACGGCCAAGATCCACGGCGAACTGGAAGAGGCGGAGCGACTGCTGCGCCGGGCCGTCGAGGCGGGTGACGTCGAGTCGATGTGGGAGATGGGGCGTCTGGTGGAGAACCGCGACGGCCTTCCCCCGTCGGAACCCTGGTTCCGTATGGCAGCAGAGCATGGACATGTGGTGGCCCGGCAGATGTTCGAGCCGGGGGACCTGTTCAACCGGAACGGGGACAATCCGCTGTAGCAGGCCGTGGCATTCAGGCGTCGTCAAGTCTGTTGACCAAACTCCTGACTTGACTCTCGGCAGGGCGGACGAGGACCACGTCCGTGGGCAGGCTGCGGACGTCGGACGGGGACACGCCACTGCGTTGGCCGAGGGGCTGCCGAACGGCACACCGACAAGACCCCGCCCCCTTGGCGATCACCACGAGTTCAACCTCAGCAGCTGTTCGCCGCCTGCCCAGGCATGACTCCTCCCGGGTTCCGGAAGGCCAGTCGACCGGTAGCGGTTTCCCCTCCGTTTTCCGCCGCGAGGGGCCGGTGCGCGGGGGCAGAGACACTTGATCCACATGGTTGCCCGAAACAGGGTTACAGGCGCGCAGAAGTGAGCACATACCGTGATCGGAGGGCTCTCAATCGTGTTGATCATCACTCCGAGCTGGTTAATCGTATGAGCTACCGTTCCGAAGCGTGATCATCTCCTACCCCTCTTCTGACCAGGCCACCAGGACAACAGCAGCGCTCACGCAGGCGCTGTTCGGTGAGCGGCTGGATCAATATCACGAGCCGTGGCGCAAACTGTTCAGCACGGAGCCGTTCCGTTTCCGAGAAGGGCTGTCGCCCCAGGAGCGTTCCGCTCTGTCGTACGAACGTCTGGGCTTAGTCAATGCCGAGCTTGACAGTCCCGTCGATTTCGCCGGCGATGTGCGGCGGCTGACGGCGCTTCACGAGTGGGTGGGCCCTGTGGACCCGGGGCTGGGGACGGTGGCGAGTATCCACTACAACCTGTTCCTCGGAAGCTTCTTCGACCACTCGTCCGGTCGGCCGGACCGTGATCTGCAGGATTTCGCCCGGCTGCGGCGGACGGGGACGTTTCTGTGCACGGAGGCCGGGCACGGCAACAGCGCCGCGCAGTTGGAGACCACCGCCACGTACGACCATGCCGCCGGTGAGTTCGTGCTTCACACTCCCCACGCGGACGCCCGGAAGTTCATGCCGAACACCAGCTCCACGGGTGGCGCCAAGTCCGCTGTTGTGGCTGCCCGGCTGATCGTCGAGGGCAGGGACCAGGGCGTCTTCCTGTTCCTGACTCCCCTCAGCGACGAGGACGGAACCGCGCTGCCGGGGGTGGAGATACGCAGGCTGCCACAGACAGCCACAGCACCGGTCGACCACTGCATCACATCGTTCGACCGCGTGCGCCTGCCGCGCGAGGCGCTTTTGGAGTCGGAATACGGGCGCCTCACTCCGGAGGGCACCTTCGTCAGTTCGATCGGCAGTCCCCGTCGGCGCTTCCTGAAATCCATCGGCCGCGTGACAGTCGGCAAACTGTGCATGAGCGGCTACAGCCTCGGGGTCACCCGTCATGCGGTCGCCGTGGCGGTTCGACACGCCTTCAACAGGCAGACCGCCGGGGTGACAACTGGCGGCAGTGTTCCGCTGTTTGCCCACCGGAGCCACCACACTCCGCTCCTCGAGTCCGTCGCCACCACCTACGCCGCGACGCTGCTGCACCGGGCCGCGGTTCGACGATGGACCGAGGCAGCGGAGCAGGGGCAGGAGCAGGAGCAGGAGGACAGCGAACGGTTCACGGCGATCGCGAAGGGCTGGATCACCTGGCAGGCGCGAGAGGTCATGACCGAGTGCCGGGAACGCTGCGGTGCTCAGGGGCTTTTCCTTGCCAACGGCATCGCGGGTCAACTCGCCGCCAACGAGGGGACGATCACCGCTGAGGGCGACAACCTGGTGATATGGGTGAAGGCGGCCGGCGAGATGCTTCTGGGGCACTTCACCCCGACGCAGCCCTGCGGTCTGGACCCCGAGACCCGGGACCTCGCCGACACCGCGTTCCTGCAGGACCTGCTGGGCGACATCGAACGCATCTGGCACCAGCGGGCACGCAGGCGCCTGCGCAGTGGCCCGCCGGGGGATCCGCTCAACCGGTGGAACAACACCGTCAATTCGGCCCTGAAGCTGGTCGACTCCCATGCGGTCAGCCAGGCGGGCCAGGCCCTCCTGGACGCGGCGGCGGAAGCACCTGACGACGAGGCGCGGCAGCAACTGACCTTGCTGTACCGTCTGTTCGCCTTGCGCCAGATCGCGGCGCACAGCGGTGATCTGCTCGCCGACGGTCATCTGACCGGCGCGCAGGTGAAGGGATTGCAGGACGCTTCCGAAAGCGTTGTCGCGGACCTTGTGCCGCATGCCGAGACGCTCGTGGCCGCGTTCGCCGTCATCGAGGACGTTCTCCTTGACCACCCCATCGCCCGACCCGAGGGGTTCGACGAGAGGCCGGTGCCGTCGTGGGACGATGAAGGGCCCGCACTGCAGCTGGGCGTCGGCGCGGCGTGGCATTCCTGACCGTTCACCGCCTGGCCGGGATTGCGGGAAGCGCCGGTCCCGCGAGGCCGACCGCAGACGCCGCGGCGTGGTGTCCGAGGCCGGGTCGGCCGTCGCCCAGGTGGGCGAATACGTCCGCCGGTGTCTTCGGGCGCAGAGCGGGCCGGCCGGGGACCGCGCAGTCCCGCTCGGCCAGGAGGATGCGATCTCGCCGCCGGCTCGGCCGACGGTGGAACGGCCGACACCGGACAGCAGCCCCGTCCCCGGTTCGGCGCTGCCTCGTCGTCCCCGAGCCCGTGGCGGGGGATGATGGCCGGTGACAGTGTCGCGGAACGGGTTCGGCGGGCGGTATGAAACACGGTGAGGGGCAGGACGCCGGGAGCCCCGGCCGGCCGGATCGCAGGCTCTTCCTCGCTGCGGCGGCGAGCGGGGCGATGGCCGGCGGCGCCGCGCTGACCGGATGCCACTTCTCCGGGAACGGCGGGCCCACCCAGCCCGGCGCCGGCCGCCGCGCCGAGAGAGGGGAGAACGTCCGGGCGGGGGACTCCGACTGGCGGGTCAGTTCCACGGGACCGCCCGGGGCCATCGAGGGCTACGCCGACAAGGTGAGTGTGCTGCCGGGCGAGGAGCTCGGCCTGTACGTCTCCACCACCGCCCCGGCGTTCCGGGTCTCGGCCTACCGCGTCGGCTGGTACGGCGGGGCGCAGGCACGACTGGTCTGGCGTTCGCCCCGTGTTGCCGGGTCGGTCCAGGGGCGTCCCCGGCTGGTCCGGGCCACCCGTACCGTACGGGCGGACTGGAAACGCACACTCCTCGTGCGCACCGGCGGCTGGCCGGAGGGAGCGTATCTGCTCCGGCTGGACTCGGAAGACGCCCACCAGCGCTATGTGCCGCTGATCGTCCGCTCGGCGAGCGCCACGGGCAGAATCGTGTTGATGCACGCCCCGGCAACGTGGCAGGCGTACAACCTGTGGGGCGGCTACAGCCTTTACCAGGGCGAGAACGGCGCGTACGGCACGCGGTCGCTCGCCGTCAGTTTCGACCGGCCCTACGACGGCAGCGGTGCCGAGAAGTTCATGGTCTATGAACGGGCAGTGGTGGTCCTGGCGGAGAAGCTGGGTGTCCCGCTCGCCTACACCACGGGCCCGGACGTCCACCGCGACCCCGGCATTCTCCGCAACGCGGCCGGAGCCGTCTCGCTGGGACATGACGAGTACTGGACGCCGCAGCAACGGGCGCACGTCACCCGGGCGCGCGACGCGGGTACGAACGTGGCCTTCCTCGGGGCCAACACCTGCTTCCGCAGGGTCAGGCTGGAGCCGGGCGCCGCTGGCGCCGACCGCACCGTCGTCTGTTACAAGACCGACTACCGGAACGACCCGTACCTCGCCGACCACCCGGACATGCCGACCAACGACTTCCGCCAGCCACCCGGCGCCTCTCCCGAGTCCTCCCTGACCGGGGTGCTCTACGAGGGCTACCCCGTGGACGCCCCGTATGTCGTCCGCCGGAGCGACCACTGGCTCTTCGAGGGCACAGGCGTGGAGCGAGGAGCCTCCTTCGACCACCTGGTCGGGGTGGAGTACGACCGGGTCACTCCCGGCATGCCCACCCCGGCACCGCTCGAGATCATCGCGCATTCCCCCCTCGTCTGTAAGGGCAGGCCCAGTTACGCCGACTCCGCCTACTACACCGTGCCGAGCGGGGCGGGCGTCTTCGCCTCCGGGACGATGCGATGGGTCGAGGCCCTGATGGCGGGCACCCGCGAGAACGGACGCAACCACGGCATGGACGCCCGTACGGGAGCTTTCGTCACCCGCAGCACGGAGAACCTGCTCCGCGCCTTCGCGGCGGGTCCGTGCGGCCGGAACAGGCCGAAGCCCAGGGACGACGTGAGCGACGTGTACGCGTCCGCACCACGCTGACACCGTCGTCACCACCCCGCCGGAGAACACCGTTCGCCACCGGCGAGGCCGTGCCCGGCAGGACGTGACCGAATCGGCCCACGGCGCGGGTCAGATGCGCAGGGCCGTCGCGTAGGGCCAGCCGTGCGGAAGCGCGGTCTCGGGTTCGCCGGCCGGACCGGCCGTGGTCTCGACCCACGCGTGGTGGACACGCGGCGGCGGAAGGAAGCGCACCCCGAGGCACCAGGAAAGGCGGTAGCCCCGGGCGACGGCCGCCAGGGTCGCGGCGAGCGAGATCTCCAGGCAGGCCGCCCGTCCGGGCCACCAGGCACCGGCCGAGCGGGCAGCCTGGACGATGCGCGCGGCCCGGACCGGCGCGGGTTCCCTCAGGGGCAGGCGGTGGAGCAGGCGCACGAAGGCGGTGGCGCGGTGCAGCGGAAGCCTGAGCAGGAGGACGGCGGCGGCGAAGCCGAGTGCCCCGCAGAGTCGCTGGACGGAGGAGGGCCGCGGGCCGGCGGGGGGAGCGACGGGCAGAGTCATCGTCGGGTCCTTCCGGCGGGTCTCCTCGTGAGTCTCGCGGTGAGCCTTCCGGCGAGTCCGGTCATGAACCCTCCGGTGGGCCTGCCGGAGGATCCGGGATCCGGTCGGCCGCGGGGCGGGGAACCGTCGGGTCGCCGGATCAGGAGACCTGCGGCCCGCAGGTCGTGGAACAGGGCCAGGAATGCCTGCGCGGACCGTCCGGGGTCGCCCGGTACGGCCGCCTCGGCCGCTGCCTCCTCGGGGTCGGTGCCCGCGAGGATCGCCTTGAGGAGCCGGCCTCCGGGTCGGGACAGGTGGTACCAGCGTCCGGAGCGTTCGTCGAGCAGAGCGGCGCCCGAGGTGTCGTCGTGGACGACGTGCACGGTACGCGGCAGGACCCACGGCACGGGATCAGTTCTCCTTCCACCACGACGAGCGGCTCCGGGTCTCCAACTGCCGCAGCCACACCTCGACCGCGACGAGGTTGTGCACCGAGCCGAGCGGCAGCGGAAGCCCTGGCGCCGCCCGGCGCAGTACGGCGGCGACGGGCGCCGGGTCGAGGAGTCCGAGGCGGGCGAGGCGGGAGCCGGGTCCTACCAACTCGGTGAGTGCGGTGGAGTGTTCGGCCAGGCCGGCGTAGACGGGACCGGCGAAGGTGCCCTTTGTGCGGCGGGCCAGGATCCGGTCGGCGACGACACCGCGCATGGCGTGGGTCAGCAGTGGCTTGTACGCCCCGGGCACGTGCCGCTCCTCGGGTGGCACGCCGAAGCAGGCCGCGACCACTTGGTCGTCCAGGTACGGGGCCCATACGGGCATGCCGATGCTCGCTGCCAGGTGGGCGTACTGGGCGACGTCGTCGCCGACCCCGGCCAGGCCGTTCGCGTCGCGCCAGCGGGCGAGACCGGTCGGCAGTTCGCGGGCCCGGCAGGTGTCGGTGAGATGGCCGGCCAGGAGGTCACGGGCCGACTGGGGCATCCAGTCGGCGATCGTCGGGTCCGGCAGCCACGCGGCGTCCGCGCCACCGGCCCGCCCGGCCCTGCGGCCCGTGGTGACCGCCGTGACATCGGGGGCGGCGGGTCCGCGCAGCCGGTTCGCGAGGCGCTCCGCCTCGCTCGCCGGGGTGAGTCCGGCCTTGGACCGGGCTGCACGCCACAGGTGCCAGGCGGACGTGTGGGTGACGCGGGCCGCCGCCATGGCCGTCGCTACGGCCCGACGGTGTCGTCCGGCGCGCAAGGCGTCGGTCAGGACGCCGGAAGCGGTGAGCACGGTGTCTCCGCCGGTGCCCACGAAGTGACCCCGCGAGCCGTGCGCGGCCATCGCGCCCAGTACTTTCGCCTTCATCGCCCACAGCACGACGGTAGGACTGGGGGCGTCCGAGACGGGGACGGCGAGGTGGTCCGGGGCCAGTCCGGTGTAGTGGAGTGTGGAGCGGTCTCCCGTCACCACGTGGTGGACGATCCCCGGCATCCCGGCAGCGGCGGCCGTCGCGTACGGAAGGTCGTCGTTGTGCAGCCATTCGTCGGTGTAGGTGACGGCGTGGGTCTTCCCCGCCCTCGTGGAGAGGTGGGCAAGGGCCGTGGAGTCGAGCCCGCCGGACAGGTCGGCGGAACGGAGCCGGGTGAGGTGCACCCGGCGGACGACCGCCTCGGTCAGCCGCGCGCGCAGGAGTTCGGCCCCTTCGGGCAGGGAGAGGGACTCCGCGCCGGAAGGGGCGGTGGCAGCGCTCCTACGGGCCAGACGCACCGATCGCGGCCCGCAGACCAGGGCCATGCCGAGCGGCACCCGGGCGACCTGCGGGAACAGGCTGCTGTGCGGGTCGAGCACCACGCCGGGCAGAGCGGTGCGGGCCGCCAGTGCGCGGAGGTCGGGGACCGGAGGGCCGGAGAGCGCAGCCAGCGGCGCGGCCGCGTTCGACCACCAGACCCCGCCGTCGAGATCCCTGCGGTAGAAAATCGGCCAGACACCGGCGCGGTCGCCGATGACCACCGTACGACCATCGGTCTCGGCCACCAGCAGACAGGAGCCGGGCCGCTCCGGCAGCCGGTCCAGGTGCCCGGCCCGTATGGCGTCGAGGGTGGCGACCAGTTCGGCACGGGTGGGTGGACAGTCGCCGACGGCCGCGATCCGGGACCGCCCGGGGCCCTCGGCCTCTGCCGTACGCATCACGACCGGCCCGACGGTCCACGCCTTGGCGAAGCCCGGGATCCCGGCCCCGCCGAGGGGGACCGGGACCGGCGCCCCGCTCGTGTCCGGCCCTGCCCGGAACCCGGCCGCCCAGCGCATCAGTCGTCGGTCGGCGTCCAGTGCTGCGTGTCGTCGGGGTGCCCGAACGGCCAGTTCCCCAGGGTGATGTCACGCACCGACCCGGCGTCGACGAGGAGCAGTTCGGGACTGCGCTCGTCCGCCGCGACGGCGGGGTTCTGCTCGGGTGCGGGGTCGCGGTGCTGATGTGCGGAGTTCATCGCTCTCACTTCCGTCGGACCGTCCAGGACGGTGATGGGCCGTCAGCGAACCCTTCGGCAAGGCATCTCCGGAGGTGTCAGCATGACCAGCCCGCACCGGCGATGTCCATCCCGGCGAGGTGAGGAATCGGCCCGTCCTCCCCGTGCCGCATCAAGTTGGCCGGATCAGGCCCCCGGCACCCGCAGGCGACCGCTCACGACGGCCGGCTGGGGCACCTCGGTGGGCGAGGCGCCGGAGCGAGCACGGCCCCTGACGCCGCGTCGGCCGAAGAGGTCCCGGCCCCGCGCCGGGGCACGGGGCCGGGACCCTGTCATGTCGTGGTTCTCATGCCGCCGATTACTGGCCGAGGAGTTCCTTGGCGCGTTCGATCAGCTCGCGGGCGGTGCCTTCCACCGCGTCGTAGCGGTCCGGGTAGGCCGAGACCTGCACGGTCTGCGCCACCTGGCCCGCGGACAGGTCCGGGTTGTCCGCCGCCACCCGGATGGCGGGGGTGAAGAACGCGTTCGACGCGTACGACACGTCCATGATCTGTTCCGGCGTGCCCCAGCCCTGCGACGGACGCTGCTGGAACACTCCGAGCGAGTCCCGGTCGCCGCAGTCCAGGTTGTTCATGTTGGACTCGACCACGCCCGCCTCGAACCCGGCGAGCAACACCCTGTCGCTGACGCCGAGTTCGACGCCGGTCCGGTAGACGACCTTGAGCACCTCGGGGTCGGGTTCGTCCGGCACCGTGCAGCCCCCGCCGCCCCCGCCGCCGCCCTGACCGACGAGGTTCTGCCAGGTCTCGGGGCCGACGACACCGTCCACGGACAGGCCCTTGGCGCTCTGGAAGGAGGTGACCGCGGAGGCGGTGGCCGGACCGAACTGCCCGTCCACGGCCAGTCCGTAGCCGTGCTTGTTCAAAGCGGTCTGTGCCGCCGCGACCGCGTCGCCGCTCTCGCCCTCGCGGACCGTGACGATCAGGCCCGGCCAGGTCTCCGCGCCGATGACACCGTCCGCGGCGTACCCCCTGGACTCCTGGAAGGAAACCACCGTGTTCTCGGTCGCGGGGCCGAAATCACTGTCGACCGAGATGTCGTAACCGTGACCACGCAACAGGTACTGGGCGGTGGCGACGTTCGCTCCGGTCGTGCCGTTGCTGAGAGCGGGCCAGGCCGGAGCGGCGGTGGCCGGCTGTACGAGACCGAGGGAGACCACCAGGGCCGCACACAGTGCGGTGATCGCGACCCACACACGACAGGCCGACGGTTTCGTGATCAGTGTTCTTGCATTCAATCCAGACTCCCCGTGGTGAGATTGGTGCGATTGACGAGCAGACCGATGCCGGAGCACCGGCAGACGGGTCGTCGGGACCCGCCTGCCAGGGCCCCTGACATTCGCTATTCGATGCAGCCCCCGGTCGGCAGATCGCCGGGCGCGGGCGGGGCGGTCCCGTCGTAGACGGCCGACAGGAAGGCCTGCGGGCAGCGGTTCGCGCCACCGGCGGTGATCTCGAAGTGCAGGTGCGGGCCGGTGGAGTTGCCGGTACTGCCCGACAGGCCGAGCTGGGTGCCCGAGCCGACCTGGGTACCGGAGCCGACTCCGTGCGCGGAGAAGTGGCAGTAGTAGTAAGTGGCGCCGTCGTCACCGACGACTTCGTAGCCCAGACCGCACCGGTCGTTGTCGATCTGGTTCGCCACACCGGAGTGCACCGCGTACACCGGGGTCCCGGTGCCCACCGGCAGGTCGAGTGCCGGATAGTCGTGATGCGGCGCGCTGTAGTAGTCGCGGGACAGGGCATCGCGCGGGATGGGCAGGGAGTAACTGCCGTTCCCGCCCCCGCCGCCGCCCCGGCCGACGAGGTTCTGCCAGGTCTCGGGGCCGACGACACCGTCCACGGACAGGCCCTTGGCGCTCTGGAAGGAGGTGACCGCGGAGGCGGTGGCCGGACCGAACTGCCCGTCCACGGCCAGTCCGTAGCCGTGCTTGTTCAAAGCGGTCTGTGCCGCCGCGACCGCGTCGCCGCTCTCGCCCTCGCGGACCGTGACGATCAGGCCCGGCCAGGTCTCCGCGCCGATGACACCGTCCGCGGCGTATCCCCTGGACTCCTGGAAGGCCACGACGGCACTCTCGGTCGCCGGGCCGAAATCACTGTCGGCGGTGATGCCGTGACCATGGCTGCGCAGCAGGTACTGGGCGGCGCCGACGTCGGGGCCCGACGAGCCGTTGCTGATGACCGGCCAGGCCGGAGCGGCGGTGGCCGGCTGCACGAGACCGAGGGAGACCACCAGGGCCGCACACACCGTGGCAATCGCGATCCACGCACGACTGACTCTTGTTCTTGATATCAACCCGACTCCCACGTCGAGGAACATTGCGCGCCGAAAAGTAGCAACAGACGGCCCGGCCGGCATCGGGTGTTCGACCGAGGTACGGAACGCGACATGTCCGCCGTGTTGCTTCTGCCCCGATCCTGTGCGCACGCCCCGGCGTTGCTCGCCCGGATCCGACGGGCCCACGAGCACGTACGTCTGACGTGAGGAGCCGTCGTACGGCTTCGGTATAGTCCCGCGTCGTCGGGATTCGTGCCCGACAGACGAGGTTGCCGGCTCAACCCAGGAGGACGGTGAACCGATGTCCGGGTTGTCAACCCGCGGTGTCGCACCGGTCGTTCGGGAGCTGTGCCCACTGGCGCGCGAAGAAGGCGGCACCAGCGACCCGGCCTCCGGACCGGCCCGGTGAGCGGCGTGCCGCCGATCTCGCCGCAAGGCGGTGTCGAGGCGCGATTCCTGGCGTCCGCCCACCGGCTGGTTCCTCCCGTGCGCGGGGTCGCGGTGGTCGTCATCAGTGTCTTCGGCCTTCTCGCCGTACCCGACGAGGCCCTGCCGCTGGGGTTCGCCCTGTTCGGGCTGGTGCTCGCGGGGGCCGGGGCGGACTGCTGGGCGGGGTTCACGGGGCGTGGCGCGGCGCTGTCGCTGGTGTTCGCCGTGCTGCAGGTGGGAGCGGTCTGCGGGACCCAGGAATGGACCGGCGGGCCACTGAACCCGTGGGCGCTGAACATGCTGACCACAACGGCGATCACACTCCAGTGGGAGTGGCCTCCGGCGGTCGCCGTGCCCGTCACGTCCGGGTTGCTCGCGGTCGACCTGGCCGCGGTGGGAACCGATGCCGTCGGCACTCTGCTGCCGCGCCTGGTCTTCGAGTGCCTGCTCGCGCGCCTGGGATTCGTGCTGCTTCGCCAATCGGCCGGACGGGTGGACGAGTTGAGGGAACGCCGCTCGGCGCTGGCACGCGCGGAGGCGGCCTCCCTGGCGCGGCACCGACAGGAACGCGAGTACCTCGCGCTGCTGCACGACACAGCGGCGTCGACCTTCCTTCTGGTGACGGGGCAGGCAAAGGAAACGGACCCGGAGCAGGTCGCCGAGTACGCCCGACACGACCTCGCGGTGCTCACCGGTGCCGCGGGAGGAGCGACCGCCCGGGACAGCGCCGTGGACCTGACGGCCTCGCTGCACACCGTCGTCGGCCGCGGCCGACTGGCCGTAGACGTCCGCGCGGAGAACACCCCCCTGGTTCCGGCCTCGGTGGCACTCGCCTTCGTGCGGGCGGTGCGCGAGGCACTGGTGAACGTCGAGCGGCATGCCGAGGCCGACACCGCCGTACTGAGCGTGCGCGGCGAAGGCGACCGGGCCGTCGTCGTGGTGGCCGATCGCGGGGTGGGGTTCCACCCGGACGAAGTGACGCGCTCCCGTCGCGGGATCCGGAGCTCGGTGGTCGAGCGCATGGTCGCCGTCGACGGCAGCGCCACGATCACCTCGCGTCCCGGTGCGGGAACCACCGTGAGGCTGGTGTGGCCCGGTGAGTGAGAAAAGCGCGGCGGGCGACCACGTCTACGCGACGATGCGGATCATCCTGGTCTGTGCCACCGGCGTTCTGCAGTTCGGTCTGAGCCTGCACCCCCTGCTCGCACAGGAGTACCGGCACCGATGGCTCGCCGTGGCCGCCTTCATCGCCCTGGCCTGTGTCACCGCCGTCTGCTGCGGGTGGGTGCTGCGGCGAAGGCCGTTGCCCGTCGCCCTCGTGGTGGCCGGCACGGCAGTGGTGCTCGCGGCGTCGTTCTGCGCCACGGCCGCGCTCGCCCCGGACCGGCGTTTCCAGGCGTCCGACTGGTCGTTCGGACTGGTGGGGTGGCACCTGCTGTTGCTGTTGCTGGACCGGGTCCGGGTGCTGATCACGGTTCTGGCCGCGCATCTGGTGACGAGTACGGCACTGTTCCTGTCGGCAGGGGTGCCGGACCGCGCTGCGTTGGGTGCGGCAGGTGCCACCGCGTTCGGCGCGGTCAACGTCCAGCTGGCGGTCGTGGTGATCACGCGAGTGCTGCACCGGCAGACCCGCGAGGCGATGGCGGTGTCCGAGGAACAGGACCGGCTGGTGACCCGGGTACTGACGGCGCAGCAGTGGGAACGGGGCCAACGGAGTCTCTTCGCCGACCAGTTGGGTTCGACGCTGTCGCTGCTTGCCGGCCTGGCCGACGGCGCACTGGACCCACGCGACAGTGACACCCAGCGGCGATGTGCGCTTGCCGGGACGCAGTTGCGGCGGCTGTTCGCCGAGAACGACAACGTGCCCGACCCGTTGGTGCACGAGGTCACCGCGTGCGTCGACGCGGCGGAACGACGAGGCGTGGACGTGTCGTTCGCGGTCAGTGGCGCCGCCGTGCCGGTGCCCTCGCAGGTGCGCCACGAGCTGACCGGGCCGGTGGTCACGGCATTGTCGGCGGCGCGAAGTCGTGCCAGGGTGAGCGTGCTGCGCACCGATGAGGAGATACGCATCGCGGTGGTGGCCGACGCCTGCGCCGACCTGGTCACCGAACCCAGCGGCCGGGTCGGGGTCGAGTACGGTGTCTACGGTGAGTACCTGCGGCTGGAGGCCAGATGGCGCAAGCAACAGAGCTGAGCGCGGTCATCGTCGACGACCACCCCGCAGTGCGCGCCGGGGTCGCCCAGTGGCTGGTCACCGGCACCCCGCCGATCCGGGTCGCGGCGTCGGGCGACGATGTCCGGATCGCGTGGACCGGTGAGGGCGCCACCGCCGACGTGGTGATCCTCGACCTGCACCTGGGCGGGCCGACGCCGGCCATGAGCGAGCTGCGCAGGCTGGCCGGGGCGGGGCGACGGGTCGTCGTCTACTCGATGCGCGCGGACGACGAAATCGCTTTGCAGTGCCTGGAGTTGGGGGCCCTGAGCTACCTGACGAAGGCCGAGGGCGCCGAACACCTCCTCGAAGCCGCCGCCACCGCGGCCTCGGGCCGCGCGTACACTCCGCCGTCGCTGGCAGGAGCGCTGGCAGGCGACCGTTCTCCCGGCCGGCCGGCGCTCTCGGCGCGCGAGACCGAGGTGTTGGTCGAGTGGTTCCAGTCCGAGTCCAAGGACTTCGTGGGCCAACGCCTGGGTATCTCGCCGCGCACGGTCAACTCCCACCTCGAACACATCCGGATCAAGTACGCGATGATCGGCAGGGAGGCGCCCACCAAGGCCGCGCTCCTGGCACGAGCGATCCAGGACGGGCTGGTCCAGGTCGACGACCTGTGACGCGGCTCCTTCCCTCCTCTCACTCCGAAGCGGCCGGGCGCCGTGCAGCGTAAGGGCTGTCCTGCAATGCCTGGCGGGCGCGAGGGATCCGCCCTCGGCACCCCGGACCCCAACAGGTGGAACACCACCGGCAGTACTTCGACCGGATCTCCGACCGTCGCGGCCCGGGGCGTCGACGAAGCCGGAACCGCGAACGCCGCCCTCACTGCGGTGACCGTCCCGGCTGCGCCGGTGTGCAGCGATGTCGGTAGTCGGCCGGCCGGCGCAGATTCGCCACCCGGACCGGATCAAGCTCCCCGACGAGACGATGGGTCCAGCCCACCGCCTCACACCCGTCGCGTCACCGAGAACGCCACGGCCGACCACTCGTCGATCCGGTCGACCGGACGGCAGTCGATCCCCGGTCCTGCCCCGTCGACGGCCCGCGCGAAGCAGTCCGGCGCGTGCGAAGCAGTACGGCGCGTGCGACCGTCCCCGCCGAGTCGTCTCGTCGCGCCAGGACAGTCGGAACGGCTGCGAAGCGAGGCCGGTCACGTGCGGGGCAAAGTCGAGCAGCATCGCATGGTCCCGTTCCAGCCACGACTCGAACCCCACACGTCCTTCGTCATCGCGGCCAGGCGATCCGAGGGTGTCTGCGAGGCGGGCTGGGCTTCGCTCCGGCTGAAATGTGGTCGTTCGTGTGGCGGTGTGCGGCGCGCGTCGGCTTGTGTGAACAGGCCGCGCCCGATTGTCTGCGTCACGCCAACCAGCATGTCCGCTGTCAGCCGGCATATCCGCCGACGAGCGGCTACCCCGGGAGTTGTCGTGCGTGCACGAAGCCTATCCGTCGCGGCCGCAGCCGCTGCTCTCGTCCTGGTCCAGCCGGGCCTCGCCGTCGCGGCGGACGACCCCAGCACCACAGTCACATACACCGTCACGTCCGGCGCGTTGACGCTGTCGGTGCCGGTCAGCGCCAACCTCGGCTCTGGAGCGCCCGGCACCGCGATCAGCGGGGCGATCGGTCCCATGAGCGTCACCGACAACCGCGCCCTCCTCTCGGCCTCCTGGTCGGTAACCGCGGCGGAGACGGACTTCGCGAGCGGTGGGTCGACGATCCCCGCCACCAGCGCTGACTACGATCCCGGGTCGATTACGACGACCGGTACCATTACCGCCACCGGAACGCCCGTGACGCTGACCAACTCCGCGCAGACGGTAGTCACCGGGACCGCCGGTGTCGGAGACAACACCGCGACCTGGAACCCGAAAGTCACCGTTCACGTGCCCGCAGGCGCCGTCGGCGGGACCTACACCGGAACGCTGACCCAGTCCGTTGCCTGACGGAATGAAGGGTGCGCGCCGGTACTGGGTTCTGCTGCTGGTGCTGGCCTTCGTACAGGCGGCCGGGGTGATGCCGGCGACGGGGCACGGGGCACCCGGAGTGCCCTCCCCCCAGGACCCAACTGCGGGCAGGACCATCGGTATCAAGCTGCTCGACGTTCCGGAAAGCCGCCGTGCCGATCCCAGAGCGCAGGCCTACGTCGTCGACCACGTCGCTCCCGGCTCGACCATCGAGCGGCGGGTGGAAGTCACCAACGAGTCGACCACACCGATGCACGTCGACGTCTACGCCGCGGCGGCCACTGTCGCGAAGGGCAAGTTCACCTTCGCGCCGGAGCGCACCCCCAACGAGCTGACCGGCTGGACGTCACTCGATACAGCGGGCCTTGAGCTGGCGGCCTCCGAAACGGCGCGGGTACGCACCACCATCCGGGTGCCCAGGGACGCCGCAGCCGGGGAGCGGTACGGCGTCATCTGGGCGCAGACGGGCCCCCGCACGGACCGCTCGCACAATCTGATGATGCTGGGCCGGGTGGGCGTCCGCATGTACATCGACGTCGGTCCCGGTGGTGAGCCACCCTCGGACTTCAAGATCGAGCGGCTCTATCCGACACGAGCCCGCGACGGACGGGGGGAGGTTCGAGCCCGGGTCCACAACACGGGGGGCCGCGCCCTGGACATCAGCGGGGCACTCTCCCTCTTCGACGGGCCGGGCGGACTGCGCGCCGGACCGTTCTCGGCCGCCAAGACGGGCACCACACTGGCTCCGGGCGACCGTGCGGAGGCGGTCGTCCCGCTGGACGCACGGCTGCCGAACGGCCCGTGGACCGTGGAGCTCACGCTCAAAAGCGGCCTGGTCGAGCGCACCACACGCGCCGCCATCACCTTCCCGACGACTCCCGGCAGCGCCGGAGCGGCCGCCATGTCGGCCGTCCGGCAAGGGAACTTCACCACCCCTGTGGTCGCCGGGCTCTCAGCCCTCGTCCTCACCGCGCTGTGCCTTCTGCTCCCCAAGTTCCTCCGGCGCCGGTGACCACTCCGACCGGTCCCGGCCCCCGCAGCCGACTGATCTGCTCCGTGGGCGACGCACGACGGTCGTCATCGAGCGTGTCACCGCTCCTTTTGCGCGACGCCGTCCTCGCCGGCGCTCTGACCGCGGCGCACCACGCGCCCACCCGCTGTGTTTGTCGAGTCTCGTGTGCTCGCCGCGATCACCGTCGTGTTGTATTCGCGAGCCCACCAGCAGAAGCATAAAGTGATGATCCTATCACGATGAGTATCTATGGCTTGTTGTCGACGGTTTGGAAGCGGAGATGTCGGTGTTCAGGCATGGGAGCGGGCGGGCTGGAGCAAGCCGCAGCCCGGGAGGTATGGGCGTCATGTTTCGATTGCGGCTGGGGGAACAGGCCCGCAGGACGGGGGCGGTTGTGGGAGCCGGGCTGGCCGTCCCGGCGATCGTCCTGGCCACAGCCTGGACCGCCATGGACCAGCGCGCCCATGTCGCCCAGGCCAACGACGGGACGGTACCGGTGATCGACACCTTCACCACCACCGGCCTCACCGAACCCAGCGGCACCGCCGCCACTGGCCCCCGCGGTACCGACAGCGCCGCCGACACCGGCAGTACCGGCCTCACGTTCACGGTCATCCCGGTCGGCCAACCCTCCCTGACCATCGCCAAGAGGCACACGGGCGTCTTCACCCGGGGCGAGGGCGGCGTTTACACCATCACTGTGGGTAACGCCGCCGCGGCCGGTCCGACCAATGGCACCACGGTCACCGTCCACGACGTCCTACCCGCGGGTCTTCGGGCCGACAGGATCACCGGCAGGGGATGGCGCTGCATTCTGGCCACCCTCACCTGCACCCGCAGCGACGTCCTGCCTGCCGGGCACAGCTACCCACCCGTCATCCTGAAGGTCGACGTCTCCTGCAACGCCCGTGCACGGGTCATCAACACCGCTACCGTCACCGGAGGCGGTGACCCCACCATCCACACCGCCACCGACACCACCACGGTCGAGCACCACGAGCACCACGGGCACGACGGCCACGACGGCCACGACGGGCGTCATGACCACTGCGATCGCCGCGACCACTGACGAGGAGGGGCCGGGTGAGGAGGTCCTCGACCATGTGGAAGGCGTCGAAGGTGAAGATCCGCGGGACGCTCCCGGTGAAGAGGAACTTGTTCTTGGCGCTGGGGTGCTGGGCGCGGGGGGTGAGGTAGTAGTCGCCTGCCTCGACCAGGTCGCGCGGGGTGTTCTCGTCCGGCTCGGCCGGAACGTACGGCAGGTAGGCGGGTTCGGTGCTCTGGGCCGCCTAGGCGGTGCGCTGCTGGGCGACTGCCTGGAGGGTGGGCACGGCGGCGGCGTCGGAGTCGGCGCCGTGAGGTCGCCGACCACGAGCTCGGCGTCGGGCAGCAGACTGCGTGCGGGGCGCCGTTGCGGGCGAGCGCCACGGGCCTCAGGCCGCGGGCGGTCGTCGCCGTCCCGCCCAGCCCGGCCTCACCCTCACCGCCTACAGCACCCCGCCCCACACCCCCGACCACGACAGGCTCCAACTCCTCGCCGCCTGGGCCGCCACCGAAGAAGCCTCCCCGCCCACCGGCGACCCCGCCCGCACCGACCGGCAGAAGTGACGAGCACAGCGCCACTGCCTTGCGGCCAGTGTGGACGGGGGAGATCTGGTGCCGGTAACCGATGGAACGGGATCGACGTCGTCCGTTCAGGCCGTTTCGGCCGTCGGGGTGGCGGTGCCGTCGTTCGGGGCGGCAGGCCATTCGCGGTGTCCTTCGTCGTGCCAGAGCGGGCGTCGGTCGACCCGTAGGCCGAGGATCTCCGGTCGCGCGTAGTGGCCGCGGGAGTCGACCCAGACCTTGACGGCGTTGATGTCG
>NZ_JBSFFY010000059.1:0-42040 GCF_053596315.1 Streptomyces sp. NPDC001732
GTCGAGCAGCAGGACGTCCTTGACCTCGCCCTTGAGGACACCGGCCTGGAGCGAGGCACCGATGGCGACGACCTCGTCCGGGTTCACACCCTTGTTGGCCTCCTGGCCACCGGTCAGCTCCTTGACGAGCTCGGCGACGGCCGGCATGCGGGTGGAGCCACCGACGAGAACGACGTGGTCGATCTCGGAGAGCTGGATGCCCGCGTCCTTGACGACGTTGTGGAACGGCGTCTTGCAGCGCTCCAGGAGGTCCGCGGTGAGCTGCTGGAACTGCGAGCGCGTGAGCTTCTCGTCCAGGTGCAGCGGGCCCTCGGCGGACGCGGTGATGTAGGGCAGGTTGATCGTGGTCTCGGTCGAGGACGAGAGCTCGATCTTCGCCTTCTCCGCGGCCTCGCGCAGACGCTGGAGAGCCATCTTGTCCTTGGACAGGTCCACGCCGTGCCCGTTGGCGAACTGCTTCACCAGGTAGTCGACGACGCGCTGGTCCCAGTCGTCACCACCGAGGTGGTTGTCACCGTTGGTGGCCTTCACCTCGACGACGCCGTCACCGATCTCCAGGAGCGACACGTCGAAGGTGCCGCCACCGAGGTCGAAGACGAGGATCGTCTGGTCGTCCTTGTCGAGCCCGTACGCAAGCGCGGCGGCGGTCGGCTCGTTGACGATGCGCAGGACGTTCAGGCCCGCGATCTCGCCGGCCTCCTTGGTCGCCTGGCGCTCGGAGTCGTTGAAGTACGCGGGGACGGTGATGACCGCGTCGGTCACCTTCTCGCCCAGGTACGACTCGGCGTCCCGCTTCAGCTTCTGCAGGATGAAGGCGCTCATCTGCTGCGGGTTGAAGTTCTTGCCGTCGAGCTCGATCTTCCAGTCCGTGCCCATGTGGCGCTTGACGGAGCGGATCGTCCTGTCGACGTTGGTCACTGCCTGGCGCTTGGCGACCTCGCCGACCAGCACCTCGCCGTTCTTCGCGAAGGCGACGACGGACGGCGTGGTCCTGGCGCCCTCTGCGTTGGTGATGACGGTGGGCTCGCCGCCTTCGAGAACGCTGACGACGGAGTTAGTCGTGCCCAGGTCGATGCCGACCGCACGTGCCATTTCGGTTCCTCCAGCTTGACTACTTGAGTGGATCTGACTCAAGGATGCATGACCCCCGCCACACTGTCAACAGACCTGAGTCGAGTCGACTCAACTATCGTGCACACACCTCGCGCCACCCGTGAGCCGTCCGTGCGCATCGATCTTGCGACCCCACATCCCCACACCCTCACAACGCCGCATACGGGGCGATCAGGGACGACACTCACCTGTCCCCCGGGCGGCGCAACCCCTTCTCATCATCACCCCCATGGGATCGTTCTGTCACAAAATGCTGTGAGCCACGCAAAACCGGCACTCGATCCGCCGCGACCCCGGCAGGGCCGTCGATCCCAGGCAGGTGCGAACGATGCAGACGCAGAGGCAGAGACAGGCACAGAAGCAGGCGCAGAGGCAGCGGCGGACGGACCCGCGGCACCGGGCCGGGGCGCGGGCACGGGCGCAGACCCGGACGCGGACGCAGACGCGGGCCCGGACGCGCGACCGGGCGCGGGGCATGCCGGAACGGCCGTCGGCCAAGCGCGTACTGGACCTGGCCCTCGGCTCGGTCCTGCTGGCCCTGGCCGCACCCCTGCTCGCCGCGGGCGCCCTCGCCCTCGCGGCCCGACGGCCCCCCGGCGGCGTACTGGACCGCTCGCCCCGGGTCGGCCTCGGCGGCCGTGTCTTCGTCCTGCGCTCGCTGCGCACCCGGCGCCTGCGACTGGACGTGCTCTCCCGGCTGCCGCACGTCGTACGGGGCGAACTCTCCCTGGTCGGCCCGGAACCCCTGCCGCCGCGCGAGGAGGACGGGCCCCCCGTACGAGGCGAATCCCCCGCACACGACGGTCCCCAGGCACCGGACGGGTCCCCCGTACAGGGCAGAACCTGCACCCCGGCCCCCAGCACCTCCCCCGCCGCGAGACACTGGCGGCAGGAACTGAAACCGGGCCTCACCGGCCTGGCGCAGGTGCGCTCCCGCTCCGGAATGCCCTGGGACGAGCCGGACCTGCTCGACCAGCACTACGCCGAGCACCACCACGTGGGACTGGACCTGGCCATCCTGGCGAGGGCCGCCCACGCTCCGCTGCACCGGACGGTCCGCGCACTGGCCCGGCGCGGCAAGGAGCACCCGAGCGACACAGATCACCGCCGGGGCGGCTACAGCCCACCGGAAGAAGTGGATAGTGTCAGCACGGACTGATTAAGTTACTGCTTGGTAAGACCAGATAATCGCCAGTACTCGTTCATTGACACTGGATTCCACCCTCGCAGGCCCGAGGAGCCCCCAAATGCAACTCGCCGCGATCATCGTGTCGCTGGTTCTGATCGTGGTAGGCGTGGCCCTGTTCCTCCGCGCCCTCCTGCAGATCTACAACTTCATGCGGCTCGGCCAGAACGTGCCCGCGGGCACCCGCACGGACGAGCCCGCACAGCGCACCGTCACCGTGGCCAGGGAGTTCCTCGGCCACACCCGGATGAACAGCTGGGGCGTCGTCGGTGTCGCGCACTGGTTCGTGGCGGTGGGCTTCTTCTCACTGCTGCTGACGATCGTCAACGCCATCGGCCAGCTCTTCAAGGCCGACTGGATCCTGCCGATCATCGGCGACTGGGCGCCGTACAACGTCTTCGTCGAGTTCATCGGCACGATGACCGTGCTCGGCATCCTGACCCTGATCGTCATCCGCCAGCTGGCCCATCCGCGCAAGCCGGGCCGCAAGTCCCGCTTCGCCGGGTCCAACTTCGGCCAGGCGTACTTCGTCGAGGCCGTCATCCTCATCGTCGGCGTCTGCATCTTCATGCTGCACGCCCTCGAAGGCGCCCAGCACCACGTCGACGGCTACGAGGCCTCCTTCTTCATCTCGTACCCGGTCGTCAACTGGCTGGAGGGCATGGACGTCTCCACCCTCCAGAACCTCACCTACTTCTTCGCCGGCCTGAAGATCGCGACCTCCTTCATCTGGATGATCACGGTCGCCCTGAAGCAGGACATGGGCGTCGCCTGGCACCGCTTCCTGGCCTTCCCGAACATCTGGTTCAAGCGGAACGCCGACGGCGGGACGGCGCTCGGCGCGCTGCTGCCGATGACGTCGGGCGGCAAGGAGATCGACTGGGAGGACCCGGCCGAGGACGCCGTCTTCGGTGTCCCGCAGGTCGAGCAGTTCTCCTGGAAGGGCCTCCTCGACTTCTCCACCTGCACCGAGTGCGGTCGCTGCCAGTCGCAGTGCCCCGCCTGGAACACCGGCAAGCCGCTCTCCCCGAAGCTCCTGATCATGTCGCTGCGCGACCACGCGCACGCCAAGGCCCCGTACCTGCTGGCCGGCGGCGGCAAGACGATGGAGGGCGAGGAGAAGGCCACCGAGGAGCAGCTCAAGGACGTCCCCGCCGCGGCTCTCGCCGAGGCCGAGCGCCCGCTGATCGGCACCGCCGAGGAGAACGGCGTCATCGACCCGGACGTCCTGTGGTCCTGCACCACCTGCGGCGCCTGTGTCGAGCAGTGCCCGGTCGACATCGAGCACATCGACCACATCGTCGACATGCGCCGCTACCAGGTGATGATCGAGTCCGCGTTCCCGTCCGAGGCGGGGACGATGCTCAAGAACCTGGAGAAGAAGGGCAACCCCTGGGGCCTGGCCAAGAAGCAGCGCGTCGAGTGGACCAAGGAGGTCGACTTCGAGGTCCCGATCGTCGGCAAGGACGTCGAGGACCTCACCGAGGTCGACTACCTCTACTGGGTCGGCTGCGCCGGCGCCCTGGAGGACCGCGCCAAGAAGACCACCAAGGCCTTCGCGGAGCTCCTGCACATCGCGGGCGTCAAGTTCGCGATCATGGGCGGCGACGAGAAGTGCACCGGTGACTCCGCCCGCCGTCTGGGCAACGAGCCGCTGTTCCAGCAGCTCGGCCAGGAGAACGTCGCGATGCTGAACATGGCGTTCGGCGAGTCCGCCCCGGGCGAGGAAGGGGACGAGCCGGAGACGAAGAAGCCGAAGTCGTCGAAGAAGATCGTCGCGACCTGCCCGCACTGCTTCAACACCATCGCCAACGAGTACCCGCAGCTCGGCGGCGAGTACGAGGTCATCCACCACACCCAGCTGCTCCAGCACCTCATCGACGAGGGCAAGCTGATCCCGGTGACCCCGGTCGAGGGCCTGATCACGTACCACGACCCGTGCTACCTGGGCCGTCACAACAAGATCTACACCCCGCCGCGCGAGATCATGGACAAGGTCCCCGGTCTGCGCCAGCAGGAGATGCACCGCCACAAGGAACGCGGCTTCTGCTGCGGTGCCGGTGGTGCCCGGATGTGGATGGAGGAACGGATCGGCAAGCGCATCAACAACGAGCGTGTCGACGAGGCCCTCTCGCTGAACCCGGACATCGTCTCCACCGCCTGCCCGTTCTGCCTCGTCATGCTGACCGACTCGGTCAACGGCAAGAAGAACGACGGCAAGGCCAAGGAGTCGGTCCAGGTCGTCGACGTCTCGCAGCTCCTGCTGGACTCGGTCAAGACCCCGGCCGACCCGGCCGGGGAGGCCGAGACGGAGGACACCCCGGAGCCGGAGCCGGTGAAGTAACCCGACCGCGGTACGACGGAAGCGGCCGGTACGCCATGGAGCGGACCGGCCGCTTCCGTATTTCGGTACGCACCGCCGGGTGCCGGGGGTTCCCCCTAGGGGATGTCACAGCTCGGCCGCAATGGCGGGCAGGGGCCCCGGGCCCTCTGACCGCACCCGCGCGGACCAGGTACGTTCGACGAGTGGCTGGATTCAGGATCGGACGCGGCCGGGACAACCGCACCCCGCAACAAGGGCAACAGCAACCGCGGCAGCAGCCGTACGGCACACAGGCACCACCGCCGTACGGGCAGCAGCCCTGGCCCCCGGCAGGAGGCAACGCCGCCCCGCCCCCGTACCACAACGGCGCCCCCGGGAACGGCGGCTACGGCAACCACGGGAACGGCTACCCCGGCGCCCCCCAGGCCGGTCACGGCCAGGCCGGCCACGGCGAGCCGGAGTACTTCGGCGACCCGTACAACTCGCCCCAGCAACCCCACGGTTCTCCCCAGCAGGGCGATCCGTTCGCCGACTCCCCCGGTCACACGCGGGCGTTCAGCATCGGCGAGGACCCCTACAACGACGGCAGCACCTACCACGCCGGCCAGGCGCCCGCCCCGCCCGCGGGCCCGCGACTGCCCTGGAAGGAACTGCTCACCGGCATCGTGCTGCGGCCGGGACCGACGTTCTGGCAGATGCGCGACTACCCCGTCTGGGGCCCGGCGCTGATCGTCACGTTCCTGTACGGCCTGCTCGCACTCTTCGGCTTCGACCAGGCCCGGGACGACGCGATCAACGCGACGATCTCCACGGCGGTGCCCTACGTCGTGCTCACGGGCGTCGGCTTCGTCATCGGCGGCCTGGTCCTGGGCGCGGTCACCCACACGCTCGCCCGCCAGCTGGGCGGCGACGGCGCCTGGCAACCGACCGTGGGCCTGTCCATGCTGATCATGTCGATCACGGACGCGCCCCGTCTGGTGTTCGCGCTCTTCCTCGGCGGCGAGAACTCCCTGGTGCAGATCCTCGGCTGGATCACCTGGCTGGCCTCGGCCGCGCTGTTCACCACGATGGTGAGCAAGTCGCACGACCTGCCGTGGCCGAAGGCCTTGGGCGCGTCCGCGATCCAGCTGATCGCACTGCTGTCGATCATCAAGCTCGGCACGCTCTGACCCACCCTGTCGGATCCGACGCGAGCGGTCGGCTCCGACACACGCGGCCACCACCGCACGGAATTCCGCCGCACCGGCAGCGAAAGACCCCCGGCACACGAAATGTGCCGGGGGTCTTCGTTTTCTCCCGGGGCTGCTCTGCCCCGACGTTCTCCTGCCGGTGTTCTCCCGCCGGATCAGGCGTCGAGGACCTGCCCGCTGCGCCGCACGACGGGCTTCTCCACGCTCCACGGGAAATTGATCCAGTGGTCGGTCTTCTTCCACACGTATTCGCACTTCACGAGCGAATGCGGCTTCTCGTAGATGACCGCGCTGCGCACCTCGGCGACATGATCGATGCAGAAATCGTGCACCAGCTTCAGCGTCTTCCCGGTGTCGGCGACGTCGTCGGCGATCAGGACCTTCTTGTCCGAGAAGTCGATGGCGTTCGGAACGGGTGCCAGCATGACCGGCATTTCCAGGGTGGTGCCCACACCGGTGTAGAACTCGACGTTCACCAGGTGAATGTTCTTGCAGTCCAGCGCGTAGGCGAGCCCACCGGCGACGAACACCCCGCCGCGGGCGATGCTCAGCACGACGTCGGGCTCGAACCCGTCGTCGGCCACGGTCTGCGCCAGCTCCCGCACGGCGCGACCGAACCCCTCGTAGGTCAGGTTCTCCCGCGTGTCGTCCACGTCATTGTTGCTGGTCATGGGGCATCACACCTGGGTCCGATGGAAATTCATGAACGACCGCGACGCGGTCGGCCCGCGCTGACCCTGGTACCGCGAGCCGTACCGCTCGGAGCCGTACGGGAACTCCGCGGGCGAGCTCAGCCGGAACATGCACAACTGGCCGATCTTCATCCCCGGCCACAGCTTTATCGGCAGCGTCGCGAGATTCGAGAGCTCCAGGGTCACGTGCCCGGAGAAACCGGGGTCGATGAACCCCGCCGTCGAATGTGTCACCAGTCCGAGCCGCCCCAGCGAACTCTTTCCCTCCAGCCGCGACGCGAGATCGTCGGGCAGCGAGATGACCTCGTACGTCGAGGCGAGCACGAACTCGCCCGGATGCAGAATGAACGCCTCGTCCCCGTCCGGCTCGACCATGCGAGTCAGATCGGCCTGCTCGACGGCAGGGTCGATGTGGGGGTAGCGGTGGTTCTCGAACACCCGGAAATAGCGGTCGAGCCGCACATCGATGCTGGAGGGCTGCACCATCGACGCGTCGAATGGATCAATGCGAACACGTCCGGCGTCGATCTCGGCCCGGATGTCCTTGTCTGAGAGAAGCACGCCCCGAGGATACGCAGAACGCGCGGGCCCGCCCCACTCAGGGACCGCCCGCGCGCCTGTCACCGCCCCCTACCGCCGTTCGAACACCACGGGCACGGCATGCCGCAGCCGCGCACAGCGCGGACAGCGAATGAGCCTCCCGGGCCCGATCCGCCCGGCCCCGAGCTGCTGCATCGGGAACGAGGAGGTAGCGAAAACGTGCCCTTCGGCACAGCGGACGACGGTGCGCTCCATGGAGTCCATCAAGTCCCTTCCCCAACAAGCCTTGGACGAAAAAGCCACATTAGGGGATGAACGGGACGCTGCTCCATACGGCACTCCGACCACCCACGCTACGCCCTCAACTCCCGCCCCCAGCAACCGCATCCACCCTCCCCCACAACAAAAAAGGCCCCACGGCTCAAACGCCGGGGACCTGGCATGGGGTACAGTATCGAACGATGCGAGCCGCCAATGCGGCCCGCTTCGCGGGTGTAGTTTAATGGTAGAACATGAGCTTCCCAAGCTCAGAGCGCGAGTTCGATTCTCGTCACCCGCTCCATGATGAAGGCCCTGGTCAGCGACCCGGGCCTTGTTTGTTGTCTCGACCTCTTGCGCCTGGTTGCGCCACTCCCGGATGTCCGCCGTCCGGATCATGCCTCCCCTCCCTGTTCGGTCACCGGTGGGGGAAGTGCGGCGACAAGGAGCTCGGTGGCCCGCGTGATGTTGTCGGCGCGGACCGCGCGGGCCATGGCCGTGCGGGCGGCGTCGGGTTCCGTGTCCGGCGGCACCACCATCAGCGCGAAGTGGTCCTTGTCGCCGCGGGTGATCAGCACGGTGTCGTCGCCGACGGGGAAGGAGTCGAGGTGGACGACCCGGTCGTCGATGACCAGCCGGGTCGGGATCGTGTCCCACGCGGTGGCGTCCAGGCCGACCCGGGTGATGGGGCCCAGGTGCTCGGTCAGCACGGACACCAGCGCGGGAACCTCCTGCTCCACGCCTCGGGTGCGCGGCCACCACGCCCCGTCGAGGACGCCCTGGCGGGAGTGCGTCGTCTCCAGCCGGAGCAGCGCCGTTCCGGGGCGTACCGACTGATGGATCTCGTCAGGCAGGAGCAACGGGGGCGGGATGTCGGAGTCGGTCATGGTGGATCCGCTCGTCTACGGGTGAGGTACCGCGGTCCGCCACGGCCGCGGCCGGCCGAGATACGGCAGGCCGCCGGCGGGCGACTGTGCCGTCATCTCACGGTAACCCCGGCTCCCGCAGATCCGCCCGTCGCCGCACACTCGTCCACGCGAACCGGAAGTACCTCCCCGTATCAGGCCGAAAACGGGCTGATCAGACGTATCCTGGAACTACCGGAAGTACTTCGAGCACCAGCTTCCACGCAGGTGTCATTTCCGGGGAACACGAAAAACCGGGCTGCCGACGGGCAGCCCGGGGGCAGGTCCGCCATGACCACCACCCCCGACAGGACTGCGAACCGCGCCCTCACCCCAGAGCTTCCGGCCCGGTTGTCGCTCACCCCTGAGACCACTCTCGCCGGTCGGCTCGACGGCGCCTGGTGGCCCCGTTCGCGCGACCTGGCAGCCGAGCTGCCTCCGCTGGCCGACGCCCTCGAAGAACGCTGGGGCCGTATCACCCGCGCCCTGGTGAACCCCGGCCACTGGCCCGTCGTCCCGCACAAGGTCGCCGTCACCGGCCACGTCCTGCACGTGGGCTGGTTCACCGAGCAGGACCCGGACAAGATCATCCTGCTGTCCTACACGACCGGCCGCTGTGACCTGCTCGTGATTCCGCCCGAGACCGAACCTGCCTCCGCGGCCCGGCTGATGGCCGCCGCCGCACGCCCCGGCAGCGTCCTCACCGCGGGCTCGCTGATGTCCGGCGAGGCCGCGACCATCCGCCGTATGCGGGAGGTACGGAGCAGCGAAGACGCCTGGGAGACCGATGGCGGGGCCGCCTCGGCGCCCCGGTCGCATCCAGCGGCACACCCGGTCGTCGGCGCGCGGATGATTCCGATACCGGGACGTACCGGAAGGTGAGGGCATGGGGACCTTGATCACGCTTATGGCAGGCGCACTTCTGATCGTGCTCGGAACACGCCTGATCCACCGACTGAACTCCCAGCACGACGCACGCATAGCGGCCCACCACTTCGACGGCCCTACCCCTCCCTCCGCCGTCCCCCCGGCCACGGCAACCCCAGGCCGCCCGAGCGAATCGCCGATCGGGAGGCCTGCGGGCACCTGGCCCTGACCTGCCTGACCCCAGACCACTCCTCCGGTCCTCCGGCCGAAGGTCGCGGGTGGGGCACCCGACACCAGGAACGACCCACCCGCCGGCCTCTCGCTCTTTATCCCGAACGGAGCCCGCCGTCTTGCACCCCACCGAGAACGAACCACTGCCGCAGGAGGGACACGCCGAGATTCGTATCGTCTCCGCCACGCCCGAGGCCGCCCGCGCGGTCGCCGAAGTGATCCGCCGGTGCTTCGCCGGCGCGGAGCAGCGCAGCTACCCCGTGCCAGGCAGCGGTACACGGCTCCACCTCACCGTCGACACCGAGACCGCCGCCGGACCCGCCCGCACCTGGCTCGCCACCAGCAGACCTCCCACCGGCACCGGCGCCTACACCGAGGAGCCCTGACCGGCCACGCACGACCACCACACGGACGACAGGACCACGCGGCCATGGCGACACTCCACGAGCGGCAGCGGCACCGTCGGCAGATCCTCCGGGCCGTCTACACAGCCGCCGAAGGCAACCGCCTGCTCGGCATCACCGGAGCCGCGCTTAACCACAACCTGCGCATCCCGGAGCAGGACCTCGCTTCCGCCTGCCCCCACCTCGCGGGCGAGGGGTTGGTCACCGTCGACTGGGAGCCGGGAAACGCACCCGCGATGGTCTCGCTCACCCATCAGGGCATCCGCGTCATGGAAGCGGAGGAGGAAGAGGGCGGCTGAACCGGTCCGCCTCCGGTCACCGGCAAGCTGTGTCCCCGCACGGCGTCCCTGTGGCGTGGCCTGCCGCCGAGGAGCATCCTGGAGGCCACATCTGTGGTGCGGGCCGCTCCGGAACCCGGTCGCCGCGCAGTCGCGGCACCCCGCCCCGTACGGCAGGACCGGGCAAGGTCATCGCCGCTCGGTTGGAGGCAACGGGATGACCCTCGGACGACGCGGGAAACCCGATCGCTCGGAGAGCTTCGGGGAGGGACTCCTGGGAACGATCCTGGACCGGGCGCACGAACTGCCGCCCCATCGGGTCGGGCTGGTCGTCGCCGAGACGGTGAGCCGGCTGGGGGGCAGGAGTCCGCAGATCCTGCTCCAGGACTACGGGCAACAGAGGCTGGTTCCCCTACTCGCCGAAGGGCTGACGGGCGGCGAGCCGCTGTCCATCGACGGTTCGGAGGCCGGCAGGTGTTTCCTCACGTCGCGCACGGTCGAGCTGGCGCTGGCCGACGGAGTACGCGTCCACATACCGCTGCTCGACGGCGGCGACCAGGCCGGCGTCCTGGCCGTCACCCTGGACACGGTCGACGACGACGACCGCCGCCTCCTGCGCAGGATCGCGAGCCTGATCGCCGATCTGCTGCAGACCAAGAACAACCACACCGACCTCTTCTTCCGCACCCGCCGCAGCGAGCCGATGAGCATAGCCGCGGAGATCCAGTGGGCGCTCCTGCCGCCGCTGACCATGACCATGCCGCGCGTCGCCGTCGCCGGAGTCCTGGAGCCCGCGTACGACATCGCCGGCGACAGCTTCGACTACGCCCTGAACGGCGACACCCTCCACCTCGCCGTGATCGACGCCATGGGTCACGGCCTGGACGCGGCGGCCATGGCGACCGTAGCCATCGGCGCATACCGGCACGCCCGCCGCATCAGTATCGAGCTGTCCGAGGTCTATCTCTTCATGGACCGGGCCGTGGCCGAGCAGTTCGCCCCCGACCACTTCGTCACCGCGCAGATGATGCGGCTGGACACAACCACCGGCCGTCTCCAGTGGGTCAACGCGGGACACCCCGCCCCCGTTTTGATCCGGGAGCACCGTGTCATGGGCCGCCTGGACAGCCCCACCACCCTCCCCGTCGGCTTCGGCGGAGCACAACCACAGGTCAGCGAGGTGACGCTCGCGCCCGGGGACCGGATCCTCTGCTTCACCGACGGCCTGGTCGAGGAACACGAGAGCGGGCAGGAGCAGTTCGGCGAGGACCAGCTGATCGACTGGGTGAACCAGCTGGAGAAGACGGACCGAGGCGTCCGCACGGTGGCACGGGACCTGTCCCACACGCTCAAGCGAGCCCGCGGCGAAGCCACCTCGGACGACGCCACTCTCGTCCTGGTCGAGTGGCGCGGCTGATCCGCCGCCGTGCCACAACGTGCCAGTAGAGGCGGTCAGCAGCGGACAACAAGGGAGTCGAGCAGGCGATGCAGAAGCGGCGTCCGGGTGGCGTTTCCGCAGGTCAGAAGCGCTTCGCGGGCCCAAATGCCGGGTGATTCCCAAGCTCAGAGCGCGAGTTCGATTCTCGTCACCCGCTCTTTGATGAAGGCCCTGGTCGGAGACCAGGGCCTTGTTTGTTGCTCAGACCGGGCCCCTGCTGACATCCCTCGGCGTCGCCGCGCCCGTCCCTCACCGTTGAAGCCCTAGATCACTTCACATCATTCCGGGAGAAACCATGACCGTGAGCAAGAACATCAACAACCCCGTGGGCATGGGCGGCGGCCAGCGCAAGAGGCTGTCCCGCGCCGAACGGCAGAACAACGGTCCGCATCGCAACCTCGACCGCCAGGGTGCCGCCGACCGGAAGGCGGAGCTGGTGCGCAAGATGCGCGAGAAGGCCGACGCGGCCGAGGGCGCCGGGCAGACGGGCGACGACATCGCACAGAGCTGACGCACCGCCGCCGCGGGGCGGCACCGCATGGGGCAGGGCCAGAACCACGACGCGCGATCCTGGCCCTGCTGCCATACCGGGCCCTGCTGCCGTACCGGGCGCGGCCGACCCTGCCCAGCTCTCGGCCGACCATCCGCGACTCGGCAGCCGGCCCTGCGCGACCGCGATCAGTCTCCCGGAGAAGCGGCAGCTCTCGGTGAAGTCCGTGCGCGGCATGCTCGACGCGGCACGCAGCGTTCTCCTCTCCGGCAGCGACGTACCGAACTCTGGCACCGGCCTGGACCGGCCGACGTTCCACTGCTCGATCCCGAAGAACAGGTGACTCGACGGTACCGACGGGCTCGCGGGCACAGGGTCTCCTGCGAGCCGCCGGCAGGGCTTCCCGGGATCGAGCCCTCAGAGACGGGTTCCGATGGACCGCAGACGTCGCAGCCGGTCGACCTCCTGGCTTTCGGAAAAGCCGCACCCGAGGTAAATGAATACCTGTGTCGGCGGTCTCAGACTTTAACGACCCTTACCGGGAGAGTTCTTACCGCAGCGCACACGGGGAATAAATTTGACACGCACAAGCCGCCGCAGCGTGCTACTGTCGGACTCGGTTGCAGTTTTGGTACCCAAAAAAACTTCAAGCGCTTCCGGTCGGCCTTCAGGCCACAGGGAAGCGCTTTGTATTTCCGGTCATTTTCCGGACGGGGCATCATCGCGGCGACACGGTTTCCGTACAGTGCGGATTCCGGTGTACTGCCCAGAGGAGATATGACATGGCTACTGGCACCGTGAAGTGGTTCAACGCGGAAAAGGGTTTCGGCTTCATCGAGCAGGACGGTGGCGGCCCTGACGTGTTTGCCCACTTCTCGAACATCGCCGCCCAAGGCTTCCGCGAGCTGCAGGAAGGCCAGAAGGTCAGCTTCGACATCGCGCAGGGCCAGAAAGGCCCGACGGCCGAGAACATCGTTTCCGCCTGACGCTGACGCGCATTTCGTAGCTGGGGCCCGCATCCCTCGGGGTGCGGGCCCCAGCTGCACGCGTTTCTGCGGCACGCCGTTGAGGCACACCGCCTCATCGGAGCCGCGCCAAAGCGCCCGACGACGCACCGGATTACTTTCCGCATGCCATCCATAATTTTTTGCGTACGCCGACATGACTTTCCCGTGAACCGCGTTCGCATTCCATTCGGTCCGTACCTGTGATTCCCCGCGCTGCTCTTGCACCGGGAATTCCTTGATACGTGCCGTATCAAGGAAGGTTCTTTATGAACCCCACAAGCACGAACAGCCGTTCCTCCCGCGCCCGGCGAAACGACGGCCACGGGTACGACTCCACTGCTGGTTCGATTCGGGGCAATCGCTTCGGTTCGTCCACCCCGAACCGTTCGGCAGGTCCGAACCGTTCGGGTGGCCGGCGGCCCGCTGCGATGCGGGGAGAGTTCGCCCTGCCGGAGACGACCACTCCGGCGCTGCCCGCAGTCGACGTGTTCAGCGACCTCGACATGCCGAGGAGCCTGCTGACCACCCTCACCGCGCAGGGCGTGACCATGCCGTTTCCGATCCAGGGCGCGACGCTGCCGAACTCTCTGGCGGGTCGCGACGTTCTGGGCCGCGGCCGGACCGGCTCCGGCAAGACTCTCGCCTTCGGCCTGGCCCTGCTGGCCCGCACCGCCGGGCAGCGCGCCGAGCCCCGTCAGCCGCTGGCCCTGGTTCTGGTACCCACCCGGGAGCTCGCTCAGCAGGTCACCGATGCCCTCACCTCTTACGCCCGCGCTGTGAAGCTGCGCCTGGCCACTGTCGTCGGCGGGATGTCGATCAGCCGGCAGGCGACTGCGCTGCGGGGCGGCGCCGAAGTCGTCGTGGCCACCCCCGGTCGCCTCAAGGACCTCATCGACCGTGGCGACTGCCGACTGAACCAGGTCGCCATCACCGTCCTGGACGAGGCCGACCAGATGGCCGACATGGGCTTCATGCCGCAGGTCACCGCGCTCCTGAACCAGGTCCGCCCCGAGGGCCAGCGCATGCTGTTCTCCGCGACCCTGGACCGTAACGTCGACCTTCTGGTCCGTCGCTACCTCACGGACCCCGTCGTTCACTCCGTGGATCCCTCCCAGGGCGCGGTCACCACGATGGAGCATCACATCCTGCACGTGCACGGTGCCGACAAGCACCGGTTGACGACGGAGATCGCGGCGCGCGACGGCCGGGTGATCATGTTCCTGGACACCAAGCACGCCGTTGACCGCCTCACCCAGGACCTCCTCGCCAGCGGTGTCCGGGCTGCCGCCTTGCACGGAGGTAAGTCACAGCCGCAGCGCACCCGCACCCTCGCCCAGTTCAAGGCAGGGCACGTGACCGTGCTGGTCGCTACGAACGTCGCGGCGCGCGGCATTCATGTCGACCACCTCGACCTCGTCGTGAACGTGGACCCGCCGACCGACCACAAGGACTACCTCCACCGCGGCGGCCGTACCGCGCGGGCCGGCGAGTCCGGCAGTGTCGTCACCCTGGTCACCAACAACCAGCGCCGCGACATGACGCGCCTCATGGCGGCCGCCGGCATCGTGCCCCAGGCCACCCAGGTCCGCTCCGGCGAGGAAGCACTCCGCCGGATCACCGGCGCACGGACCCCCTCCGGCATCCCCGTGACGATCACCGCGCCGACACCCGAGCGACGCAAGCGCGGCACGGCCTCCCGCGGTCGACGCAGCCCCGCTGGGGCCGCACGGGGCGCGAGCGGGCGGAAGTCCGCCTTCGACGCGGCGGCCTGAACACCGCGTGATCCGGAAACCGACCCATCTCTGCAGGAGGTACGTTGTGACACTGATCCAGCTGCAGCCCCCCTCGACGAACGCCACCCCCGTGCCCGAGGCGGCGTTCGACACCACGAGCACGGCCGGGCCGCAGGTCTGCGACGACATGACCGTCGAGGTGGCCCTGTCCGTCATGGCCAGCGACAGGACCGGACACCTGAGGGTCTGCGACAACGACGGTCTGTGCACCGGACTGGTCACCCAGGCCCATCTCACCACCGTCCGCGACAGCCCCGCCTACACGGACCGGCTCCAGCTGCGCGACATCCTCGGCGACCGCGGGCCGCACGCCTCGCCCGCCACCATGGTGGCCGAGCACGCCACGCACCACCGCCGGCCCGCTACCCCGTCCGCCGTGGACGAGCAGGTCGGCGCGTCGGGCGTCCTCGTCCTGGCCCTCTGAACCGTCTCACCCGGCGGAACAACTTCCTTCCCTTCCCTGTGATCCCTGTGAGGCATCGTGCGCTGTGCAATCGCCCGCTTCCCATTCGAGCTCACCAGGAACGGCGTCCTGGACTCCATGAAGGACATCAAGCCCGAGGAGGTCGTCGGCGAGTCCGTGATCATCGGTCGCCGCACCTACCCGGTCAAGCAGGTCGGCCAGGTCATCACCCGCCAGGATCGCCGCGACTTCAGTGCCGACGAAGTCGTCCGGGCCATGACCAAGCTCGGCTTCACCTGCCGCGGCCTCCCTCAGGCCACCGCGCCCACCCGCGCCCTCAGCCCGCACCAGCACGCCTCCGCGATGCTCGGCGTCCCGGCGGGCCGTCCGACCGCCTGATCGTTTGACCGACGGGAAGCGTGCGCTGACAACCGAACAGCCAAGAGGGCCCGACCGGCACACGCCGGTCGGGCCCTCCCTCGTACCAGTGAGTTCCTCTGCGCGGCGCGAGGTCAGTGATCGGAGTAGCTGAAGTCGCCCACGGTCCAGGCGCTGACCTCCGCGATCGAGACGCGGTACATCCCACCCGTCTCCGGGATCCCCACCGTGCCCTGGAGGATCCGCGCCATATGGAAGTGCAGATACGCGGGCGGCCCCTCCCCCCGCGTCGGCGCGGTGAACATGGCGGAGAACTCGCCCAGGCGGGACGAGTCCGTCAGGACCTCCGCCACCCGTTGCCGCCACACGGCTTCGGGGGCCAGCCGGCCGGTGATGACAGCACCACCGGTGACCACGGTCAGGGACATCTGATTGCTGTGCCCGGACTCCACCAGCGCGGCGACGTCAACGAGCAGCTCGTCAGGCTTCGACATGAAAGCCGATCCTATTCACGAGTCGTCCCGTCCCCCCGACCGTTCGTGCTGCCGAGCAAGACGGACAGTCGCTGTCTTCCCCCGAGAGACCCGGCAGGTGACCGCGGCCGCTCTGGCGAGCCGGTTGGCCACGGGCCGGCCGAGGCCTCCAGCGATGCCGATTACCTCCTCACGAGATACGCGAAAATCTCTGTTGGCCAGAGTAGACATTGAGCGGTGGCGCGGTTATGGTTTCTCTCGTACCCAGAGAGACAGCAGGGCCTGGCAGAGAAGAACTGCCGGCAGTGCATGTAATCGCAGGACGGTGCGGCGGTGGAGTTTCGAAGCCAGGGTTGTTACAGGACGGCGACGGGACTGACGGCCGGACCGGGGTGGCCCGCAGCGAGGGGCCGCCGGAGCGGGGCCGCTGTCATGGAAGGTGCGGTCCCGTGAGTGCAGTCCGCAGTACCCCGCAGTGAAGTGACTGAGCGGTACCTCGGTGAAGGCGTCGGCTGCGGACGCGCGCACCGGGAAGTTCGGCAGTGGGGTTCCAAGCCAGAACAGATGTAGGAAGGCAACGGGGCTGGCTGCCGGAGGCGGCGCTGTAACCGGCCGCTGAGCAGTTCGCATCACCAGCAGTACGCAGTGCCCCATGGTAGATAGTTGATCACCGAGGGAAGAACGGAGGAGCCCGCGCCATCAGGATCGCCCGGGCCGGAACAACGAGCCCGGGTACCGCAGGACATCGATAGTGAGGTGGTCCCCGGTCAAGCAACCGCGATCCCCGCAATCCCGACAGCAGCCAGGTCGGGTCCGCGGACACAGAATGCCGGTGCAGTAGCAGTATCAGGGCCGGCAGGTGGTGTAGTAGTTCCTTCGGGGCCCTGGTGCCGTACGGCATCAGGGCCCCTCCATGCGTTCCACAAGAGAGGTGCAAGTGACAGCAGACGACTCGTATGGCCGACTTGACGACGACGACTACCCCGCCTACACGATGGGCCGGGCCGCCGAGATGCTCGGCACGACCCAGGGCTTCCTCCGCGCCATTGGCGAAGCCCGTCTGATCACCCCCCTGCGCTCGGAGGGCGGGCACCGCCGCTACTCCCGCTATCAACTGCGCATCGCCGCCCGTGCCCGCGAACTGGTCGACCAGGGCACGTCCATCGAGTCCGCCTGTCGCATCGTCGTCCTGGAAGACCAGCTCGAAGAGGCGCAACGCATCAACGCCGAGTACCGCCGCGCCGCCGAAGCGGCAGAGCCGCCGACCGAGGACTGAGGCGGTGCGAGTCCGCCGGACACCGGCGGACCGGAAGGCATGAGACGTGCCTGCGGGAACTGTGAAGCGTTCCACCGCGGGGAGGGGCTTCGGCTTTTCGCTTAGGACCGTAGTGGCCCGGACGTCTTCGCCCACTACTCGGCGATCAGCCCTTCGAGCTTCCGTGAGCTCCAGAAGGGCCAGGTCGTGACGTTCGACGTCACCCAGGGCCAGAAGGGCTCCCAGGCGGAGAACATCAACCCGGCCTGGCCTTCCCGCCCCTCCGGCGGAACCGGGATCCTCCCGGATCCGCCGCAGGCGGGCTACGGCGACCCCCGGATCGCCCCGGTCCAGGGGTCGCTCACGGCATCATGCGGAATTTGGAGGTATGCGCGTGGGGTGCCGACCAGGAAACGGCGCCACTGGGCACGGGCGTCACCTCCTCCCCTGGCACCGCCGCGTGCCACAACGTGCCAGTAGCGGCGGTGAACAGCGGTCAACAAGGGATCCGCCGAGGCGGCCAGAACAGTACCTTCAGTGAACGTTCTCGCAGCTCAGCAACCCTGCGAGCCATCAAGTGCCGGTTGATTCCCAAGCTCGGAGCGCGAGTTCGATTCTCGTCACCCGCTCCATGCAAAAGCCCCAGGCCAGCAGCCCGGGGCTTCTTTGTTGTCTGGACCTCTCAGGTTTCTCGGCCGGTGCAGCCGGCAACTTTGCCGCGTATGGCCGGCGAGCCCGCCGACCTGGTTCCTGCCGTCGCGAGCGATCACGCCGACAACGGCAGGGGGCAGCGTGCGCTGGGCACTCGTGCTCCACGGTGAATTCCGGGTCGGTACGGCGCGTCTCGCCCTAAGGGTTGTCCCGCAATACCTGGTGGATCAGCGCGCGGCGTCGGATGCGGTGCATCGCAAGGCGGAGGGGCGTCCGCATACTGGATGCATTCGGGCGTTCCGACAACGCGGCGAGGACGGGGTCTTCCTGCTCGAGCGCAGCCGAGAGCTCGGGGAAGTGGCTGTCGTCGTGCGCCCGCCAGGTATTGCGGGACAACCCTTAGCGTGCACCCATGAGTGAGGACACGTGGCCGAGGCGCTGCGAAGTGAGCTTGCCGCACTTGAGGCACAGGAGCCCGAGAAGGACGCCTCTGCGGCCGACGAGGAGTTCCGCCGCGTGACACGGCCCGGTATGCGCGCTACGAGGAGCTGTACGACGCGCAGGAGGCGGGCGCGGTGTTCCTCGGCGAGCAGGGATGCGGCCATGCGTCGCCGATGGTGATGACGGGCCCGCACCGAGGGGCCGTCCGGGAGGATCTGAGACCGATGGACCGAGGGATCGAGCCGACCGGGCATGACTTCACGTACTGGTACCGAAGTTGGCTCGAACGCACCGAACAGCGACTCGAAACCTGACAGGGTGAGGACCATGCAGTACTGCGAACGCCATGAAATGCACAACTGCGCAGACTGCGCTCCGCGCGCACCCCGCGGCAGCGCACCCACCAGCGACTGGGACGGCTGGCCGGTGGCTACGATCATCATCCACGCCAGCGGCAAGGCCCACCTTCCCGGCTGCATGCACATCACCCCGGCCGACATCCGGCCACCCGTCTACGGCTGGGTGCTCGCCCCCTCACCCGGAGCATGGCGTCGTCTCGCGCCCTCCAGCCCGCTCCGCGCCACCCAGGGCAACGTCGGACGGACGGCCGTAAGCCGCTGCCAGGATTGCGACGCGACGCAATAGGGACGCCGCTCGACTCCTCGGTGGGGAAGAACCTGCCCGTTCAGGCCGGCCGACCGTGCCCTTCGGAGCGGTGAACAACGGTCGGAACGAGTATGACCGGATCACTGCCAAGAGCCGCCCATGAGAGCGTTCCCGCAGGTCGGACAGCTGTGGGCTGGACTGCCGTCTCCGCTGCCTCCGCCGGTCTTCGCCCTGACCGTCGTCCTCGGTACCACGACCACCCGGACGCCGGCACTACGGAATCCGACTCACGCCCACGCAGAACGCTCGGCTGGGAAACTCCAGCCGAGCGTCTGGCTGCACTGCTGACAACAGCCGCTTGACCAGCGGGTTGCTACGCCCTCTTGAATCCGTCACCGGGAGCGGGCCTGTGCATCCGGCGTGGCCTCCAGGCTGCCATCAGGTCAGATCGTCGGTGTGTCGTCGACGATCTCCTTGTGCGGTTCGACAATGAACTTCCAGCCCTCGCTGGGCTCCAGGAACCGCACTCGGGTCGGGTAGATGTCCAGGGCGCGGCGGTCGCGGTTCTGGCTGTTCGCGTTCTTCCGCGCCCGGACCGGCTCCTCGTACAGGTCGACCTTGACGTCCGGCACCGCGAGGACTTCCTCGCTCCAGCGCTGAACGACTCCCGCACCGAACGCGTCCCGCGCGGCGGAGTAGAGCGACTCCAGGGATTCCTTGTTCCCGCTGGGCACGAAGAGCGCAAGGTTCAGGAGGACGCCGGCACTCTGGAGAACCTCGATCTCCTCCCCCTCCTTGTCGGCAATCCAGATCCCGGCCTCTTCGGCATTGTCCGGGAGGACGTGAATCTCCTCACCGAAAACCGTCCTCGCAGCGAAGGACCCTCCCTCGAAATTTTTGCCCGGCTCCGTGAGAAAAGCCGGGGCGTAGCAGTCGAGAGGAAGGCCACTCGTCCCTGCCGAGACGAAGATTCCGTCCTGGGGGCCCAAGCCTGAAATCTCCTCGGCCGTAAGACGTCGAGCCGTAACCTTCTCGGTGTTCACGCCATTCCCCTTTTTAATCGCGGCGTCCTGTGAATTCATTGAGACTCTACCACGAAAAGGATCAGTCACTTCCCATTACACATGGCCTCGCACTCGTGGTGACACCGGCCAACCTGCAAGCAATTCCTTCCGGGGGAGCAGCGGACAACTCCTCCTGCATCACCGAAGAAACGCGGCACTCATGGAGAAATACGGAGGCGCCCAGGAGGCGCCGTCTCGCTTCGGCACTGTTTTCAGCAACGCCGCCGGTCACCGAGGTCAAGGCGGTCGGACATCCGACGCGAGGACCGTACGAGCCGAGGGTCACCCCGTAATCCCTGGCGGATCGGCTCGCGGTGTCGAACATCGCGCTTCCGCCAGGTATTACGGAAAGCCCCCGAGGAACAACGCAAGCAGATTACGCATTCACAGCCTCCTGGGTCGCACCCGGACAAAACGCCGAACTGCGCGCACCGAGCGACAACTCCGATCGAATCAGAATTGGGCGGTCTTTCCGTTCTCAGCGGCATGCCGACGACTGCGGACCAACATATGAGAGTTCTGCGATCGCGGAGGTCAACAGCGGTCTCTGCCAGTTCCGGGATCGCATTCTCGGCCCCGGCAGGAAGAGGTGCGGACGAGAAACGCAGAAGCCCTCCGCGGAGCACAGCAGCTCGCCCCCCGACGCACTCTCCCGCACGCGAGGGTCGCTGGGCTCCGGGTGAGGGGGCGGCTTCCCGCGCAGGCCCGCGTACGCCGGTATCAGGGTGCGCAGGTCCTTCGCGGGAAGCTCGGGTGTGCCTCCGGGCATCGTGGCTCCTCAAGGCGTACGAACAGCAACGGAACGCTGCGGGCACGTTAGTACGTGCCACCGACAACCCGTACAGCGACGACCGCCTCATCCCACCCCCAATTACGAGTGCGGCAAGACCCGAACCGCTCCGGAGGGCGAGCGCTGATCAGTGCTCCTCACAACGTGTGCCACGACATGCCGGCAGGGGCGGCGGCCGAGCCGGGCAGCAGGTGTGAGGACCGGCCCCGCAGTGACGGCACGGCCGTGGTGGAGGACGAGGGGGCCGTCGCGAGCCGGGCGGCCGGGCCGAGACCGTGCAGCATGGCGAGGCTTGTGAGGCCGGCGTTCCGGATCGGACCGAGAAGTTCGGACAGGTCCGGATGCCGAGCCGGTTGATCAGTTCGTCCTGGGCGAGGAGTTTCAGGTCCTGGGCAAGGGCGTGGGTCGACGAGACGTACTCCCGCTGCGCCCCGAGCGCAAAGCGGAACGTCCGTGCGCTGTGCACCGGAGGGAAACGGGTCGCGGTCGTCGGGGGACGGCGTCAACGCCGTGGCAGCACTCGCCGCAGTGGGCCCCACTCAACCCGATGTTCGCAGTCGGCGGGGCAGCGGGCCGGTCTTCTGCTCGCAGGAGTGGTGTCTGCGGCCCGAACGGCTCGTCGTCGGCTCTTCCTGGAGAACCGATGCATGGCATCACAGCCTTGCCTTTCCGATCTCCGCCGTGCCAAGTTCGCCGGCGCCTGCCCGCAGCGCCCTCCGGGCTTGCCGGTCCCAAGCACGGCCCGGTACACCTGCCGCTCCACCTTGCCTGGTCGGGGTTGACCACGTTCGACCTCGACCGGCCCCGGCTGCGGATGAGCCACTGCCGCATCGTCCTGGCCGAGGGCCGGCACGACGACCTGGTCCAGTACCTCGACCAGGACCTGCTCGTCGGCCTGTGGCCCACACTGCGCACACTGGTCAGCCCTGATGTCCGCGAGGTCCGGGAGAGCGCCTTCGGCGAGCCGGCCGACAGCGTCCGGGCCGCTGCGTGAACCTCACGGGCCTGCACCACCGCTTGCCTGCCGGACGTGCTCGCCGGGGGCGGTGCATACCCTCTCGCGCTCACCGGCGACCACGCGGTCCAGGCGCACGGCCTGGTCGACCGCGGACTCGCCAGGGGTCTGATCGATGTGCAGGCCGCCACGGGCCGCTGGAACCCCGTCGAGCTCGAAGAACTCGGCCGGCCCCGTGCGCGCGACTCCTTCGGTCTCAGCCGAGCTCGGCGCCCCGGGACCACACCGAATTCACACCTCAGGGACAAACACCCAGGCCAGAGGCGCTTCGACCGGACAAGCACCCATGATTCCCGAGCTCGGAGCGCGAGTTCGGTTCCCGTCACCCGCTCCACGGCGAAGGCCCGGGGCGGCGGCCCGGGCCTCGTCCGTTGGCCAGGTCATTCCCGTGGCAGGCGCCATTCGCGTGCCGTGAGGGCGCTTCCGGCCTGCACCGATGGCATGCCCGGCGCCCCTGACGGCGGGAGCCCCGCCCGGCCCGGCTCCACGGGCACCCGGCGGCTCGGGGTCTTCGGTCGTTCCCGGCAACTTCCGGTGCGGGGAGTCGAGTCGACGGGCTACGCGAGGAGGCCGTCCGCGTCCAGACCGGGCCGGGCGCGGGTGAGCGGGAATGGCTGGAAATGAGCGATCGACCGTTCGGCATCCCTTCCTCGGGATCGGGGCGAAAACGGTTACTGAAGCAGATCGTGTGCGACAGTATGGGGAGCGAAAAAGCCCTCTGAGCAGGTGAGTTGAAACTTTGAACATCTCCGTCGGAGATACGGGATTCTCGCGTGCGTTGCGGGCCGCCTTGCTCTCAACTGATTGTTGATCAGGCCGAAAAGACTCATGGATTGACTGAAATGGCTCGCTACGATGACGAGCGTGTCAGCAGCGCACACAACCTTCACCTGGCGGGGATGAGCGACTCACATGACTGTGGTAGGCGAGCGCGGCGGGAGACAGCCGCTGGACTTCTGCGTCCTCGGGCACCTGGATGTCTCGTCCTCGGGACGCACCGTCCCGCTCGGCGGTGCGCGCGAGCGGACCGTTCTGGCACTGTTGCTCCTCGAAGCAGGCCACGTGGTGCCCATCGACCGGCTGATCGACGCGGTCTGGGACGACGAGCCACCCGCCACCGCCCGCGGCCAGATCCAGTTCTGCGTCTCCGCGTTGCGCCGCCGACTGGAGCAGGCCGGTGGCGGGGACCCGATAGAAACCCGGCGTCCCGGCTATCTGCTCCGTGTCGACGGACACCGTTTCGATGTGAACGACTTCGAGGAGCGCGTCCGCGAGGCGCGGGCCACGCGGGCGGAGGGCGACCTGGAGTGCGCCATGGGCCTGTTCCGCTCGGCACTGGCGCTGTGGCGGGGCTCCGCGCTCGCCGACGTCGACAGCCCCCTGGTGCGGCAGGCCGTGGGCCGGCTCGACGAGCGGCGGCTGACCGTGAACGGGGAGTGCCTCGAGTGCGCGCTGGACGCCGGTGAACACCACGAGGTGATCGGCGAATTACGTGCACTGGTCGCCGAACACCCGCTGCACGAGCGCTTCTGGGTGCTGCTGATGACCGCCCTGCACGCCTCGGGCCGCAAGGCGGAGGCGCTGGACGCCTACCGGGCCGCGTACAAGGTTTTCCGCAGCGAGCTGGGGATCGCGCCCGGGGCCGAGCTCCGCAACCTGCACGCGGGGCTGCTGTCCGGCGACGACACCGTCGGCCCGAGGAGCCACGCGCCGTCCGGCCCCGCCGCCCGCCCCGACGCGTCCCACTCCGACGCGTCCCACTCCGGCCTGTCCCACTCCGGCGCGGGCCACCCTGCCACGCACACCGCCCCCCACACCGCCACCGCGCCGCCCCCCGACCATCACACGGGCGATCCGATGGGCGCGCCGGGCGGCTCCACGGAGCCGTCCCCCGGCCAGGACGCCGCCATGGCCTCCTGGCCGGCCTTCCCCTCCGCCCCCGCATTCCGAAGACCGAATCTCCTGCCCGCCGCCATACCGGACTTCACCGGGCGCGAGGAGGCCGTCGAGACCGTCCTGACGCAGCTGACGGCCCACCAGACCGGTCGGGCGGCCTCGGGGTCCGGGCAGGCCCCCGGCTCCGACAACGCCGTTCCGGTCTGCGTGGTCTTCGGGCCGGGCGGCGCGGGCAAGTCGACGCTCGCCGTGCACGTCGCCCACCGCCTCACCGCCCAGTTCCCGGACGGCTGCCTCTACGCGGAACTGCGCTCCGGGGAACGGCCGGTGAGCCCCTCGATCGTCCTGGAGCGGTTCCTGCGGACGCTGGGTGTGGCCGGTCTGATCCTGCCGAAGACCCTGGAGGAGCGGGCCGAGCTGTTCCGGAACCTGGTCAGCGGTCGCCGCATCCTGATCGTCCTGGACGACGCCATGACGGTACGGCAGGTGTCCGCCCTGCTGCCCGGTACGGCCGACTGCGCGGTCCTGGTGACCAGTCGCTGCCGCCTGACCGCACTGCCGTCCGCCGGGCAGTTGGAGATCGACACGCTGGACGAACAGGGAGCGGTGGAACTGCTCACCCGGTTCATCGGTCCGGAGCGGGTGAGCGACCGGGAGAGCGTGGCGGAGCTGGCCCGGTTGTGCGGCAGGCTGCCGCTGGCGCTGCGGATCTGCGCGGCCCGGCTGGCGGCCCGGCCGCACTGGACGGTGGCCGACCTGGTGCACCGGCTGACGGACGAGTCCCGCCGCCTGGACGAGCTGAGCCACGGCGAGATGACGGTGCGGGCCAGCACCTCACTGACGTACGACAGCCTGCCCGACGACGCCAGGCTGCTGTTCCGCCGGCTTGCCCTGCTCGACGTGCCGAGCTTCCCTGCGTGGGTCGGCTCCCCGCTGCTGGACGTCGACGCGCTGCGCGCGCAGGAGGCCCTGGAGGTGCTCGCGGAGGCCTACCTCATCGACGCGACCCCGGTCCTCGGCGGCCAGGTCCGGTACAGCTTCCACGACATCACCCGTCCGTTCGCGCAGGAGCAGCTGGCCGAGGAGAACGCGCAGGAGCGCGGCGCCGCGCTCGAACGCTGGCTGGGCGCGCTGCTCTCGCTCGCCCAGGAGGCGCACCGCCGTGAGTACTCGGGCGGCTTCCTGGAGCAGGCCAGCGGTGCCAGCCGCTGGCCGCTGCCGGAGCGGCTGGTGGAGCGGCTGCTCTCCGACCCGCTCGACTGGTACGAACAGGAACGCTCCACGATCATCGCGGCGGTGCGGCACGCGGCCGCGGCGGGGCTCGTGGAGCACAGCTGGAACCTGGCGCTGAACTCGGTCACGCTGTTCGAGGCGCGCTGTTACTTCGACGACTGGCGGGAGACGCACGAGGTCGCCCTGGAGGCCGCGTGTCAGGCGGGGGACGTCCCCGGTGAGGCCGCGATGCGGTACTCGCTGGGTTCCCTGCACATGTTCGAGCAGTCGGCGGAGCCCGGACGGCGGCAACTGGACCGGGCGTACGAGCTCTACCGGGAGCTGGGCGACGAGTCCGGGGCGGCGCTGACGCTGCGCAACAGCGCGTACCTGGACCGGCTGACCGGCGACCTGCTCTCCGCCCGGGTCCGGTGGGAGGCGGCGCTGACGGTGTTCCAGGAGTCGGGTGATCGCGTCGCCGAGGCCCATGTGCTGAACAGCCTGGCGCAGACCCGGCTGGACATGGGCGAACCGGACGCCGCGCTGACGCTGCTGAACCGGGCGGACGCGATCTGCGGCGCCGTGGGCAACCGGCGGGTCGCGGCGCAGGTCCGCAACCGGATGGGCGGGCTGCACCTGGCGATGGGACGGCTGTCGGACGCCTACGAGGCGTACGCGTTCGTCCTGTCGAGCGCGCGGGAGGCACGGGACCGGGTCGGGGAGTGCTACGCGTTGCTGGGCCTGGCCACGGTCGAAGTGCGTCGGGACCGGCAGGGCCCGGCCCGGACGATGCTGATGAAGGCGCGGGAGCTGGCGACGGTGGCCGGGGCGCGCCTGGCGGAGTGCCGGATCGCGCTGATGCTGAGTTCGGCGTCGCTGCCGGGCGACGTCCAGGCGGCACGGGCGTACGCGGAACGGGCGCTGGCCGGATTCGAGGCCATCGGGGCACCGTTGCAGCGGGCGGAGGCCATGGTGGTACGGGGCAAGGCCCGTGCGGCGGGCGGGGAACTCACCGCGGCGCGGACGGACTGGCTGGACGCGCGGGAGATCCTGGTGAAACTGCGGGTGGGCCGCGGTTACGCGGAACTGTCGGACGAGATAAGCCAGTTGCTGGGCGATCGGCCGGGGGCGACCGGAACGAAGGGCGGCACCATGGCCGAGACAGCCGGGCGCTGACTTCCCCGGAGCCGGAGTTGGCCCCGGAGCCGGAGTTGGACCCGGACCGGAGCCGGAGTTGGACCCGGACCGGAGTCGGCACACATGCCTCTTGCCCCGGCAACACCGCTGCCCCCGGGCGCGCTGTGCGCCGGGGGGGCAGAGAGCGGGTCGGGGAGCGGGTCAGGGCCTGTCGGGGCGACGGACCGGCCGCGGTCGGTCAGTCCCAGATGGTGTTGCCGTCGCCGGCGGCGGTGAGTGCCGTCGGAGCGGTGTGCGCCGTCACAGCCGTCCCGCCGGCGAGGAGAGCCGACAGGGTCGGTGCGCTGGGCGTGACACGGTGGAGGAGGAAGTGAGCCGTCATGGTGCCATCTCCTTGAAACCGTTCCGGGGCCGCCGCCCCGGGTGGGCCGGCCGCCTTGATGACATCGATCGTGCGGCAGGCCGCTGTCGGCCCGTCTCCCGCCCGGCATCGACCCGCTGTCGACCCTCTCTCCAGGGAACAGCGGAGTGATAGCGCGACGATGCCTGCCCTTCCTAACTTGCTGGCAGGGCCCGCCCGGCCGGCGGCTGCCCCTGGATCGGAAGTGGTGAGCCGTGAGTGTGGACATCCGCATAGTGGACACGTCGTTCGGTGTTCCAGCGGCCGACGTCGACGTTCTGCTGAGCCGACGGGCGGAGGACGACTGGCAGGAGGTGGTGCGGGGGCGCACCGACCCGGACGGACTGCTGGTGGTGCCGCCCCGGCCCGAAGGACGGCCGGGTTCGGCGGTCTACCGGATCGAGTGCGATCTCGACGCCTACTACGCGGTACTCGGCGTGGTTCCCCTCTTCCCCCGGCTCACCATGGAGGTGAGGGTGGTGGAGCCGGACGTGCAGCTGTCCCTGGCGATGGTGATCTCCGCCCACTCCGTCTCCGCCCATCGGGGAGCCTGAGAGCCTGTCGGGCGACCTCCGGGTGCCCTGCCGTGCCGACAGGCCGGGGACGGCGGCCGGTCAGCGCGGCAGGGCGACCAGGTCGCGCACCTCGCGCTCGACCGGCGGGCACGGGGCCGGTACGACGGGGAAGAGGTCCGGCCCGAGCCGCTCGCCCGCCGCGTCGCCGAGGAGCGCGCCCAGCCCGGTGTCCGGCTCGACGAGCAGGCGCTTCACGCCCACCACGACGGTGCGCAGCAGCCCGGACACCGCCTGCGGAGCGATCAGGTCCGGATTCACCCGCATCGTCATCTCCATGTACTGCGCCCCGTCGCTGTTGACCCGCAGATAGAACGGGTGCCCGGCGTGCCGGGGCGGCGGGGACCACTCCAGTACCGCGTCGGGCGCCGGGGCGGCGGCCGTGGTGGGCGGGGCGGTGCCCGGGTCCTCCTGCGGGGCCGGGGAGGCCACGTAGTTGAACCAGCAGTCGTGGTGGAAGAGCGGCTTGTCGTCGGCCGCGGCCCCGGCGCACAGGCGGGCGGCGCTGTCGACGTCGTAGCAGCCGTGCCGGTAGGCCAGCATGGCCGCCAGATGGGCGCGTTTGACGAACGCGGCCAGCGGGGTGTCCCGGTCCACGGCGAGCGACAGCGGCACCAGCTGGTTCATGGTGCTGACCAGGGACAGCCAGGCCGGGTCGAACCGGTTGGCGCACATCACGCTGAGGGTCACCCGGTCGTGGTCGAGGTGATCGGCGAGGGCCAGCGCCGTCAGTGCGGTGAGCAGGCTCTGCGGGGAGACCTTGTGCGTGCGGGACGCCTCCGCCACCAGGGCGGCCAGGCCGTGGGAGGAGAGGGTGGCCTGCACCCGGCGTTCGTCCGTGCCCCCGGCCGGGACCAGCGGCAGGTTGTGCGGGAGGGCGGTGTCCAGCACCTTCTGCCAGTAGCGGTCCGCGCCCCGGCGACGGGTGGCCCACGCCTCGCCGTGCTGGAGGAGCGCGAGCTCCCGGGGAACCGGGGCGGGTTGCGGCTCCGCACCGCCGGCGAGGGCACGCAACTCGGCCTCCAGCGCCCGGACCGCCCAGACGTCGACCACCATGTGGGACATCGACACCGCCAGCCAGGCGGGCCGCCCGGCCACCCGGATCAAGGTGGCGTGGCGGCCGGGGTCGCCGACGACCGGGAAGGGCACCGCGTACAGGTCCCGCAGCACCCGCATCGCCTCCGCGCCGTCGAGACGGGGCAGGTCGACCCGGGCGAGGGAGAAGGGCGCCTCGTCGTGCACCCGCTGGAAGGGCCGGCCGGCCGAATCCGTGTGGAAGGTGGTGCGCAGGGCCTCGTGCCGGGCGGTCAGGGCACGCAGGGCACGCTCGACACCGTCCTCGGTGAGGCCGCTGACGTCCCACAGGGCGGGGACGTTGACCTCCATCAACCGGTCGGCGGGAAAGGTCTCGATCGAGCGCCAGGTGGACAACTGCCCGAACGTGAGGGGCGCGTCGGCGGCCATGGGTTCTCCATGAGGTGGGGGACCGGTGGGAAGGGGCGCGGCGGCCCGCGCGGCGGCCGGGGGCCGGTGCGCGGGCCGCACGCTTCGTGCTGCCTCTTCGCGGCGTGAGGACGGTCCCGTAATCCGTGGCGGATCGGCGCGCGACGTCGGATGCGGTGCACCGCGAGGCGGAGAGACGTTCGCATACTGGCTGCATTCGGACGTTCCGGCAGCGCGGCGGGGTGCCGCGGCTGGCGCCGCGCCCCCGCCGGGGATTACGGGACGACTCTCAGGTGCAAACGACCCTGCGCATGCGCCTCGCCCCCTCTCCTACCATATTCACGGCGCCTTCCCGGGAATTCCCGGACGGCTCGTCGTCCCATTGACGAACGGCCGCCGGGCACCGTCAACACACGCGCGTTGGCAGCAAGTGACGGCCATTCATTGCCATCGCCTCCGCACTGAACAGCCTTGACCCAGCAGGGCGGGTGCCTGTCTTCTAGCGATACCGAAAACCCGGACCACGACTGGCCGCGAACTCTGTTCCCAGCGCTCCCGGTAAATCGATTCGTTTTCCCACACGCTTTTCTCCCGAATCGGCGAGCAGTATTCAGCGCCCACAAAAGGAAGGTGGGTCATGTCTGTTCAACCCGCACGGCCTTCGGCCGCACGACCTCCGGTCGGCGAACCGGTCGCCGTCATCGGCATGGCCTGTCGTCTGCCGGGCGCGGGCGACCCCGAGGCGTACTGGTCGCTGCTGAGCGAGGGCCGGGAGGCCGTGGGCGCGACTTCGGCGGACCACCGGGCGAGCGGGGGCCGCAAGGGCGCCTTCCTCTCCGACGTGGACCGGTTCGACGCGGCCTTCTTCGGGATATCGCCGGCCGAGGCCGCCGCCATGGACCCGCAGCAGCGGCTCGTGCTGGAGCTGTCCTGGGAGGCGCTGGAGCAGGCGCGGATCGTGCCCGCCACGCTGAAGGACAGTCCGGCCGGGGTGTTCGTCGGCGCGATCACCGGCGATTACGCCCTGCTGCACGACCGGGCCGGGGGCGGCGGGCGGCACGACGTCACCGGCACGCACCGCAGCCTGATCGCCAACCGGGTCTCGCACCTGCTCGGCCTGCGCGGCGCGAGCCTCACGGTCGACTCCGGTCAGTCCTCGTCCCTGGTCGCGGTGCAGCTGGCCTGCGAGGAACTGCGGCGCGGCACGGTGTCGCTGGCCCTGGCCGGCGGTGTCAACCTCAATCTCCTGGCGGAGACCGACGAGGCACTGGACCGGTTCGGCGCGCTCTCCCCGGACGGCCGCTGCCACACCTTCGACAGCCGGGCCAACGGCTACGTGCGGGGGGAGGGCGGCGGCGTCGTCGTCCTCAAACCGCTCTCGGCGGCGCTCGCCGACGGCGACAGCGTGCACTGCGTGATCCTGGGCGGCGCGGTCAACAGCGGCACCGGCGAACACCTGACGGTCCCGGACGCGGACGCGCAGCGGCAGGTGATCGAGCAGGCCTGCGCGGCGGCGGGGGTGCACCCGGCCGACGTGGCGTACGTGGAGCTGCACGGCACCGGCACGGCGGTCGGCGACCCGGTGGAGGCGGCGGCACTCGGCGCGGTCTTCGCTCCCGGCCGGACGGCCGGGAGCGCCGAGCCGTCCGAGCCCCTGCTGGTCGGCTCGGCGAAGACCAACATCGGGCACCTGGAGGGCGCGGCGGGCATCGCCGGGCTGCTCAAGGTGGCCCTGTCGCTGCGGCACGGCGTGCTGCCCACCAGTCTCAACTTCCTCTCGCCCAACCCCCGAATCCCGCTGGCCGAGCTGGGCCTGGAGGTCGTCACCGGTACCCGTGCCTGGCCCGCGGGGCGCGTGGCGGGTATCAGCGCCTTCGGGATGGGCGGCACCAACGCCCATCTGATCGTGGCCCCCGCCCCGGGGACGGGGACGGCGGCTGCGGCGGCCGTCGCGCCCGGGGCGGCACGGCCGGTGGAGGGCCCCACGGTGTGGACGCTGTCGGCCCGTTCGGCCGCCGCGCTGCGCGGCCAGGCCGACCGGCTGGCCGAGCACCTGGACGCCCGCCCCGGTCTGCGGGCCGAGGACGTGGCGGTGTCCTTGCTGCGCACCCGGTCCCGGTTCGAGCACCGGGCCGTGGTCACCGGCTCGGGCCCCGAGGCGTTCGCGGAACTCGGAGCAGGCATACGGGAGTTGGCCGAAGGCCTGCCGGGGGCGGCGGTGGTCCAGGGGCGCGTGCTCGACGGCCGGCGGGTGTTCGTCTTCCCCGGGCAGGGCTCGCATTGGGCCGGGATGGCCCGCGAACTCATGGACGTGCCCGGCCCGTTCGCCGACCGGCTGGCCGACTGCGCCCGCGCGCTCGCCCCGTACACCGACTTCGACCTGCACGACGTCCTGCGCGAGGCCCCGGGGGCCCCCGGTCTCGACCGGGAGGACGTCGTACAGCCCGCGATGTGGGCGGTGACCGTCTCGCTGGCCGGGCTGTGGCGCTCACGCGGCGTGCACCCGGACGCGGTGCTGGGCCACTCGCAGGGGGAGATCGCCGCCGCCACCGTCGTCGGCGCCCTGGACCTGGACGACGCCGCTCGGATCGTCGCGGTGCGCAGTCGGCTGCTGCGCACCCTCGACGGCGGCGGCATGGTCTCGGCGGCCCTGTCCGCGGAGCAGGTCCGGGCGCGCCTGGACCGGACGCCGGCCCACGACGGCCTGTGCGTGAGCGTCGTCAACAGCCCGTCGGCCACCGTGGTCTCCGGTCCGGTGGACGCCCTGAACGCGTTCGCCGCCGAGCTGGACGCGGACGGCGTCCGGGTGCGGACGCTGCCCATCGCCTACGCCTCGCACTCCCCCGCCGTGGAGGCGATCCGCGACGAGCTCCTCGAAGCGCTCGCCCCGGTCCGCCCGCGCCCGGTGTCCGTGCCGTTCTACTCCTCGCTGACCGGGGGCCTGCTGGACACCGCCGGCCTGGACGCCGGTCACTGGTACCGCAACCTCCGCTCGCCGGTGCGGTTCGCCGACGCCACCCGGGCGGCGCTCGCCGACGGGCACGCGCTCTTCGTGGAGTGCACCCCGCACCCGGTGCTGTGCGGCGCGATCGAGCAGACCGCGGAGGCGGCGGGGCGGGAAGCCGCCGCCATCGGCACGCTGCGCCGCGACGCGGGGGGCCCTGCGCAGCTGCTGCGCGCCCTCGCCGAGGCCCATGTCCGGGGGGCCGACGTCGACTGGACGCCGGAGGCGGCCCCGGAGGGCTCGGCCGTGGTGGACCTTCCGACCTACGCCTTCCTGCGCGAACGGCACTGGCTGGACGGCGCGTCCGGCACCCGTCGTCGTACGGCCCGGCGGGACACGGCGACGGCACCGGTCGCCCCGGTGACGGCCACCGGCCCCACGGGGCGGTCCTCCGCCGACGTGGGCGACCTCGTGGTGACCGCCACCGCCGTCGTCCTGGGCCACACGGACGCCTCCGGCATCGACCCCGCCCGCAGCTTCAAGGACCTGGGCCTCGACTCCCAGGGCACCGTCGACCTGCGCAGCCGGCTCGGGGCCTCGACCGGGCTGACGCTGCCCAGCACCCTGCTCTTCGAGTACCCGACTCCGGCCCGGCTCGCCGCCCACCTGACCGCGCTCGTCGCGGGGCGGACGGACGGCGCGGCCCCGGACACCGGGACCACCGCCGAGGACGCCCACGGTCCCGGGAGCGACGACGGCACCGATGCCGCCGAGCCGATCGCGATCGTGGCGATGGGCTGCCGCTACCCGGGCGGAGCGGACACCCCGGAGAAGCTGTGGCGGCTGGTCGCCGACGGCGCGGAGGGCATCTGCCCGCTCCCGGACGACCGCGGGTGGGACCTGGACGCCCTCGCCGGGCAGGGGTCCGGCGCGACCGGTTCGTGCGCCACCCCGGCGGGCGGGTTCCTGCGCGAGGCCCCGCTCTTCGACGCCGCCTTCTTCGGCATCGGCCCCCGAGAGGCCCTGGCCATGGACCCGCAGCAGCGGCTGCTCCTGGAGACCTCCTGGGAGGCCCTGGAGCGGGCCGGGATCGACCCGGCGTCGCTGGAGGAGCAGCGGGTCGGCGTCTTCGTCGGCGCGATGGCCTCCGACTACGGCCCCCCGCTGCACAGGCCCGCCGGCGGGGCCGACGGCCACCTGCTCACCGGCACCGCGTCCAGCGTGGTCTCCGGCCGGATCGCCTACAGCCTCGGCCTGCGCGGCCCCGCCCTCACCGTCGACACCGCATGCTCCTCGTCCCTGGTCGCCGTGCACCTGGCGGTACGGGCGCTGCGCGCCGGGGAGTGCCCGCTGGCACTGGCGGGCGGCGTCACCGTGATGTCGACCCCCGGCCTCCTGGTCGAGTTCAGCAGGCAGGGCGGTCTCGCCCCCGACGGCCGGGCCAAGCCGTTCTCCGACGCCGCCGACGGCACCTCCTTCGGCGAGGGCGCGGGCGTACTGGTGCTGGAGCGGCTCTCCGACGCCCGCCGCAACGGACACCCGGTGCTGGCGGTGATCCGGGGAAGCGCCGTCAACCAGGACGGCGCCAGCAACGGACTGACCGCCCCGGACGGGCGGGCCCAGCGCCAGGTGGTGCTCGACGCGCTCGCCGACGCCGGGCTCACCACCGACGACGTGGGCGCCGTCGAGGCCCACGGCACCGGCACCAGGCTGGGCGACCCGGTCGAGGCCAATGCCCTGATCGACACCTACGGACGACAGAGCGCCGACGGGGCCTCGCACCCGGTGTGGCTGGGCTCGGTGAAGTCCAACATCGGGCACACCCAGGCCGCGGCCGGCGTGGCCGGCGTCATCAAGATGGTGGCGGCGCTGCGGCACGAGCTGCTGCCGGCCACCCTGCACGCCGATCGGCCCACGCCCCGCGCCGACTGGGCGAAGGGCCGGGTACGGCTCCTCACCGCGGACGTGCCGTGGCCGCGCGGCGGGCGCACGCGGCGGGCCTCCGTCTCCTCGTTCGGCATCAGCGGCACGAACGCGCACCTGATCGTGGAGGAGGCCCCCGCCCCGGCCGGGCCGGCCGCGGTCCCGCACGAGCACGACGACACCGCGCACCCGCCCCTGGTCTGGCCGGTGAGCGCGCACACCGCGGCCGCGCTGCGTGCGCAGGCGGAACGCCTCGCCGAGGCCGCCGCCGCGCCGCACCCGGCGGACACGGCTCGCACCCTGGCCGGCCGGACCGTCCTGCCGCACCGCGCCGTGCTGGTCGGCGCCGACCGCGACGAGCTGCGCGACGCCCTCGCCGCGCTGGCGGCCGGACGCTCCGCGCCCGGTCTGGTCACCGGCAAGGTCCGCCGGCCGGCCCGCACCGCGGTGCTGTTCACCGGCCAGGGGGCCCAGCGGCCCGGCATGGGCCGCGCCCTTCACGACGCCCGGCCCGTGTTCGCGGCGGCGCTGGACGAGATCCTCGCCGCCCTCGACCCGCACCTGGAGCGCCCGCTGCGCGATCTGATGTGGGCCGAGCCGGGCAGCCCCGAGGCCGCGCTGCTCGACCGGACCAGGTACGCGCAACCGGCCCTGTTCGCCTTCGAGGCGGCCTCCTGGCGGCTGCTGCGGGAGCTGGGCGTCGGCGTGGACTCCGTCGCCGGGCACTCGGTCGGCGAGTTCGCCGCCGCGTACGCGGCCGGTGTGTGGGAGCTGGAGGACGTGGCGCGGCTGGTGGCGGCCCGGGGCCGTCTGATGGACGAACTCCCCGGGGGCGGGGCGATGTTCGCGATCTCCGCGACGGCGCAGGAGGTCCTCGCGACCCTCGCCGGACGGGAGGACGAGGTGTCCCTCGCGGCGGTCAACGGGCCACGCGGGGTGGTCGTCTCCGGCACGCTCGGCGCCTGCGAGGACATCGCGGCCCACTGGGCCGGTCTGGGGCGGCGCACCAAGCGGCTGACCGTCAGCCACGCCTTCCACTCCCCTCTGATGGAGCCGGTGCTCGACCGCTTCCGCAAGGAGGCGGAGCAGGTCTCGTACGCCGAGCCGTGCCTCGCGCACGAGCGGGCGGCGGACAGCGAACGCCCCTGGACCGACCCCGAGTACTGGGTGGAACAGGTCCGCGCGACCGTGCTGTTCGCTCCGCTGGCCGAGCGGCTGGCGCGGGCGGGGACCGAAGTCCTCCTCGAAGTCGGGCCGCAGGCGCACCTGGCCGGGCCACTGCGCGAGTGCCTCGCGGAGCACGGCACGGACGAGCCGGCCGGTCCGGCGGGTACGGCGGGCAGGGCCGCGGTCGTCGTCTCGACCGCCCGGAGCGGCCGGGACGAGCACACGGCGCTGCTGCACGGCCTCGCCGGGGCGTTCGTCGCCGGTACGGCCGTCGACTGGGCGGCCGGCCTCCCCGAGGGCCCGCGCGCGGACCTGCCCACCTACGCCTTCGACCGTCGGCGCTTCTGGCTCACCGACGCGGGCGGCACCGGCGCGGGGCTGTCGTACCGCACCACCGCCGTGGCGGCCGGCGGCGGTCTGCTGCTCGACGCCCGGCTGTCGCGACGTTCCACCGCCTGGCTGGCCGACCATGTGATCGACGGCGTGACGGTGGTCCCGGGCACGGCCCTGCTGGAGCTCGCCCTGCGGGCCGCCGCCGCGGCCGGGGCCGCCGGGGTCGCCTCGCTCGCCCTGACCTCCCCCGTCGTACTGCCCGCCGAGGGCGCGGTGGACGTGCAGGTCGCGGTGGGCGTCGCGGACCCGCTGGGGCAGCGCACGCTGGCCCTGCACACCCGCCCGGCGGGGAGCCCGGACGCCGTATGGACCCCGCACGCCACCGGACGCACCGCCGCCCCCGGGGCCGCACCCGCCACGGAGGGCGCGGAGACCGGCTGGGCCGCGGCCTGGCCCCCGCCCGGCGCGAGCCCGCTCGACCTGTCCGACGGGTACGAACGGCTGGCCGCCGCCGGTTACGGCTACGGCCCGGCGTTCCGGGGCCTGCGGGCCGCGTGGCGGGCGGGCGACGACCTCTACGCCGAGGTCCGCCTCCCGGAGGCGGTGGCCGCGGAGGGGTCGCTGCTCCATCCGGCGCTGCTCGACGCCGTACTGCACCTGCTCGTCCTCGAAACGCCCGGTTCGCGGCCGGTGCCGTTCTCGTTCGACGCCGCGGAGGTGGTCTGCCCGGACACGGACGCGCTGCGGGTGCGGCTGTCCCCGCAGGGCGACCGGGTGCGGCTCGCGCTGTGCGATGCCAGGAACCGCCCGGTGGGCCGGGTCTCCGTCACCCTCCGCCACGCGGCGACCGGTTTCGGCGCGGCCACCGCCGGTGCGCCGGCGGCCGGGGCGGCGGCGGACGACGCGCCGGTCCAGGAGCGGGTGCTGGGCGGGGCCCCGGCACCCGTGCCCGGACCGACGGCGGCACCCGGAGCCGGGACCACGGCCACCGCGGAGCACTTCAGCCCGGAGTCCCTGGTGGAACTGGTCCGGGCGGCGGTCGCCGACGTGCTCGGTCACGGCGCGTCGGAGGAGATCGAGACCGACCAGCCCTTCACCGATCTGGGCCTCGACTCGCTGGGAGCCGTGGAGCTCCAGGACCAGCTGGAGCAGCGGACGGGCCTCTCCCTCGCCGCCACCCTCGTCTTCGACCACCCGACCGTCGCCCATGTCGCCGCCCATCTCGCGGAGCTGCTCGGCTCCGTCGGCCCGTCGGCCGACGGCGGCGACAGCGACGGCGACGGCGGCACCGACGGCGCCGCCGCGGACGCCGACCCGGCGCTCGCCCGGCTGCGCGAGGCACTGGACGACGTGACCGCCCTGCTGACGCCCGTGCCCGGCCCCGGGGACGACCCCACCGACGGGGCCGGGGACGACCGTCGCGACGCCACCGAAGCGCTGCTGCGCGACGCCCTGCGGCAGCTGTGCGGCGACCGTCCCGGCGGGGATCTGGCGGACGAGCTCGGCCTGGCCAGCGACGACGCCCTCTTCGAGTTCATCGACACCCAGCTGTAGACCGCGGGCAGCCGCACCGCACCCACACGTGAGCGACCAGACGGAGGAATGACCATGGCAAGCGAGGAGCGGCTCCGCACCTATCTGAGACGGGTCACCGCAGACCTGGCGGAGGCCCGGCAGCAGATCGGCAGGGCCGAGGAGCGCGCCCACGAGCCGATCGCGGTCGTCGGCATCGGCTGCCGCTACCCGGGCGGCGTGGAGAGCCCCGACGACCTGTGGCGGGTGGCGGCCGACGGTACGGACGCCACCAGCGAGTTCCCGGACAACCGGGGCTGGGACGCCGCGAAGGTCTACGACCCGGACCCGGCCAAGCCCGGCACCACGTACACCACGCGTGGCGGATTCGTGCACGACGCCGGGGAGTTCGACGCCGCGTTCTTCCGGATCGGCCCCCGTCAGGCCCTGGGCATCGACCCCCAGCACCGGCTCTTCCTGGCCACCGCGTGGGAGGCGTTCGAGCGGGCCGGCATCGACCCGGCGACGCTGCGGGGCAGCGACACCGGCGTCTGGGCCGGGCTGATGTACGAGTACTACTCGGCCCGGTTCGCCGGTGCCACCCCGGCCGAGGTCGACGGCACCCTGATGGTGTCGAGCACGCCGAGCATGCTCTCCGGCCGGGTCTCCTACACCTTCGGCCTGGAGGGGCCGTCGGTCACCGTCGACACCGCCTGCTCCTCCTCGCTGGTGGCGGTGCACCAGGCGGTGCGGTCGCTGCGGTCCGGGGAGTGCTCGCTGGCGCTGGCCGGCGGCGTCACCGTGATGGCGACGACGGACTCCTTCGTGGAGTTCTCCCGTCAGCGGGGCCTGTCGCCCTCGGGCCGCTGCAAGCCCTTCTCCTCGGACGCCGACGGCACCGCGTGGGGCGAGGGGTCGGGCGTCGTCCTGCTGGAGCGGCTCTCCGACGCGCGCCGCAACGGCCGCCCCGTGTACGGGATCGTCCGGGGCACCGCCGTCAACCAGGACGGGGCGAGCAACGGCCAGACCGCGCCGAGCGGTCCCGCCCAGGAGCGGGTCATCGCGCGGGCCCTGGCCGACGCCCGGCTCACCGCCGCCGACGTGGATGCGGTGGAGGCGCACGGCACCGGCACCCCGCTGGGCGACCCCATCGAGGCCAACGCGGTGCGCGCCGTCTACGGCCGGGAGCGCCCCGAGAAGCTGCCGCCGCTGCGGCTGGGCTCCCTGAAGGGCAACATCGGGCACACCCAGGCCGCCTCCGGCGTCGCCGGGATGATCAAGATGATGATGGCGATGCGGCACGGTGTGCTGCCCCGCACGATCAACATCGTCGAGCCCACCCGCCAGGTCGACTGGTCCTCCGGAGCGGTCAGCCTGCTGACCGAGGAGCAGCCCTGGCCGGCCCGCGAGAACGCGCCGCGCAGGGCCGCCGTCTCCTCGTTCGGCATCAGCGGCACCAATGCCCACGTCATCCTGGAGGAGCCGGAGCCGCTGCCGGAGTCCGTCCCGGACGCCCCCGGTTCCGCGAGCGCGCCGTGCGCCTGGGTACTGAGCGCCGCCAACGAGGTCTCGCTGCGCGGCCAGGCGGAGCGGCTGCACCGCCACCTCACGGGGCGTCCCGCGGTCGGCGCGCCGGACGTCGCGCACTCGCTGACCGCCCGTCGCTCGTTCGACCACCGCGCGGTGGTCGTCGGCCGCGACCGGGAGGAACTGCTGGAGCGGCTTTCGTCGTTCGCCCGCGGTCAGGACTCCGGTCCGGTGGTGCACGGGGCGGTGGCGCCCGGCGGTTCGCGCACCGCGTTCCTGTTCACCGGGCAGGGCGGCCAGCAGGCCGGCATGGGCCGCGAGCTGTACCGGGCGTTCCCGGTGTTCGCCGCGGCGTTCGACGAGGTGTGCGCGGCCGTCGACCCCTACCTGGAGCGGCCGTTGCGCGAGGTCATGTGGGCCGAGCCGGACACCGCGGAGGCCGCCGAGCTGGACCGCACGTACTACACGCAGCCCGCGCTCTTCGCGTACCAGGTCGCGGTCTTCCGGCTGCTGGGCTCGCTGGGCGTGACCCCGGACCGGGTCGCCGGGCATTCGGTGGGCGAGATCGCCGCCGCCCATCTGGCGGGGGTGTGGGACCTGGCCGACGCGGCCCGCATGGTGACCGCGCGGGCCCGGCTGATGCAGCAACTGCCGCACGGCGGTGCGATGTTCGCGGTCTCCGCGAGCCCGCAGGAGGTTGCGGAGAGCCTCGTGGGCCTGGCGGGCCGGGCGGGGATCGCCGCCGTCAACAGCCCGGGGGACGTGGTGGTCTCCGGTGAGGCGGAGGCCTGCGCGCAGGTGGCCGCCCTCTGGTCGGAGCGCGGCCGGCGCACCTCCCGGCTGACGGTCAGCCACGCCTTCCACTCGCCGCTGATGGAGCCGATGCTGGCGGAGTTCGCCGCCGAGCTGGCCACCCTCACCTTCCGCACGCCCACTCTCGCCCGGGAGAACAACCTGGGGCCGGACCGCGACTGGACCGACCCCGCCTACTGGATGGACCAGGTGTGCGGCACGGTCGGCTTCGCCGCCCTGGCCGGCCGGCTCGACGAGGCCGGGACCGGCACGTACCTGGAGATCGGACCGCGTCCCGTGCTGTCGGGGATGGTCAGGGCCTCGCTGCCCGACACCGGGGCGGTGGTCACGGCCGTGTCCCGCCGCAGCCTCGGGGAGCCGGAGGCCCTGCTCACCGCGCTCGCCGAGATGTGGGCCGGCGGGGCGCCGGTCGACTGGGCCGCGCAGGCGGCGGGCGGCCGCTGCGTGGAGTTGCCCACCTACGCCTTCGACACCCAGCGGTACTGGCTGACGGGTCCCGAAGCCCGGCCGGACGCCGAGGCGTTCGGACTCACCGGCGTGCCCCACCCGATGCTGTCGGCGGCGGTCGAGCTGAACGACGGCGCTCTGGTCACCACGGGCCGCTTCACCGCCGACGACCTGCCCTGGATGGCCGACCACACGGTGGCCGGCACCCCGATCGTCCCGGCCACCGCGCTGCTGGAGGTCGTCGCGGAGACGGCCGCGCGGGCGGGACGGGGCCGGATCGAGGAGCTGGCCTTCGAGGCACCGCTGCCGCTGCCGCGCAGCGGCCCGCTGGACCTGCGGGTCGTGGCCGGTGCGGACGGCTCGGTGCAGGTGCTGGCCCGCTCGGACGGCGAGGCCCCCTGGACCCGGCACGCCTCCGGCAGCGTCACCGAGGACGGCGAGCACGGCGGCGTGTGCGACTGGGCGGCCGTCTGGCCCCCCGCGGGTGCCACCGCGGTGGACCTGACCGGCGGCTACGAACGGCTGGCGGCCCTCGGCTACGAGTACGGCCCGTCGTTCCGGGGCGTCCGGTCGGCATGGCGGCGGGGCGACGAACTGCTCGTCGAGGTGCGGGTGCCGGAGGCGGCCGAGCAGACCGGGTTCGCGCTGCACCCGGTGCTCCTCGACTCCGCGTTCCACCCGTACGTGCTGGAGAGCGGCTCGGACCAGCTGCGGCTGCCGTTCGCCTTCCGGGGACTGCGGCTGGCCTCGACGGGGGCGACCACACTCCGGATACGGATGGTCGTCGGCGCCGACGGGGACCAGATGTCGCTGACCGCGGCCGACGAGCGGGGCGCGCTCGTGCTCGCCGCCGACAGCCTGCTGGTCCGCGCGGTCGACCCGGCCGCGCTGGCCGCCGCCGTCGGCACCGCGGGCGGCGAGGGCCACTACGGGCTGGACTGGGTCCCGCTGCCCTCCGCCCCGGCGGGCGGGGAACGGCGCTGGGCACGCCTCGGGGCCCCGGCCGACGACGGCCTGCCCGCCCACGCCGACCTGGACGCGCTCGCCTCGGCGGGCGCCGCACCCGACTTCGTGCTGTTCGACTGCGACGCGCTCGCCGCGTCGTCGGCCACGTCCCCTGCCGGGGCCGAACTGCCCGCCTCGGTGCGGGAGATCACCGGCCGGGTTCTCGAAACCGTGCGCGGCTGGGCCGCGGACGCCCGGTTCGACGGCTCCCGCCTGGTGGTGGCCGCCGCCCCGGACCGGCTCGGCACCGCGGCCGTGTGGGGGCTGGTGCGGGCCGCGCAGTCCGAACACCCGGACCGGTTCCTGCTCGTCGGCAGCCCCGGCGTGGACGCCGCGGCGCGGGCGCTGCTGGCCGCCGCCTCGGACGCGGACGAGCCGCAGCTCCTGATCCGTGAGGGCCGGGCGCTGGTCCCCCGGGTGGCCCGGCGGACCTCCGCCCGGGACGCGCGGGACGCGGGGCTCGGCGAGGGCACCGTCCTGGTCACCGGCGGCCTCGGCGGCCTCGGCGCGATCGTCGCCCGCCATCTGGTGGAGCGGCACGGGGTGAAGCACCTGCTGCTCACCTCGCGACGCGGCGCGGACACCCCGGGGGCGGAAGAACTCGCCTCCTCGCTCGCCGCCCTGGGCGCGACGGTCCGGGTGGAGGCGTGCGACGCGGCCGACCGCGACGCGCTCGCCGCACTGATCGGCTCGCTCCCGGCGGACCGGCCGCTGACCGGTGTCCTGCACGCCGCCGGGGTCCTCGACGACGGCCTGCTCACCGGGCAGACCACCGAGCGTCTGGAGCGGGTGCTGCGGCCCAAGACCGATGCGGCCTGGGCGCTGCACGAACTGACCGCCCAACTGCCCTCGGTGCGCGCGTTCGTCCTCTTCTCCTCGCTGGCGGGTGTGCTCGGCAACGCCGGACAGAGCACCTACGGCGCGGCCAACACCTTCCTGGACGCCCTGGCCGCGCACCGCAGGGCGCAGGGTCTGCCCGCGGTGTCGGTGGCCTGGGGCCTGTGGTCGACGTCCGGCATGGGCACCCATCTGACCGCTGCCGACGAGGCGCGCCTGGCCCGGGGCGGGATCGCGGCGCTCAGCGAGCCGCAGGGCCTGCGGCTGCTGGACATCGCGCTCACCGACCCCGACGGTGACGCCCTGATGGTCGCCTCCCGGTGGGCGCTCGCCGCGCTGCGGACCGCCGTGGAGAACGGTGCGACGGTGCCGCAGACGCTGCGCGGCCTGGTCAAGGGCGTACGGCGGACCGCCTCCGCGGGGAGCGGGTCCGAGCAGGGTCCGGCCGGCGGCGCACTGGCCGCCCGGGTGGCGGAGCTGACCGGGCAGGAAGCGCACGAGGCGGTCGTCGCCGCCGTACGGGGCCATGTGGCGGCGGTGCTGGGGCACGGTTCGCCGGAGTCCCTGGACCGCACGGCCGCCTTCATCGACCTGGGCATGGACTCCCTGACCTCGATGGAGCTGCGCAACCGGCTCAAGGCGGACACCGCGCTGGACCTCGACCCGACGCTGGTCTTCGACCACCCGACGATCGACTCCCTCGCCGGCCACCTGGCGGGAGAGCTGGTCCCCGAGGCGCCGGACCCGGTGGCGGAGCTCGACCTGACGCTGCGCCGCATCACGGGCGAGTGCGACGCGGCCCCGCCCGAGCTGCGGGAGCGCATGGTCGACAGCCTGTGCGCGGCGCTGAACCGCCTGGGCGTCGACACCGGCCGCTCGCACGCGGCGTCCGCGGCCCTGGACGGGGCGACCGACGAGGAACTCTTCGCCTTCATCGACGCCCGGTCATGACGTGGCGGGGGGGGGCCCCCGGGCCCCCCCCCCCCCCCCCCCCCCCCCCCCCCCCCCCCCCCCCCACCCCCCCCCCCCCCCCCGCAGCCAGCAGGCGACGGAGCAGGAGGGGGGGGGGGCGGAGAGGCAG
>NZ_JBSFFY010000060.1:0-41850 GCF_053596315.1 Streptomyces sp. NPDC001732
CGTGGTGGGCATCTCGACCACGACCACGGCGCAACCCGAGGACGCACAGCCGTGCACCCCGGCCCACACCGGCCTGGGCAGACGGCCGGTACCTGTCTACCCCGAGCCGGCCCAGCGGGGGAAGAGCCTGGTCATCGCGGCCGATAAGAACTCCGCGCGGCCGGTGCAGTGGAGGGAGGGATCACGGCCGGGCAGCGGCCGCAGCGGGCACAAGCGCATGTACTCGCGCTTCGTGGCCCTGCGGATCCGGCCCGCCGGACGCGAGATCCGCAAGGCCACGGCCGGCACCGGGCTTCCAGTCCGCCGGCTGCTGGCCGAATGGCCCGCCGACCAGGACGAGCCCGTGCAGTTCTGGCTCTCCAACCTGCCCGAGACCACCCCGTTGCCCGTCCTCGTGCGCACCGCGAAACTCCGCCGGCGCATCGAGAACGACTACCGCGAGATGAAACAGGCCCTGGGCCTGGCCCACTTCGAAGGCCGAACCCGGCCAGGCCGGCACCATCACGTCACCCTCGTCTCGGTCGCCCACGCCTTCTGCTCCCTTCAGCGACTGACCCGATCCCCAAAAGAGACGGCGCCGGCCTGAGCCTCTGCCGAGTCGTCCGCGAGCTGCACATACTCATCGCGGCCTGGACCGGCGCCTGCCCCACCTGTCACCGCGGCATGCCAGACCCCGCACCAACATGACCAAGCACTACCAGGGCTGCGAAATGCCCAGTTCATGCGCTTCAACCGAATTGCGCCGCCGTCGACAATCAGACGGTTGATACCCGGTCGCCGAGCCTCACTTGGAGATGTCGATCAGAAAAAGCTATTCTACTTTTGGTTGCCTCCGGCAACTAAAAGTGGCTCTGAGGCGGCTCGCTGGACTACGTGTCGCCTGCCAGGAGGAATTGAACATGTCAACAACTACCCAGACCTTCCGTACGTACGTCGAGGAGAACCTCGACGCGTTAGCGAGCGACGCGGGGCGCGCAATCCTCTTACACCAGGAGCGCCGGGTCACCGCAGGTGAGTTCCGCGATCTCGTCTACCGGATGGCACGAGCGCTGCGCGCCCAGGGCATCGACCGCGCAGACACCGTCACCCTGCTGTGCGGCAACCTGCCGGAAACGATCGCGGCGCGCTATGCAGCCAACCTGATCGGCTGCCGGGTCAATCACCTTTACAGCAAGCTCTCAGCCGAGTCCCAGGCCGCCATCGTCCGCGATGTCGAGACCCGTACCCTGATCGTCGATCCCCGATACCTGCAACGGGCCACGGAGATAACCGAGTCGACCCCGGTGTCGACCGTTCTCGTGCTCGGCCCCACGAAGGTGGGAGCGGACCTGCTGGAGCTGGCGGCCGAGCACTCCCCCCAGCCGCTGCAGAGCCGGGCGCGGCCGCGCGATGTGTGCACCATTCGTCACACGGGCGGCACCACCGGCCACCCCAAAGGCATCTGTACCACTTATGAGCAGGTGCGACCGTTCACGGCCGACCCCGCAGAGGAGCCGCCCCGACTGCTGGTGTCCACCACCCTCGCCCACGCCGCCGGAATGATCACTGACGCCGTTCTCCGGGCCGGCGGCCGCGTCGTGCTGCTCGACGAATTCGATCCTGCCGACGTTCTCCGCGCCATCGAACAACAGCGCATCAGTCACCTCTTCCTCCTACCGCCCTTGCTCTACCAGCTGATGGACCACCCGGATTCGGACGTCCGTGACACCTCCACACTGCGCAACATCGCCTACGGGGGCTGCCAGTCCTCGCCCGCCCGCATAGCCGATGCCATACGGCGCTTCGGCCCTGTGCTGCTCCAGTTCTACGGCCAGAACGAGACGGGCGGAATCAGTGCGCTGTTGCCCGAGGACCACGATCCGGGGCGGCCGGACCGGCTGCGCTCGGCGGGAAGAGTGCTGCCTGGGGTTGAGGTGGTGATCCGTGACGAGGCCGGATGTGACCTGCCAACGGGCGAGCACGGCGAGATCTGCGTTCGCTCCGCCACGCTCATGAAGGAGTACTGGAAGCAGCCCGAACTGACCGCCGAGGTGCTTCGGGACGGCTGGCTGCACACCAGCGACATCGGATTCCTCGAAGATGAAGGCTACTTGACGGTCATCGACCGGCTCAAGGACATGATCATTGTGGTCGGCGGCCATGTGTACACCACCGAGCTGGAGGACACGCTCAACTCCCACCCGTACGTCCTTCAGAGCGCCGTCTTCGGTGTCCGTGATGGTGATCGTATGGAGCGGGTACACGCCGTCGTCGTCCCGGTTCCCGGCAGCGGAATCGATGAACAGCAGCTGCGTGACCTGGTCCGCGACGAACGTGGCGCTATGTACGAACCGGCTGCCATCAACTTCATCGACGCACTGCCCCTGACCGATGCCGGTAAGCCGGACAAAAAGCAGCTGCGGCAGCGGGCCGAGCATGAACTCGGAGCAGCCTGACAGGAAAAGGCGGTTCAAAGGCTGGCGCAGCGCCGCCAGCCTCACCGGTGGACCCGCCCCATCTGGCAGTACTGGACACGCCCCGGCTTTGTCAGGGCCGCTCTCGCCCTCCCCGGCATCACCCGGATCAGGCTGCTCTCAGCTTCAACCCGACTGCTGCGACAGCGGGTTGGCGCAGGTCTTCCACCTCCACTCGAACCAACAGCGCCTCACGGCGCAAACGAAAATCTTGCCAGGGCCAGAAAAGTCCGTACGCCGACACCAGGTCGGCAGTCGCATCCAGGACTGCCTTGTCGATGCGGGCGCGGATGCCCGTATCCCTGTCAGCGGCTGAAACCTCGGGCGTTTTTGTCACGCGACCGTCCCTTGAGCAGATCGACGAGAGCATCGCTATGGGTCAGCTGCGGATGGTGCCCGGCACCCCGCACCGAGATCAGCTCAACGTTGGGAAGTGACTCGAGCTGCTCAACCGCGCCTGGGGCGATTGGGTCGTCGCTTCCCGTGATGATGCGGACCGGGCCGCCGAATCGCCCAAGCGCTTCCTGGAGTTCGGCACGCCACTGCTTCGATCCCGCAAGGGCGAGATGCTCGGCCACCCTCCTAGCGCTGCTTCGCTTGAGGTCGCTGACACTGGATTCGAGAGCAGCCGCGCTCGCTTCTGATCTGGTCAGTTTGCGTGACAGCCGTGCCGGTTCGGTGTGTCGCAAGTAGGTGCATACGAGCGGCCGCAGTCTGGTCGAGGCGCCCATCGGGGCTTGGAGGAAGAACGGTGCGATCAACGTGAGGGACTTGACCTGCGCCGGGAACCGGTCAGCCGCGACTACTGCCGCAGCCGCACCGATGGAATGGCCGATGAGGTCAGCAGGTTCCCCACCCAGCACAGCGGACAGCCACTGTTCCCAGTCCTGAACGCCTGTTCCGCCGCTGAGGCCGAGTCCGGGCAGGTCGACGACTCGCGCGCCGATGCCCGACGTCACTTCGGCCCACGTGTCTGCGTTGACTGGCAAGCCGGGAAGGATCACCCGGCCGGATCCGGGTACGCCGAGCTCGAATGTCCTCAGACCGCCAGCGTCGACGAATCGACGGCCGTCGGTCGTGACGGCACCAAACCGATGCGCGGCCAGGTGGTCGGCCCACCGTTCGAGGGACACCAGCACGTCGGGCGTCTGGATCCCGTGTCTGTCGGCGAACTCGATGGCGGACTGTGTCGGATAGCGGTCGGCGGACATGAAGGTGAGCGTCTCGGGATCCGCCTTGGTGATCCGCTGCGGGAGCCGCTTGATGATACCGATCGGCATCCTTACCCGGGGGACCTTCGCGCCGAGATGCCGGCCGACGTGCGTGAGCAGGTCAGCCAGAGGCGGGGTGGCGTCGTCGAGAACCCAGTAGGCCATGCCCGCAGCAGCCGGATCGACCGCTGCTGCCGCCATGAACGCCGCCAGATAGTCGACCGTGACGACCGGGAGGAACGTCGATTCGTTGCCGGGCAACGCCGCTGCCGTGCCGTCCCAGATCTGCTCGATGGTGGTGGCCAGCCCGATGTGCTGGTCGGACTCCCCGGTCACGCTATCGCCGATCACACTGGACGGATTGACGATGGTCCAGGGGACTCCGCGCTCCAGGGCTCGGGCCTGGAAGATGGCGTCGGATTCCACCTTTGACGCTTCGTAGGCGCCGAGTTCCTTATAGACCGCGGTGCGGTGGTCGTCTGACCACGGAACGGTTGTGGGGTCCTGTCCGCCGACGCGGTAGCCCGACACGTGGACGACGCGCTGCAGGTTGGGGAGGTCCTTGGCGAAGTCGAGCAACTTCTCGACGATGCCGACGTTCGCGCTGCGTGCCTCCTGGGCGGTCATCCCGAACCGGTAGGACCCGGCGCAGTTGTGGATCTCGGTGATGAACGGGAACGCCGATGGGCCGCCCGCGACGATCTCAGGAGCATCGAAGTCGACGATCGTCGTGCTGATGCTCCGTGTCAGGCCATGCTCCCTGACCCATCGCTCGACACGCGCTGCGGACTGGGCGGTCCGAACTGCCGCCGTGACGTTCGCACCAGCCTCGGCAAGGGCCAGGACGAGGTGCCGACCGACCAGTCCCGAGGCCCCGAAGACCAGGGCGTGGCGGGAGTCTTCGTATGGCGTCATCGCGTGCTCCCAATGGTCTGGCAGCGCTGGTTGACGAGCTCCGCCACGACGTCAGCGGCCGCAATGAGCGGTTGGGTGCTCTGCATGGCACGAGAGACGATGACCGCCCCCTCGATCGTCGACACGACAACGGTCGCCAGAGACCGCGCCTCCCCGGCGTCAACGCCGCTGGCCTCGAGCAACGCGGCCGTCGGCGCGATCCACGACTCGAAAGCAGTGGCGCACGCCTGCCGCAGTCGCTCGCTCCCCGCGCCCATCTCCAGGGTGACGACGGAGACCGGGCAACCCAGCCGGAAGTTGCTCTCGCTGACGATGGTCGTCAGGGCCTCAATCGCGGCGCGGGCAGCCTCGGCCGCACCGCCCGCGGAAACTGCGGCCTCTGCGATCAGCGTCTCGAACTGCTTCCCGGCGAGTTCGACCGCTGCGACGCCCAGGCCCTCCTTCCCGTCGGGGAAGTGGAAGTAGATCGAACCCTTTGGTGCTGCGGCGTGTTCGATCACAGCGTTCAGGCCCGTGCCGCTGTAGCCGCTGGTCTGGATGAGCTCGAGCATGGACTCTGCGAGCCGGGCCTTTGTCAGGTCTCCTTTGGATGCCATAGCCCCACGATAGACCAGTCTACATATTTTGCAACCGGCGAGAATGCGTCAACAACGTCATGGCCAGCAACAACTGACTTGGCTCTGTCGGGGATCTTGGAGTTTCCCGGTGCGGCAGCATGATCAACGGGCATGCTCGGGTAGTTCTGCCGATCGATGCAGCTGCCGAGGTGCCCGGGTCTTGACCCTGATTCCTGGACACGGGTTATGCGGCTGGTGCCAGCGCAGTTGAAGTTGTTCGGGACGCTGTCTCGTAGGCGATCGGGCTGCGCTGCCCGAGGCGGGAGTGACGGCGGCGGGTGGTGTAGCGGTTCAGCCAGCGGAACGCGTCGAGGCGGGCCTCGCGCTCGTTGGACCAGTGCTTTCGGCCCTGGAGCGTCTCGCGTTTGAACGTCGCGTTGAACGACTCGGCGAGCGCGTTGTCCGCGCTGGAGCCAATCGCGCTCATGGACTGGCGGACGCCGGCTCTGCGGCAGGCGTCGGCGAAGGCTCGGCTCGTGTATTGGGCCCCATGGTCGGTGTGCATGACCGAGCCGGCGAAGCGGTCGAGCTCCTGGAGCGGTTGGTTGCCGACTGCCGGCGGGTGCTCGGTCACGACCGCCCCGACACGCGGGCAGCTGCGAAGGTGCTGGAGACCGGCGCATGCCTTGAAGTCGCGGCCGCGGGGTTTCACGCGATCGAGCGCGGGCCTGTGCCCGACAGCGTCACCTTCGCCCCGGCCACAGCCCGCACCACTGACAGCACGGACAGCGTGCTGGAAGCGAAGCGGTCCGCACCCAGGCGGTTGCTGGCCTCGTCGTAGCGGTAGCGGGCAGTCTCACCACCGGGATCGGTTGCTCCGACCAGGCGCCCGGCCGCGTCGTAGGCGTACACCGCGTCACTGATCGTTGGCGCAGCGGCCGGTCCGGTCTCCGCCTTCGGCACGGCCATTTTCAGCGCCTGTTCAACCTCCCCGATGGCTGGGCCCTCCCCGACGCCGGCTGACCGCGGCCCCCGGGTACGGTGTCCACCGGCCGGGCCTGCGTCACCACCGGTGATCAGCTTTTCACCCCAGCCCCCTGTACCCCGGATCAGCGCTCTGGCCCGGGGTACAGCCGTGTCTCCATCAGCAACGCCGCCCGGCCCGGCACTCTGTGCGCATGACCGACGTCTTTGACCACGCCCCGCAGGTATGGAACGCCGCGCAGCTCCGCGAAGCCCTCAAGGACCTGCCCGACGACACCCCCATTCACATCGGTGTTGCCGAAGACCCCGGCGACTTCGGCGGGTACCGCGAATCCGTCCTCGTCGACGCCCACCACGTCGAGAACTGGTGGCCGGCCATCGGCACTGCGCCCGAACGGGCCGAGAAGGAGAAGGCGCTTACCCTGTTCGCCGACTGGACGCCCGGGGAGTACGACCTGCTCGACTGAACCTGCTGCGTTCTCCCGCAGCCTGTCGGTGGCCGTCGCACACACTGGCTTCGAGGTCTCGGCGTGCCGAGGCGACGGTGGGGCGGTAGTGGTGCCCGGCTCCGAACTGGTGCGACCCGATTAGGCAGCTCTTGCTCCAGGACGAGCAGACTTCCCCCGGCGATCCTGAAGCGACACAACCATGAGCAGAGCGCACGACAGGCCAGGAGATCTTTACGGGACAGCCTTTAGCTTGACTCTGTCGGGGATCTTTGCGGTCTGCTCAGTCTCTGGCGGACCGCAAAGACCTCGGCCGGGTGATTTCGTGCTGGTCCAGGTAGTTCTGGAAGGCGGTCGGCAGCCGGGACGGAGGTGCTTCTCCGGTCGGCGGCCTCGGCTGAGGCGCTCGATGTTTGCGGCGATGGCCGTGAACTCGTGCTGTAAGTGGGCTTTGCGCTGTCCCCGGTAGCGGCAGCGGCGCATGCCGTGTCCGTGGGCGAGCTCGTTGATGGTGCCTTCCACTCCTGAGCGGACCGCATAGCGGGCCTGCCATTCGGATGTCTGCTGCTCGGCACGGACGCGGAGTTACAGGTCACGGAGTTCTCGCGGGGAAAAGCCCACGCTTCGGGCGCTGTCGGCGGTGGTCGTGCAGCGGGTGCGGACCGGGCAGGGACGGCACTGGCTCTTGGTGAATCGTGCCACGATCAGAGGCGCCGCGGTGGGCGAGGATGTCGGATAGGGGCCGTGCCATCCCGCGCTGGTCTCGCCCTGCGGGCAGGTGACCTGCCGGCGGTCGAAGTCGATCTGGAAGTCGTCGCGGCCGAAGCCGTTGTTCCTGCGGTTCTGGCGGGTGGTGTTGACCGCAGTGGTCCGGTGACCGTGCCCTGGTGTTCGCGGGCTGCCTGTTCCAGACGGACCAGGGAGGTGTAGCCGCCGTCGACCAAGTGCTCGGCGGGCAGCATCCCGCGGCGCCCCAGCCGGGTGTGGATGCCGGGCAGAGCCTTCGCGTCGTAGCCAGTGACATCTGTGGTGGCCACATCCGTGATCACGTTGACCCCGTCGGGATCGCAGGTCTCGGTGAGATGCGCGACGAACCCCTTCCATCGGGTGACATGGCCGCGGCGCGCGTAGCGGGCCGTCGGGTCGTAGGGCGAGACGACCGCGACGGCCGAGGGCGGCAGGCCGCCGTCCTCCGCGGTGCGCCAGCGCAGGCGGCCGGCCCCCGTCGCGGTAGTAGTTCTGCACCATGATCTGCCGCAGGGCCTGGACGCGGGGCCCGGACAGGCGTTCCGGCCCGTGCTGCCCGAGGTGCTCGATCAGCCGGACGGCGTCGCCTCCGGTGGCGAGGATCCTGGTCTTGGGACGGGTAGGGTTCTTGCCCAGACGCACCGGGCGGCCGTAGCGGCGCCCCCACTCCTCGTCGACCAGGCCGGTCAGCAGGTGCGGAGCGGCGTCGGCCAGCTCTTCCAGCGCGGCGCGGACGGCCTCGGTGACCAGTTCCAGCCGGGTCAGGTCGCGCACCGCGGCCAGGACATGGGTGGAAGTCCGTGCGCTGGGTGGTGCGCTCGCGGACGAGACCGGCCTCCCTCAGGCGCGCGAGCGCGAGGTCGAGGAGACGGTCGGCTCGGCCGTCCTCGGCGAGACGCTCACGGAAGTCGCCCAGCACGCTGTGGTGGAAGCCGGGATCGTCCAGTTCCGTGGCCAGCGCGTACTTGAAATCGATGCGGCAGCGAACCGCTTCGGCCGCCTGCCGGTCCGACAGGCCGAGCAGGAACTGCAGCACGCAGACAGTGGCCAGCTGAGCGGGCGAGAGACCCGGACGGCCATCACACGGATACCAGTCGGCGAAGTCCTCGTCACGCCACAGCCCGCCCAGGTGGTCTCTCACCCACATCGCCGTCGTACCACCCGGATTGCTCGCCCGAGCCATCCGCGCGGTCAGAGAAGGGACTTGCTCACCGGAACGGGCACGGAGCGACAACGGGCACCTCGACAACTGCATCGGCCTTTGAACAGAGCCGAGCATGCCCGTTGATCACGCTGCCCCGCCGGGAATCCTCAGGATCCCCGGCAGAGTCAAGATCAGTGCCTGTTCCTAAAGATCCAGCGCGTGTTCTGCCAAGTCAGGATTCGAGCAGCTGGGGAGGACGACGTGGTGCTGGGCCCGGCCGCCGGCGGATTGGGGGTTGGGCTGGTGGGTTGATCGGTCCGCCAGTCTTGATCGCCGCCGGACTGCGGGAGTTCGCCGGGGCCCGGGACTGGCTGACCATCTTCTGCCTGCCGCCCTACGCACCCGATCTCAACCCCGTCGAAGGGATCTGGTCGCTCCTGCGACGCGGCTGGCTCTCCAACGTCGCCTTCAGCAACCCCGAACACCTCGTCCGGACCGCCCGACGCGGCCTCCGGCACATCCAGTACCGCAGCCACCTCATAGAGGGCTGCCTCACCGAGACCGGCCTGACCATCAGGCTGACCCGAGTTACCCAGTGATGTCACGAGTTCAACCTCAGTAACTGCGGCCCGCCTCCATAAACCAGCGGGGTGCACTAGCAGTACACCCCGCTGGTGCGTATCATGGGTTCATGCCTCTTCCTCGTTTCGACCGCCTGCCCGCCGAACGCCGGGAGCACATCCTGGGAGTCGCGCGGCGGCACTTCGCCGAGCACGGCGCCGAAGGCGCCTCCTACAACAAGATCATCGAGGCGGCAGAAGTCTCCAAGACCGCCGCCTACCACTACTTCGACGGCCGGGAGGACCTGCTCACCGCGGTCCTCGACGGAGTCCTCGACCGACTGCTGGACGCCCTCGGCCCCTGGGCCCCGGCCCGCGACGAGGAGGACTTCGGCGCCCGGTTCACCGCTGGATCCGCCGCCCTCGCCGCCCACCTGAGGGACCACCCCGAGGACCTGGCCCTCGCCGACGCTGCCATTGGGCGCAGCGACGGAAGCCTGTGGCTCGACTGGTTCGGCGCCCTGGTCACGGACGGCCGTCGGCTCGGGATGATCCGTACCGATGTGGACCACGCACTGATGGTGTCGGCGACCGCCGCCGTCGTCCGGGCTGCGGACGCCTGGGCCGTGGCCCTGATGACGAGCGGATCCCTCGAAGGCATCCCGGAGGGTGACCCCCCGGCCCAGCTGTGGAGCCTCCTGCGCGGCCTGTGGGGTGCAGCGGCGACCGCGGCCCCCGGACAGGAGCCGAACGATGCGCACTGACCTGAGGATCTCCTGGGAGATACCGGCCACCCCGTCCGGCCTCGCCGGCCGCCTGGAACGGTTCATGGGTCCGGGCAAGTCCCGCTCCGAGTCCGCGGTGGAGACCATTGGCCTCCTCGGCTGTGCCCTGCTGCTGGCCGCCGGACTGTGGAGCTCGGGAGCCGCACGCGACTGGCCGACAGGGCAACTCGTCGTGGTCGCCCTGGCCGGGCTCGACCTGATCGGCGGGGTCCTGACCAACGCCACCAACGCCGCGAAGCGTTGGTACCACCGGGCCGACCCGGCGGCGCGGCGCGCCCGGCTGCTGTTCGTCTCGGCGCACCTGATCCACCTCGCCACGATGGGGCTGTACGTCCTCTCCGGCGACCTCGCCTGGACCTCGGCGAATGCCGCGCTGCTCCTCGGCGGGGCGGTGGCGGTGGAGTTCGCGCCCGTCCACCTCAGACGGCCCGTGGCGATGGCGGTGTTGATGGCAGCCGTCCTGGTCAACCTGTTCTGGCTGCCGGTGCCGGCCACGCTTGCCTGGTTTGCACCACTGTTCTTTCTCAAACTGCTCGTCTGCCACCTCGTGCCCGAGGCGCCCCTGGAGCGGGGTCGGGATGTCTGAGGACCTGGCTGCCGCGGCCTCCCGCCGGATCGACACCGACCCCGACCCGGCCGCCTGCGCCGATCTGCTGGCCGCCGCGTTCGCCCGGGAGCCGGCCGTCTCCTGGATCTGCGGCGGCGCGCACTCCGCCCGCGCTCGCTGGTTCCGCGCCACCCTGCGCACCCACGCCGGCCTCACCGGGGCCCGCCGTACGGCTCTGGTGGACGCCGACGGACGGCTCCTGGCGGCAGCCGTCCTGACCCCGCCGGGCGCGACCCCGCCCGCCGGCGCCCGCGCGCTCTGGGCGGCCCGGACCCTGCTGAGCAGCGGGCCGCACGCCCTCGGCCGGACCCTGCGCTATCTGGACGCCACCGAGAACGGGGCCCCTGCGGGGGCCTGGACCCTGGAGTTCGTCGGAGTCCGCCCGGACCTCACCGGCCGTGGAGCGGGCCGCACCCTCCTGGACCACGTCCTGACGACGATGCCGGGAGCAGTCCACCTGACCACGGCGGACCCGGCGAACATCCCCCTATACCGCCACTTCGACTTCACCACGCTCGGCGAGACCCCGCTGGGACCGCTGACCATCACATCGATGGCCCGCGTACCGAGCTAGTACTCCAGTCTGGCTTCGTGATCTTGTCGCAGAGCCGCCTGGGAACAGGTACGGCCACCGCGTGATCATCGGGGGTTGTGTGGACTCCTGAAGATCGTGCGGTGGCCGCAGGCCATAGCGTGGACCCTGCCCGCTGGCGGGCGATGTTCGACCAGGTCATGGCCCGGATCGCTGGCAGGTTCGGGCGAGTTGAGCCCCGGGCCGCGGCCCGCGCCTACCTGCTCGGACTGCTGTCGGGTGTCGAACGGAAGAACTGCTGGCAGCTGGCCGAACAGGCGGGCCATGCCCGGCCGGGGCCGATGCAACGCCTGCTGCGCTACGTCCGCTGGGACGCCGACGTGGTCCGCGACGACCTGCGCGCCTACGCCGCCGACGAGACCCCCAAACCGCCCACGGACACGGACCACTTCGTTCGCAGCCGCGATCCGATCACGCTGACCGTCCCGGAGATCCGCCACCTACTCGTCACCGTCTTCAACCCGCCAGCCGTGACCGCGGCCGGACTGCTGCACTGGTCCAACTGGCGCAGACACCACCAGGCAACAGCCCGACGCGGCCACTACCGACGACGAACCGCCGACGAACCCTCTGGATAGATCACAAAACCGCACTGGAGTACTAGGACACCCCGTCGAGCGGCCGGAGGAAGCGGCGCTCGTAGCGCTTGATGCAGCGGGTGTCACGGGCCAGTTCGAACGCTTCCTGGCATTCCGGGTCGGTCATGCTGTCCGTGCGGTACTGCTCGTACGCGGCCAGGCCGGGAAAGGAGAAGAGGGCGTAGGCGATGTCGCTGTCGCCCTCACTCGGGAGGAAATAGCCGTTACGACATTGCCATGACCGAGGCCCTCAACGGCTCGTTCGAGGCTGAGCCGATCGAGCACCAAGGACCCTGGCGGGACGCTGACCAGGTAGGACGTGCCGCCCTCCGGTGGGCGGCGGGAACAACCCCCGAGCACCTGCACTCAGCCCTCGACCACCTCCCGCCCGAGGATTTCAAGGCCCGGCACTACCGATCCCAGGCAGCCACGAACACCGCCTGAAACCACAAAGACCGGACGCTACGGAACTGGGACCTGCTCGGTGAACGCATTGAGGCTCGGGCGGATCGCGGCCGCAGCCGCGGCGGCAGCAGCGGTTTCATCTCCGGCCTCGATCGCCGCCAGCAGTGCGTCGTGGGGTTCGGCGCCGCTCTCCTGGATCACGTCCTGGCTACGCAGCGCGTGCAGGCTGTCATGGAGTCGGCCGACGAAGAAGCGGTAGCACTCCAGCAGCACACTGTTTCCCGCCGCTTCCACCACGGCCAGGTGGAAGTCTGCGTCGGCACGGGCGAACTCCTCCGGCGCGGTGGCGTGATTTCGGGCAGCGAGCAAGCCGCGCAGCCGCCGCAGGTCGGCATCGGTGCGGCGCATGGCGGCGAGCTGGGCCGCCTGAACGTCGAAGCCGAGCTGGACCTCGAACACTTCGCGTACGTCGGCGGTCCCGAACCGGCGCAGCATGGGGGCGGGGTCGGTGGTGGAGACCACGTAGGTACCGGCCCCCTGCCGGGTCTCCAGTACGCCCAGGTGCACCAGGGCCCGTACCGCCTCTCGGATCACGGTGCGGCTCACTCCCAGCTCCTCGGTGAGCCGCTGCTCGGTCGGCAGCCGGTCCCCGATCGCCCAAGTGCCTTGTGTCAGAGCTTCGTTGAGCTGGCCTACGACCTCGTCGACCGAGGACCTGCGGCCGATCATGCGCATGGGGACTCCTTCGCCGGTTGCAATCTTCCGGCCTCACAGTATCCTCATCACCTGCCATCACTTATCAGTCATCATACAAATCTGGAGCTACTTCGGTGAAGCGATTCATCACACCCGATTCCTTGGCCTGGGCCGCGCAGCTGCGCGAGGACACCGGGGCAGACGCCATGCCGTTCGCCCCGGCGGTCGTCACGCGCGGGGACACTGTGTGGCTCTCGGGCGCCACCGCCTACCCGCTCGTCCATCAGCACCCCCATGACGAGGCCGAGCTCACAGTGCCCGAGGGAATCGCGGCGCAGACCCGGGCCTGCCTGGAGAACCTGCTCATCGCGTTGAAGGCGGCCGGCGGCGACGTCCAGGACATCGTCAAGGTCACCATTTTCAACACAGACATGGATACCCAGAACGAGGTCAACCAGGTCTACGCGGAGTTCTTCGGCGAGCACAGACCGGCACGCAGCCATATCGGCGTCAACCGCCTGGTCGGCCCTGAGCTGAAGATCGAGATCGAGGCCGTGGCGGTCCTTGGCTGACAGTGCGTGGCCCCTGGCAATGGCGCGTCGCCGGATCAGGGCGCGCCATTCGCCCCGTCGATGCCAGTGCGGGCAGCCGGCAGGCAACCTCAGGCGCGACAGCGCTCCGAGCTCTCCACATCAGCATCCTCGGCCGGCCAGATCTGCAGATTCTCCCCGTAGCCAGCTCAGTAGTTCCTGTCTCTCAGTGAAATCGATATTGCAGGAGCAAGTAATGTCTCTTTTCATCCCCGACTTCGACGAAACCGTCGTTGTGCGCTCTGCTGAAGCAGAATTGATAGGAAAGGGCGGCCCCGTAACCAACCAGTTGCTCGTCGACAGCTCCGCCACGGGCGGTGCGCTCTCCACGATGCGTGTCACCCTCGGCAAGGGTGCGAACGGCGCCCGCCCGCACCACCACGGCAAGTCCGCCGAGATGTTCTACGTCCTCGACGGCACCGCCCAGCTACTGTCCGGCGATCAAGTGGTCACCGCGGAGCGCGGGGATGTTGTCGTCGTGCCGCCCGGTACACAGCATGCCTTCGCCGCCGCACCCGGCGAGATTGCGGACATGCTGGTCGTCATCACGCCCGGGGTGGAGCGCTTCGAGTACTTCCGCCACCTTGAGCGCATCCGCTACGGCAAAGTGCCGCCGGAGAGCCTCCTCGACGTCCAGGAACTCTACGACTCCTATTTCGGTACGAGTCCTGTCTGGAACGCGGCGCGCGAACAGCAATGCTCAGCGCAACAATGCCCGTAACCGCGGATGTCCGGGCCTTCGAGTGTGACCAAGAGATAGACTCGCGCGGTCTCGTCTCATCCTGTCTTCCAGGCGTGATGCGTGCTCATCCGGTGAGACCGAGTTCGCGTAGGGCGTCGGCGGGATGGTTGCGGTAGTGGTCGTGGGCAGCGGCGCGGCAACCGTCATCCGCCACGCAGTGACGTAACGGCCTTGTGTACGAATGAGGTAGGGGCGTGTTGGCCTGGCGGGTTGCCTGATGAGTGCTCACCTCTCGGCGGCGCGCTCGGAGACCAAGGCGGCGACTGCCGAGTAGGTCTCCTCGAAGTACTCGCGGCGTCCGAGGTAACGCTGGAGAGTTCGCCACTGCTTGTGTTCAGCGTTGGCGTGCTCGACGCAGATGCGCATGGATTGTTTTCGGCCGTCCGCCGACCGTCCGGCGGATTTCGGACGTCATGTTCGGGAACCTGACCTCGGGCTTCGCATCACCGGCCGGGTCGCCACATGGTGGTGACGACGTGGCCGGTCGGGGTGGTGATGCGGTCGCGGGCGCTGAAGCCGACGCTTGCGTACCGTGCGAGGTTCGACGGGTTGGACGACTCCAGGTATGCGGGAGCGCCGAGGGCGTCGACGCGTTCGAGGCTGTCGGCCAGCAGGCGCATGCCGAGACCGTGGCCTCGGTGGCGGTCGTGGGTGGCCAGGAGGGTGAGGTAGAAGTGCGGTTCGGCGGGCCGGGCCGCCTCGAACCGGTCGGCGTTGTCCAGGACCGTCCGGGCCACGGCCGGGTCGGCCGCCCGCTCGAGCAGGCTCTTCAGGCCGGCCGCCTCCTGCGGGGTCAGCTCGTCTCCGCCGGGCGGGATCCAGACGGCCGCGGCCTCCACATTCTGCGTCACCAGCAGCCACGAGTACCGCAGCGCCGACGTCGCGTACAGGCGCCACATGGGCGCGGCCTGTGCGGCGCGGTGTTCGATGTCGGGGAACGCGGGGCCCCACAGCGGGTCATGGAAGAACGCCGTGGTCAGGGTGTCCACGATGGCGTCGACATCCGCGGACGTCGCCACCCGTGCGCGGTCTGGGCGGGCAGACACGGTGCGGTCAGCTCCTTGCCGTCGGCCAGGTGGAGCCGGTGTCCGCGCGCAGGTCCGTCGCACAGGCCGGGGGCCGACTGCGGTGCGGGCCCGTGCCCCGGAGGCGGTCCAGGGTGACCTGGGCCGCCGCGAGGTCCTGCACGCCCAGGCCGATGAGCTTGCAGACGGTGATCTCGTCGGCCCGTTCGCGGCCCGGCGCGGACCCGGCGAGCACCTCGCCGAGTTCCGTGAGGTCCTGGAAGGCGGCCCCGGGCCGGGCGAGGTCTCCGTGGACGGCGGTGAGGGCACGGCTGTCGACCACGATCCGGTCGGCACGGTGCATACAGGCCGGGGACAGTTCGGCCTTGGTCGGGTCGTCGGCTCCTACGGCGGTGATGTGCAGGCCCGGGGCCAGCCACTCGGCGTCGACCAGCGGTTCGGTGCTGGCGGTGGCCGTCACCAGGACATCGGCGCCCTCGCACGCCTGCCGGGCGGTGCCCACCGGGGTCACACACAGATCGGGGCGGCGGACTCCCAACGCGGCGGCCACGCGACGCACGCGTGCTTCCCGGCGCCCCCAGACCCGCACCTCCCGGATCGGCAGTTCATCGGCTGCCGCCAGGACCTGCAGGTACGCCTGAACTCCGGTGCCCAGCACGCCGAGTACGGCGGAGTCCGGCCGGGCCAGCGTGCGCGCGGCCAGCGCGCCGGCGGCCGCGGTGCGGATGTCGGACAGGTGGTGCTCGTCCTCCAGCAGGGCCCGCAGGTCCCCGGTCCGGGCGTCGAACACGGCGACGACACCGGCTCCCGGCGTGCCGCCCTGCCGGGCGCGCTCCAGGAACCAGGTGGCCACCTTCACCGTGAACACCGCACGGCCGGGCAGCCAGGCCGACTTCACGTGCACGTCGCCCTCCCGGCCCGCCGGCGCGAACACCGCCACCGGCGCCTCGCCCAGCCCGCGGCTGAAGTCGGCGAACGCTGCCGCCACTTCCTCGACGACGTCTTCGTACCCCACGAGCGCGCGGATAGTGTCCGGCCCGACGTACGCCGGTATCGCCTGCACCGTCTCCCGGGTCGTGGCGTTCACCGGGGCAGCACCTGAAGCCGTCCCTCGCCGACGAGGACGGCCTCGCCGCCGACCCGCACGGAGTGGATGTCATCCCCGTGGCCGTGGGCGCTGATCGTCATCTCGCTGGGGCGTCCGGTGAACCGGCCCTGGTGCAGCGTCACGGCTTCGCCGTCGCCGATACGGCCGTGCCGGCGCAGGTAGGCCGCCGCGCACCCGGCTCCGCTGCCGGTGGCCACGTCCTCGGTCAGCCCGTCGTTGTTCCAGTGCCGCGCCTCCAGAGCGGTGGCATCGAGGAGGTACGCGAACTGAGCGCCGAGGGCGGCCAGTTGCCCGGTGATGTCCGCGCCGATACGGGCACGGTCCAGGGCCCCCTGCCGGACCGGGAGCACCAGATAGCGCAGCCCGGTCGACACGACTTCCGGGGGCAGATCCGGGTTGAGGTCGGCCGCGTCGAGGCCGAACCACGCGGCCAGGTCCTTCGCGTCCGAGGGATCCGGGCGGCCGAGGAAGGAGGCCGGCCCCTGGTCCAGCACGCTCGCGTACCGGCCGGGCCCCCGCTGCTCGGTGCTCACCTCCACGGTGCGGGCCTTCAGCCGCAAAGTCCACGTCTCGCGCTCGCCGACACCATGCAGGGCGTGCAGCACACAGGCCGCCCCGATGACCGGGTGCCCGGCGAAGTCCAGTTCCTCGAAGAGATCGAAGACCCGCGCCTGCCAGGTGGAGGACTCCGGGGTCTCGTCCGGGGTCAGGAAGATCGACTCGAAGTGGCGCAGCTCGTGGGTGATCCGCTGCATCTGGTCACCGCTGAGCCTGCCGGCGTCCGGGAACACGGCGAGGCTGTTGCCGCTGTAGGGCAGGCCGGTGAAGACATCGACATGGAGGTAGTGCATGCGGCCGACGCTACGGGCGAACCGCTCTCTAAGGAACTGGCAAATCTCGACGTGCCCACATAACGTCTTGTTATGGCTTCGGATCTCGACATGGCGCAGCTGCGGGTCTTCGTCACGTGCACCCGCTCCGGCAGCATCAGCCGCGCCGCCACCGCGCTGGGGCACAGCCAGCCTGCACTCAGCCAGCAGCTGCGCAGGCTGGAACGCGCCGTAGGACAGCCGCTGCTGCACCGCGGCGCCACCGGCGTCACCCTCACCAAGGCCGGCGAGGCCCTGCTGCCGTACGCCGAACGCATCCTGGCCCTGTCCGCCCAGGCACGCACCGCCGCCGCACCGGCCGTCCAGGGCCACTGCGGCGTGGGCCTGCTGGAGGACCTGACCGCCGCACCGCTGCCCCAGGCCCTGGCCGACTTCACCCGCATGAATCCCGCAGCGACCCTGGAGCTGATCAGCGGCCCCGGTCCCGTGCTCCGCGAGGCATACGCACAAGGACGCATCCACCTGGCCCTGTGCGACCCCGCCTACCTGCCCGAACTACCCCGCTGGACCGTACACCTGCCCCTCACCTGGGCAGCCGCCCCCGGCCTGGACACCACCCTCGACCCCCTCCCCCTGGTCCTCTTCTCCCAGCCATGCCGCTGGCGCCAACCCCTCCTCGACACCCTCGAAGCCGCGGGACGCACCTGGCGCACCGCCTTCGAGAGCACCAGCCTGCCCGGCGTCCGTGCGGCCGTCCGCGCCGGCCTCGGCGCCGCCGCCCTCCTCCCGGCCACCATCGAGCCGGGCACCACCGCCCGCGGCCTGCCCCAACTCCCCGGTGTCGAACTCGGGTTGATACGACGGCCGGGCACCGAGGGCGACCCACTCGTCGACGCCGTCGAAGACGTACTCAAGCGCCTGACCTGAACAGGCGGAACACACCCCGCGTACGGCACCCGTCAGCAGGACCATGGCTGCCCTGCCTGGGGATACGCCATCACATCGGCGGCTGCGTTCACCGGACAGGCGCGACGTGAGGCCGCCGAGGTCGACCGGGCCAACGCACGCGACGCGCCCGGAGGTCTGGTCACCGCGCAGGGGGAGTTCGAGCACGGCATCACCGAGTACGCCGCGCCCGTGCGCGACGCCCGGGGGCCGGGTCTTCGCCGCCGTCGCCGTCCTGGGGCGGCAGAACGACCTCGCCCCGCACGAGGAACTGGTCCGCACCGATCTGACGGCAGCGGCGGCCGAGTTGGGGAACCTGTCCTGACCAGGCCCGCGTAGCAACGGCCTGTCAAAGTCCGCCTGTTCCTGGCCGGTTCTCATTCTCGCCGCCGTGCCCCGCCCGCGATCGGCCGGAACCACGTCGGTTGCAGTTCGTCAGTGCCCCCCGGTGCCCCCGATTCATCCTCCGCGGCCAGTTCACCTTCCTCACGCCTGGTCAGACGCCCCTGCCGGGCCTGCTTGGCCAGCCCGATGACCCTCGACAGTTCCGCCTCGGTGATCCGGCGCGGACTGCCGGCTGCCGACCGGTCTTCCGCCCCCTCCACACCCAGCACGTTGAAACGGTGCAGCCACCACCGCACCGCCTTTGCATGACAGCCCAGCTCCGTCGCGATCCCTGCTACCCGCAGACCGTCCCAGCTCGGAGCAGTGATCCGTGCTCTCGCCACCAGGTCAGCCGGCGCGTAGCGCGTTCCAGCCTCCGGTGCTCGGACTGGGATGGGAAATGGGCTGGATGGGCGGTACCTCCCCGTGCTTGCATGAGCTTCATGGTGTCTACTGACCGTATGCTCGCCTTCGCGGCCATGTCATTCTTGCTGATCGTAATTCCCGGTCCCAGTGTGCTGTTCGTGATCGGGCGAGCGTTGGCGCAGGGGCGCCGTGCCGCGCTGACCACGGTTGTGGGGAACACGGTCGGCGCCTACATCCTGATCGTGGCTGTGGCATTCGGGGTCGGGGCGGTGGTGGAACGCTCGGTTCTTGTCTTCACGGTGCTCAAGCTGGTGGGTGCCGCCTACTTGGTGTTCCTCGGCGTCAAGGCATGGCGCGAACGGCGTTCGTTGCAGCCGACGGTCACTGGGGTGGGAGTCGCGCAGGGTGGTCTGCGGACGTTTTGGGAGGGGTTCGCGGTCGGGGTGACCAATCCGAAGACGATCGTGTTCTTCGCCGCTGTGTTGCCGCAGTTCGTTGACCGCAGTCAGGGGCACGTCGCGGTGCAGATGCTGCTGTTGGGCCTGGTCTTCAACATCATCGCTGTGGCGTCCGACATGGCGTGGGGGATGGTCGCGGCCACTGCCCGGGACTGGTTCGCGCGCTCGCCGCAACGGCTTTCTTTGGTGGGCGGGATCGGCGGGCTTGCCATGATCGGCCTGGGAGTCACCGTCGCTGCGACGGGGCGCAAGGACTGATCCGTTTCGGCCGGTCACAGGCCCGGACCGCAAGCCCACCATGCCCCAACGCGCCGTCAGATACCGACGTACTCAACAACTTGGCAGCGCCCTGCGAATGGCTGGGGCGATCCCAGAAGCAAGGTAGAGCGGCATGAACGCACCACCCGGCCGAGCTCTGCCCGGCACGGCTGGAGATCCGCACCTCCGGCCAGCGGCCGCCTCGCGCCTGCCGATCAAACGACTCGCCGATCGTTCATCAACGCGACGAACCGACCAAAGGTATCGTCCCCGGCGCGAGTGTCGCCGAGCTCCGCGCACAGCACAGGGAACTCGGCCCACGCCTCCCTCGCGAGGGCCCACCGCGCAAAGCTGCTCCGCCCGTCACGGATGCACACCTCGTCAACCCACTGGTCGAGGCCGTCGCCCATCGAGTAGACGAAGAAGTGCGCGTCCTCCATGGCCGGTGCCAGGAGGTCGATGAGCTGGTGAAGGTTGCGCATGTCGATGTAGCAGATGTCCGACAGCTGCTCCAGGCAGAGGTAGTCAGCCTCCGGTGGCCCCAGGTCGAATTCCCATCCTCGCCCGTGGACCTTCTGGTTGAGCAGATGGACCGGCCAGGTCTTCTGCCTGGGCACCTCGGTGGCCACCACCGAGAGCGTCTCCTCGACCAAAGACCGCCACCCCGGACGTACTCGAACAAACGTCGCGTGCAGGTCGGGCCACGGCGACACTTGAGGAAAACGCAACCGGAACCGCCCGTACCAACGATCATCGCGCCTGGTGACAAACGTCCCGGACGGCTCGACCGGATGAGGCTCTCTCATGGGCCGAGCATACGAGACACCGCCGTCGGCCCCTGAAGCCCCGCGTCCCGTCGGCATGAGGTCGGCCGCGGCAATGTTCTGGGCGGCACTGTGGGGGTTGCGCAAGCCGGGGATGGGGACGATGTAGCCCTTCTTCACCAGCAGCCACGCCAGCCCCAGCTGTGCGAGGGGGGCGCCCGCGCTCTCGGCGAGCTCGGTCAGCTTGCCCACGATCGGCGTTGACGTCGAAGTTCTCCGGCTTCCACCAGGCGAGGTGCCGGCGGAAGCCGTGGGCGGTGCAGTGGTTCGCGGGACTTCACCGCCCCGCTGAGAAAGCCGCGGGCGAGCGGGCTGCTCCCCCGCGGCCTGGATTCTGTCGGCCTGCACACCCTTCTGCCCCTGGACCGCCTCGAAGGTGACCGCCTGGCCTTCCCTCAGGGACTTGAAGCCATTCCCTTCGATCGCACGGAAGTGGACGAAGAGATCAGGACCGGTCTCCGGAGTGATGAAGCCGTAGCCCTTCTCGTCGTTGAACCACTTCACGGTGCCGTTCTGGCGCTCGGCCATATCTCCTCCTGATCGTGTACGGGTGAAACGCATCCCAGCTGCGAGTGCCCCGCAAGCAGGCCGAGCACCTGGAGACGACGGATGCGCTGTCGGGTCGTCAGGATGTTGCTGACCGGCCCGTGGTGGTCAAGCTCGGCACCTGGCTCGACAACACCCGCAAACGCGCCGGACAACGCCACACCGACCTTCGTCAGCAAGCATCAAAAGAGGCTGGGCAGGAGGGAGCGCCGCGTCTCCGCGGTCTCCCTCGTCCTGCGGCTCGTGGATGCCTCCTGACCGGCCCAGAGGCGTCGGGGCGGAAGCCCCGCCGGTATGCGGACGGCACCAGGTTCCCGAGGGTCGACGGTGTACTTTTGTTCCGAGATTTCTCAAATCCTCAGCGTGCTCGACACGCGCCACGGCCAGCCCCGGTACGGTCGTTCCGCTCTGCCAGGATTCCGTCCCGGAAGGGCTCAGACGCTGAACTCTGCACTCGCAGAAGCACTCTCTGTCGCCTTGCTCCTGGCGATGCTGGCCTGCGCGGTGATCCGGCCGTGGGGCTGGCCGGAGGCGGTCGTGGCTGTCCCCGCTGCCGGGGTGGTCATCGCCACCGGCGCGATCTCGCTCGACCACGCGGCGGCCGAGGCCGCCCGGCTGGGCCCGGTGATCGGCTTCCTCGCGGCCGTCCTGGTCCTGGCCCAGCTGTGCGACGACGAGGGTCTGTTCCACGCGTGCGGCGCCTGGATGGCCCGCCGGGCGGCCGGCCGCCCCCGCCGCCTGCTGTCCTCGTGTTCGTAGCCGCCTCACTGATCACCGCAGTGCTCAGCCTGGACGCCACGGTGGTGCTGCTGACTCCGGTGGTGTTCGCCACCGCCGCCCGCCTGGGCGCCCGCGCCAAACCGCACGTCTACGCCTGCACCCACCTGTCGAACACCGCCTCGCTGCTGCTTCCGGTCTCCAACCTGACCAACTTGCCGGCGTTCGCCGCCAGCGGCCTGAGCTTCACCCGCTTCGCCGCGTCGATGGCGCTGCCCTGGCTGATGGCCATCGGTGTCGAGTACGTGGTGATCCGCCGCTTCTTCGCCACCGACCTGGACGCGGGCACCGAGGCCCCGCCCGCCGACGAGCCCCGCGAACTGCCTCTGTTCGCCCTGCTCACAGTGGCGGGCACCCTGGCGGGCTTCGTCCTGACCTCGGCGGTCGGCATCAACCCGGCCTGGGCGGCGGCCGCGGGCGCGGCCATCCTGGCGGCCCGCGCCCTGGCCCGGCGCCGCACCACCCCCACGGCGATCGTCCGGGCCGCGGCCCTGCCGTTCTGCGCCTTCGTCCTGGCCCTGGGCATCGTGGTCCGGGCCGTGGTCGACAACGGCCTCGCGGACGTACTGGGCCACCTCGTGCCCGGCGGCACCGGTCTCCCGACCCTCCTCGCCATCGCGGCACTGGCAGCCGTACTGGCGAACGTCATCAACAACCTGCCCGCCGTCCTGGTCCTGACCACGCCCACTGGTCCGGGCGCCGTCTCGCCGTCCTCCTCGGTGTGGACATCGGCCCGAACCTCACCTACGCGGGCTCGCCGGCCACCCTGCTGTGGCGGCGCATCGTACGCGAACACGACACCGACGTAGGCCTTGGCGAGTTCACCCGGCTCGGCCTGCTTGCCGTGCCCGCCGCCCTGCTGCTCTCCGTGGTGGCACTGTGGGCCTCACTCCAAACCATCGGAGGCTGAACACCGTGACCGTCATCGTCTGGATCGTCGAGGGCACCTGGCCCGCCTGCGTCGACGCCGCCCGCACCCACACGCCTGCCCACGCTGACCTGGTGCTGCTCCACGTCACCGGCCACGAGGTGCCGGGCGCCGCGCACGGCGCCTACGCCGGGCTGCTGGGCCGCGCACGCCCCGACCGCGACCCCGGCACCGCGGTGGAACACCTGGCCGCTGCCTCAGCCGAGCATCTCCTGACCAGAGCGGCCGAGCAGCTGGGACGGCCGTGTGCCCGGCAAGAACGCTCGGGCAACGTCGAACGAGAAGTCGTGGCCGCCGCCGAAGGCGCCGACCTGCTCATTCCGGCCCGCGACGGCGACCGCACCCACCTCGGACCCCGCAGCCTCGGCCCCGCCAGCCGCTTCATCGTCGACCACGCCCCCTGCCCCGTCCTGCTGGTCTGGCCGGAGACCGCACCCAGCACGGCCACCATCCCGCCGCCACCTCACCGGCCGCGGTCTCCAGGCCGCCACCCCGGTCGGTGAAAGACACGGCGCGGAGCCGCTGCGGATGTCGTACGGCTACGTCATCCCCGATGACTGGGCCCGACCGGATTTCCGCTCGGGACATGGCCCGCGGACCAGCGGAGGTTCCCGCCACAGGGCGGGGCATCTCGATCCGGGGCGGGTGAAGCAGCTGGACGGGTCGGGAATGGTGTGGTCGCACCACGTTTCCCGTGCCTCGCAACTGCGCACCGGCAACGCGCCCCGGGCAATTGCCCCGTCTCGACGAAACCGCAACACCCCTGGGCCAGACCCCAGCCCCACCCCGGCGTCACTTGCGGAGGATGCGGCGGAGTTCGTCCACGATCGCGGTGGCGCGGTGGTCGGGCCCCGCTTCCATGAGGTTGGTCAGGAACGCGAATCCGACCTGGTGTGTCGTGTCGGCAAAGGCGACCTGCCCGCCGGCGCCGTCGTGTCCGAAGGAGGCGGGCCCCAGGAATTCGCGGGCGAGGGAGGGAAGCTGGAATCCCATGCCCCACCGCGCGAAGGGGGGTTGTCCGCCGAATATCGGGGTGCCTTCGGTCTGCGGTCGCGTGGCGTCAGTGACCGTGCCGGCATCCAGCAGCCGCACTCCATCGGTCTCCACCACGGTGGATGACCAGATCGAGGCCAGCGCCCGGGCCGATGCGATGCCGCCCGCTCCCGGCAGCTCCGCCGCTTGGATACGGGGGTCGTTGAAGCCGCCGGTGGCGTCGACGAGTTCAGGCGGGAACGCGTTTCCGAGGGTCATGGCCCGCTCGGTCCAGTCGATCTCGCCGGCAACGCGCGCCGCTGCCTGTTGAGCAACGAGCGCGGTGAGGCTCGTTCCGGCCCGCAGATGGGCGACCTGGTGCCGCACCCCGCGGGGGAGGCCGATCCACGCGTCGGCCTGCAGCGGTGCGGCGATGAGCTCGTCGAAGTACTGGCCGACCGTTTTGCCGGTGATCCGGCGGATGACCTCACCGGCGAGCCAGCCGTGGGTGAGGGCGTGATACGCGTGGCCCTGGCCAGTGGTCCACAGTGGTTGCTGGGCTGCCAGGCGCCCCGTGACGACGTCCCAGTCGATGACGTCCTCGACGTTCAGGAGATCGCGTGGTGCCGAGAGCCCGGACCGGTGGGCGAGAAGATCGGCGACCGTGATCTCTTCTTTCCCTTCGGCGGCGAACTCGGGCCAGTAGGTCGCGACGGGAGTCCGGTAGTCGAGGAGTCCGTCCTGCACGAGACGTGCCGCGAGGATGGAGACAAGGCCCTTGGTGCAGGAGAAGATGACGCTGGTGGTGTCCTTCGTCCAGGGCGAGCGATCGCGCGGGTCGGCAATCCCGCCCCACAGGTCAACGACTGTCTCGCCGGCCACCCGGACACAAAGTGCCGCGCCCATGGCGTCATGGCCGGTGAAAGCGGTGGAGAAGGCTTCCGCGAGGGGCGCGAAGCCCGGGGCGGTGCTGCCCTCGATGCGGGTGCTCATTCCGGGTTGCCTTTGCTCTGGAGGGCCAAGGGGGCGATGCCGTGCCGCTCCGGTGACCAGCTCACGTGGATGGGGTCGGATATCGAGCCGGCGAACCTGTCGTCGACAGTGGAGTTGTCGAAGGCGAGCATCACGGTTCTGCCGGTCCGGTCTTCGATGAGGCGCCCGCTGTAGAGGGATTCCTCGACGACCAACGTGGCGTCTTCCACCGGGTACGGGCCCAGGACCGCAGCGGCTGGAACGCTCCAGACACCTCCGATCTGGCCGGCTCTGCGCCGTGCGGAGGACAGTCGTGGAGTGTCGCAGGACAACAGCAGTACGGACTCGCCGTCGACGGTCGTGATCTGGGGAACCTCCAGGTGGGCGAAGCCGGCGCCCACGCGGCTGAGCGGTGGCCGGACGGTCCATGCCTGAAGATCCGGTGATGTCGCGTGCCCGATCACGCCCCGGTCGTCGTCAGCACCGTGGTTGGCTCGGGCCGTGATGAGCATGTGCCAGCCGTCACCGGCTGGGTCCGGGAAGACCCAGGGATCGCGCCATGCCTCCTCCGGCCAGCTGGAGTCTCCCAGCCTCTCGTACCAGCGCCCGTCCGCCTCGATGAGCGGCCCGGGCTGTTTCGTCCAGGTGTGCAAGTCCGTGGAGGTGGCCACGCCGATGGTTTCGACGTTGCCCCCGGCGTCGAGGAAGCGGGCTCCGGTGTAGAACATCCGCCAGACGCCGTCGGGTCCGCGGAGCACGCTGCCCGTCCATGTGGCGGTCTCGTCGAAAGTGCCGGGCTGTCCGGGGCCGAAGACCGGCCCGTGGTCCTGCCAGCCGACCAGATCGACGGAGGTGGCGTGCCCGATCCGGGCGTTGCGATGGCGCAGCTCCGGGTCGCCCAGGTTCTTGGGTGCGTGGAGGTAGAACAGGTGGAAGGTGTCGCCGTCATCGGCGAACCAGAAGTCCCACACCCAGGCGTGGTCGAGGCGAAATGTCATGCATTGTCCTTGTGATTGCAGCTGTCGTCGCGAACAGTCCGGAGGAGGTGCGCTTCAGCCTTTGACTGCGCCCTGGAGAAGCGCCTTGATGAACTGGCGCTGGAAAATGACGTAGATCACGATCGTCGGCAGCATGATGATCAGCGCGCCCGCGAACAGCAGGGGGAGCTGGTTGAGGTACTGGCCCTGGAACGCTCCCAGGGCTCCGGCCATGGTGCGTTTGTCGGGATCGTCGACCAGGACCAGGGGGAGGAGGAACTGGTTCCAGGTCCACAGGAACAGCAGGATGGCCAGGGCGGAGAGGGCGGGCATGGCCAGTGGGATCTGGATGCGGCGGATCTCCTGGAAGGTGCTCGCCCCGTCGATGCGGGCCGCTTCGGAGAGTTCGGTGGGGACGCCGACGAAGTGCGCACGCATCCAGACGACGCTGAAGGGCATGTAGAGCCCGATCAGCGGAAGGATGATCGCCCACTGGGTGTTGAGCAGTCCCATGGCGCTGATCTCGTAGTAGATCGGGATGATGATCGCTTCGAAGGGAATGGTCAGTCCCAGCAGGAGCAGGACGAACACGAATCTCCCGCCGGGAATACGCAGGTTGCCCAGGGCGTAGCCGGCCAGCGTCGACAGGAGCAGGCTGAGCGGTACGACACCGAGGATGATCAGGGTGCTGGAGCCGAGGAGTTCCCAGACATGCGCGGTCTGGAAGGCGACGACGAAGTTGCCCCACTGGGGATCGCTGGGCCAGGAGAACCCGTCAGGGATGCGATCCGCGGGCTGCAGGGCTCCGGAGAGCATCCCGGCGAGCGGCAGCAGAGTGAGGATCAGCACGAGGACGAGGACGACACGTCCGATGACCGCTTCCGTCTTGTTGACAACCATCAGTCTCGTTCCCTTCCCAGCAGTTGAATCGGCAGCACTGCCAGGAGGACGAGTGCGAGGAGGATGATGCCGAAGGCGGACGCCAGGCCGACCTCGCTCTGGGTGAAGGCGAGCCGGAAGATCGAGATGCCGGGGACGAGCGTGCTGGTACCCGGACCGCCCTTGGTGGTGGTGTAGATGATGTCGAAGCTGCTCAGCGCGGCGATGACAGTGATGGTGACCAGCACCACGATCTCCTGCCGCAGCCCGGGAAGGGTGACGGTCACGAATTCTCGCCACCAGCCCGCCCCGTCGAGCCGTGCCGCCTCGTAGAGGGAGGCGTCGATCTTTCCGATGCCGGTGAGCAGCAGGATGGTGCACAGGCCGGTCAGTACCCAGGAGCCGATGAGGCCGACGGCGGGCAGAGCGGTCCCGAAGCCCGCCAGCCAGGACCGCGAGAGGAGGCCCAGGCCGACGGAGTCGAGCATGGTGTTGATCGTGCCGGTCTGCGCGTACATCCACGACCAGGCAATACCGGCGGCCACCAGCGGGATGATCTGCGGAAGGAACAGCACCGTGCGGGCGACCGTGGCGAAGGGACCGGGCCGCATCGTGCGGATCAGGGTCGCCAGGGCCAGGCCGCTGGCAACCGGGATCACCGTGAAGAAGACGATGAGAACCAGCGCGTTGACGATCGAGATCAACAGCTCCGGATCGGTGAAGACCCGGACGTAGTTGTCGACGCCGGCCCAGGTCGACGCGCCGATGCCGTTCCAGCGGTAGAACGAGTACTGCACGGCCGTGATCAACGGGTAGACCACGAAGGCGCAGAAGAACGCCAGTGCCGGCAGGACGAAGAACCAGCCGATGACGCTCCGGTGGCGGGCCGCCCTTCGTACGGAGGGCCGGCCGGCCCGACCGGAGGACCTTCCGACGCCCGCAGCATGAGCGCCCACGTCGGGTTGCCGCAGTGCCGCGGCCGGCTTCGGGTCCTCATGCTTACGGACATCGTTGACCATCAGCCCGCCAGCTCCTTGGCGTAGTACTCCTGGATCGCCGCCACGAAGGCCTTGGGTTCCATGCGCCGGGTCAGCAGCTTCTGCTCGTCCGGCTGGAAGGCGCCCGCGTAGATGCCCGCCGTGGTGTTGGCCATGAAGTCGACGAACCCGTCATCGGATCCGATCTTCGCCGACGCCGTGAGGGCCTGCGCGATCAGCGAACCGTCCTTCACCTTGGGCAGCTCCTGCGAGGGATCTCCACCCGGGGAGGCGCCCGTGACGTCGACCACGATCTGACGGGCCTTGGGGTCGGTGTGGATCCAGTCCAGGAAGAACGCCGCCGCATCGGCATGCTTCGCCTTGGCCGGGATGGCGAAGGAGTTCGCGGCGCCCATCGCCACGTGCGAACCACCGGCGGTGGCCGGAGGCACCAGGACGAACCGGGCCGCGCCTTCCCCCATCGCCTTGTCCGTCTTCGCGGCGTCCCAGTTTCCGTCGAACATCAACAGACCCTTGCCGGCCTGGAAGTTGGACACCATCGTCGTGTAGTTGATCGCGTTCACATCGGAGGGGAAGTACCCCGCGTCGGCCCACTTCTTGAAGGTCGTGGCGCCCTTGAGGCTGGCCTCGGTATCGAAGGTGGCACCGGGCTTGTTGAACATCCAGTTCACCAGGTCCGCCTTGTCCCCGTACTGGTTGATCAGCGACTGGAGCGCGAACGTGCCCACGCCGTCCTGCATTCCGATCTGCACGGGAAGGATCTTGGCCGCCTTGGCCTTGGCCATCCACTGCTCCAGCTCCGCGATGGTCGACGGCGCACCGGAGAGCCCCAGCTGCTTGGCGTACTTCTGGTTCACGTAGATGCCCGTGACGCTGTATCCCAGGCCCATCTGGTACAGGGAGCCCTCGCCCCTGACTCCCTCGGCGCTCATCCGGGACGCGGCCAGCTGGCCGGCGGAGAACTTGTCCCACCCGTAGCCCTTGAAGTACGGGTCGAGGTTGGTCAGGAGGCCGTCCTTGACGGTGTCTCCCATGGTGGGAAGCCGGATGAGGTCGGGCGCGTCGGCGCCGGCCAGGAGGCGTGGCGCGTTGGCGGTGAGGTTGGCGAAGCTGTCCCGGACGACCTTGAAGGTGACGTTCGGGTGCTGCTTGGTGAATTCGTCGGCCAGGTTGTCGGTCACGGGGAAGCCCGCTTCGTCCTGGATCTTGATCGTGATCTTGCCGGACGGGAGCTTCAGGCTCACCTTGCCCGATGCGGTCGGGCTCGCTTCCGGGGATCCCGGCGCACACCCGGCCAGGACAAGCCCGCTCACGGCGACCGCGGCCGCGACGGCCGGCCTCCAGCTCATGAGTGATGCGGCTCTGCGTCCCTCACCGGGGCGGTTCGACTTGTGTGCCATGTACAAGACTCCGTTGTCTGAGCGTGCTCCGTGGAAGTTGCCCCTGCGCACCACAAGCGGGTGCCGCCACTGTCCGGGGGGTCAGCACCCCCGACAAACGGGCTAAACTGTCTGCTAAAAGCATTTAGCGCTGCTCATACTGGGATGCCGGATGCCCCCTGTCAAGGAGTCAGCGGTCAGGACGTTGTGATTGTCTTGGGACCGGCACGCACGCCGTCCCGTCGCCCCGCACGAGAGGAACTCATGCCGCCCAAGCGCGTCACGCTCGCCGATGTCGCCCGCCGTGCCGGGCTGTCCCCGACCGCCGCGTCGATGATCCTCAACGGCAGGCCCGACTCCCGGCTCTCCGCCGACGCGCACGCCCGGGTCCACGAGGCGGCTGCCGAACTCGGATACCGGCCGAACGTCGCGGCGCGCAGCCTGCGAACCGACAAGAGCCTTACCATCGGGTTCATCTCCGACGTCGTCGCCACCACCCGCTTCGCGAGCGGCCTGATCCGAGGAGCACTGGACGCCGCGCAACAGGCAGGGCATGTCATGCTCGTGCTGGAGACCGGTGGCGACCCAGCACGTGAGTCGGAGGCGATTGGCGCTGTACTTGACCGTCAGGTGGACGGAATCATCTTCGCCGTCATGCGCGCCCGGGAACTGTTCGTGCCCGAGATCCCGTCGACCACGCGCGTCGTCATGCTCAACGCCACGAACAAGAAGCACCCCGTTTCCGTGCTTCCCGACGAATCCGCCGGAGGTGCCTCAGCAGTCAGACTTCTCGCTGCCGCCGGCCACCGTGAAGGAATTGCCCTCATCGGGCACAACGCGGAAGCCGAGAAGGGGCTCTTCCGGTCCACCACCGTCGAGCAGCGGATTGCCGGCATCCGCGCGGAGATGGCCAGACAAGGCCTGCAGTTCGCCACCGAGGAGTCGTGCTGGGACTGGGAGCCGCACCACGGCTACGACGTCACCCACGCCCTCCTCGAACGCCGGAGCGACATCCGAGCCCTGCTGTGCATGAACGACCGCCTCGCGTTCGGCGCGTACCAGGCCCTGGCCGATCACGGTCTGACTGTTCCGAAGGACATCTCCGTGGTCTCGTTCGACAACGACGAACTCGCCTCCTACCTCCGGCCCGGCCTCACGACCGTCGGACTGCCACACGAGGCCATGGGCCGTGCCTCCGTCGAAATCCTCCTCGCCCCCAGCGCACCGTCCGGCAGCCGCCTGATTCCCATGCCGGTGATCGAGCGGACATCGGTCCGGATCCACCCGCTCGATCATGCGACTGCCTGAGAGCCAGCTCGTTCGAGCGCCGGCTGCGAGTCTCTCCCGGTGGCCCCTTGGTCATCGGCTGCTACGGATCAGGTGTGGCGGAGCAGCGAACCGGCCGCTGCCGAAATGCCGGGCGCGGGGCGGCCGGTCAGCCACCCCGCGGGCGGGTGCTGGTACAGCGCACGGTCCGGGGAGGCGCTGCTACCGGCCTGTAGCCGTGGCGTGATGGGCGAGTTTGTGCCTTGATCTATCGCCGTGGCCGGTCTGTGGTACATGGTGTGAGTGCGGGCATCTCGCCCCCAGGTGAGGGCCTCCTGCCGGGCCTCCGTTCTCCCCCGGCGCCGCGGGCCCGCTCGCGCCTCCCGGCTCCGGGGGGAAGCCTCTGGCTCAATGGAGGTGATCTCCGGGCCGTCCTACCGGGGCTTCACGGCTGTCCACAGCCGCCACTCACGCCCCAGCGGCAGCGAAATCATTTCGTTGAAAAGCCTCAGTACTGAACCGTTCCGGGTTCGGTACAGACTCATCCGTACCTCCGAGCAGGCCGGCCGCTGGACCTGGCTCGTCCTCGCCGCCCACACCCAACTCCGCCTGGCCCGGCCACTGGTCGCCAACCACCGGTTGGCCTGGGAGCCCCGCTGCCGCCGAGGAACGCACCTCCGGCCGGGTCCGCAAAGCTCCACGCCGACCAGGGCTACGACTACCGCCACCTGCGGCAATGGCTCTCGCGGCGCGGCATCCGGCACCGCATCGCCCACAAGGGCGTGGAGAGCTCGCAGCGGCTCGGCCGGCACCGCTGGACCATCGAACGGACCATGGCCCGGCTCGCCGGCTGCCGCCGACTCCACCGCCGTTACGAACGCAAGGCCGAACACTTCCTCGCCTTCGCCAGTATCGCCTGCACCCTCATCTGCTACCGCAGGCTCACCAGATGAGACCACTTTTAAAGAGCTGCGGGCCGCGGACGCCGAAGAGATCGCCCGACTCAAGGTCGACGTCGAGGCGCTGGTCGGCGCCCTGCATCAGCCGATGACGGAGAACCGGCTGCTGCGGCAGAAGCTGTCCGAAGGCGCCGGTGTGGTCCGGCTACTGCCGCAGCCATGGAACGGAGGCCCCACTCACCCGGTGTCGCCCGACCTCCTGTGATCGCCCACTTCGATCGGCTCTGGAGGCCGCCGGGCGGGCTGGTCAGCTGCAGCAGTCGCATCCAAATGCGCAGACGAGGGCGGCAATGGGATCAGCCCAGGACCAGCCGAGGGTGGCGTTGAGAACCATTTCATGCGGGGGTTTCTCGTTCTTGAGAGGCGGACAGAGCGGCCGTCGGCAGGCTGAGGACCATGGTGACGCCGCCGCCGGGCGTCTCCTCGGGGGCGAGGGTCCCGCCCATCTCCTCGGCCAGCCCGCGGGCGAGGGTGAGGCCGAGTTCGGCTCCCGCGTGGCTCTCCTCGGCGCCCAGGCGTTGGAAGGGGCGCAGGGTTTGTTCGTGGTGGGGCGGGTGGGCTCCCAAGCCATGGTCGATCACCCGGATCTCGACGCGGTCGGCGTGCGAGCCGGCGGTCAGCAGCACCCGCTCCCCGGTCGGGCTGTGGTGGCGGGCATTGGTGACCAGGTTGACCAGGATGCGTTCCACGAGCGCGGGATCGGCGAGGAGTTCGGGGATGCCGTCGGGGATCCGGATGTCGACATGGTGGTCCGAGGGGCCGAGGCTCTCCAGCGCCCGCGGCACGATGTCCTCGACGGCCAGCGGCTGGGGGGCGGTGCCGAGCGTGCCCGCCTGGAGCCGGTTCACGTCGAGGAGGTTGCCGAGCAGGTGGTCGAGGCGTGCCAGGGAGCCTGTGGCGGTGGCGGTGAGCCGCGCGCGATCGGCCTCGGTCCGCGTACCGTCGGGCTCGGCCATGCGGTTGACGGCGTCCTTGGCGGCGGCCAGCAGTGTGCGCAGGTCGTGGTTGATGGCGTGCAGCATGGCGGTACGGGCGCGGTCGGCCTCGGCGATCGGGCGCGCCTTTTCGGCCTGTTCCTCCAGGCGCTGCTGGCGCAGGGCGACGGCGGCCTGGGCCGCGTACGCTTCCAGTACCCGCCGGGCCGCCGCGGGGAGGGGATGGCCGCGCAGGACCAGCGACAGTCCGTCGCCGACCGGGATGTCGGCGTCGCCTTCGTCGGGGGTGGCACACGGCTCATCGCCCACCTCGGCGGCGATCTGCCATCTGCCGGGGTCGCGTTGGCGGTCGGGGGTCAGGGAGGTGCCGGGTCTGTGTTCGAGCAGGGTGACCGATGTCAGGCCATAGGTCTGGCGGAGCCGTTCCAGCAATGTGTCGAGGGCGCGCTCGCCGCGCAGCACGCTGCCGGCGAGCGTGGACAGGGCCTCGGCGTCGGCGGTGGCGCGGGCGGCGTCGTGGGTGCGGCGGGCGGCGATATCGACCACCGTGCTGACCGCCACGGCCGCCAGGATGAACGCCGCCAGGGCGCTGAGGTGGTCGGCGTCGGCCACGGCGAAGGTGTGGACGGGCGGTGTGAAGTAGTAGTTGAGCAGCAGGAAGCCCGCCAGGGCCGCGGCGAGCGCCGGGTACAGGCCGCCCACCAGCGCCACGCCGATGACAGCGATGAGGAAGGCGAGGATGTCGCTAGGCATCGACAGATGACCGCGCAGGGCGGTGAGAGCCAGCGTGAGCAGGGGCAGGATCGTGGCGGCGAGGAGGAAGCCGGCCAGGCGGCGGCGCCGTGTCAGCCCTTCGCGGGTCGCGGCGCGCCGTCCCCGTCCGATCTCCTCGTGCGTGACCAGGTGGACGTCGATCGGTCCGGATCGCGCGACCGTGGTCACTCCGACGCCGCGCGAGAACAGTTGTCCGACAAGCCCGCGACGGGAGGCGCCGAGGACCAGCTGGGTGGCGTTGACGCCTCGGGCGAAGTCCAGCAGTGCCGTGGGGATGTCGTCGCCCATCACCTGGTGGTAGGTACCGCCGAGGCTCTCCACGAGAGCGCGCTGGCGGGCCAGGTTCGTTGGTGCGGCGGCGCTGGCCAGTCCGTCGCTGCTGGTCACGTGGACGGCGAGCAGGTCGGCGCCGCGCGTGCGCTCGGCGATCCGGGAGGCCCGGCGGACGAGGGTGTCGCCCTCGGGGCCGCCGGTGAGGGCGACGACGACGCGTTCGCGCGCCTCCCAGGTTCCGGCGATGCCGTGGTCGGCGCGGTAGCGCTCCAGTTGGTCGTCGACCTTGTCGGCCAGCCACAGCAGCGCGAGCTCACGCAGCGCGGTCAGGTTGCCGGCTCGGAAGTAGTGGGTGAGCGCGACGTCGACCTTCTCCGGCGTGTAGATGTTGCCGTGGGCCATGCGGCGGCGCAGGGCCTCGGGGGTGATGTCGACCAGTTCGACCTGTTCGGCCTGGCGCACGACCTCGTCGGGGATGGTCTCGCGCTGAGGGACCCCGGTGATCTGCCGGACCACGTCGTTGACGGACTCCAGGTGTTGGACGTTGACCGTGGAGACCACGGTGATGCCTGCCTCCAGCACCCGCTCCACGTCCTGCCAGCGTTTGTCGTTGGTCGAGCCGGGCACGTTGGTGTGGGCCAGTTCGTCGATCAGCGCCACCTGCGGGTGGCGGGCGATCACCGCGTCGGCGTCGAGCTCGGTGAATGTCGTGCCCCGGTAGTCCATCGTCTTGCGTGGGACGATCTCCAGTCCTTCGAGCAGCGCCTCGGTCCTGGGGCGCCCGTAGGTCTCCACGTAGCCGACGACCACGTCGGTGCCGCGCTCGGCCCGCCGCTGTCCCTCGGCGAGCATGGCGTACGTCTTGCCGACACCGGGGGCGGCGCCGAGGTAGACGCGCAGCTGCCCGCGCTCCATCGCCGGTCCTCCCTCCGCTGGTGTGAGGCCCGTCCCTGACCCCAGTGTCCGCCCCCGGCGGCGCGACATGTCAGCGCTGCTCAGGTGGCGTGTCGCGGTCAGGAAGTGCCGCCTTGGGGCAGTGTGGCGAGTGCGTGGTTGAGCTCGACGACATTGACGCGTTCCTGGCCGAGGAAGCCCAGGATGCGGCCTTGGATGTGGTCGTCCACCAGCCTGCGGACGGCGACCGGGTCCATGCCCCGGGCCCTGGCCACGCGGGCGGTCTGGAGGCGCGCGTACGCCGTCGAGATGTGCGGGTCCAGCCCTGAGGCGCTGACGGTCACGGCATCGGGTGGCACCGCTGCCGGGTCCACGTGGTTGAAGCGGGCGATGTCCCTGCGGCGCTGGTGGATCGTGGCGATGAGCCGCTTGTCGCGGGGGCCGAGGTTGGACGCCCCGGAGGCCAGCGGGTCGTAGCCGCCTGACGAGGGGCGCGGCTGGAACCAGCGGGGGTCGGGGCGCGGCTGTTCGTTTGGGCCGTCGGGGTTCGGCTGCGGCAGGTTGAACTCCTGGCCGATGAGGCTGGAGCCGACGGACTTCCCGTTCTGCTTGATCCGGGAGCCGTCGGCCTGGTCCCCGAAGAGCGCCTGGGCGACTCCGGTCACGGCGAGGGGATAGAGCAGCCCGGTGACGGCGGTGAAGACCAGCAGCATGCGCAGCGCCGAAAGAAGGACGCGGGTCCGGATCGGCAGGAAATCGGTCATCGGGAGGTCGCCTTCCCTCGGTGGTCAGTGCAGCCCGGGGATGAACTGGACGACGAGGTCGATCAGCTTGATCCCGATGAACGGCAGGACCAGACCACCGAAGCCGTACAGGGAGATGTTGCGGCTGAGCAGCGCCGCCGCCGATGAGGGGCGGTAGCGCACGCCGCGCAGCGCGAGCGGGATCAGCGCGATGATGATCAGCGCGTTGAAGACGATGGCGGAGGTGATGGCGGATTCCGGGCTGTGCAGGCCCATGACGTTGAGCTTGCCCAGGCCCTCGAATTCCGCCGCGAACATCGCCGGGAGGATCGCGAAGTACTTGGCGACGTCGTTGGCGATGGAGAAGGTGGTGAGCGCGCCGCGGGTGATGAGCAGTTGCTTGCCGATCTCGACGATCTCGATCAGCTTGGTGGGGTTGGAGTCCAGGTCCACCATGTTCCCGGCCTCCTTGGCGGCCGAGGTGCCGGTGTTCATCGCCACGCCGACGTCCGCCTGGGCGAGGGCCGGGGCGTCGTTGGTGCCGTCACCGGTCATCGCGACCAGCTTGCCGCCCGCCTGCTCCCGCTTGATCAGCGCCATCTTGTCCTCGGGAGTCGCCTCCGCGAGGAAGTCGTCCACCCCGGCCTCCCGGGCGATGGCCCGCGCGGTCTGCGGATTGTCACCGGTGATCATGACCGTCTTGATGCCCATGCGGCGCAGCTCCTCGAACCGCTCCCGCATGCCCTCCTTGACCACGTCCTTGAGGTGGATGACCCCGAGGACCCGGGCCGTGACGCGCCCGCGCTCGGTGACGATCTCGCCGACGACCAGCGGGGTGCCGCCGCTCGCGGCGACCGCGTCCACGATCGGGCCGACCTCGGCCGTCGGGTGGCCGCCGTTGTCCCGTACCCACTTCATCACGGCGGTCGCGGCGCCCTTGCGCAGCCGCCGGGTACCGTCGCCATCGCCGGCCAGGTCGACACCGGACATCCGGGTCTGGGCGGTGAACGGCACGAACGCGGCGTGCGCCAGCTCCCCCTCGGCCCGTGCGCGCAGCTGGTGGCGTTCCTTGGCGAGGACGACGATGGAGCGGCCCTCCGGTGTCTCGTCGGCCAGCGAGGACAGCTGTGCGGCATCGGCGAGCGCGACGGGCTCCGTACCACCGACCGGGATCAGCTCGGCGGCCTGCCGGTTGCCGAGGGTGACGGTGCCGGTCTTGTCCAGCAGCAGGGTGTTCACGTCGCCCGCGGCCTCGACAGCCCGGCCGCTCATGGCCAGGACGTTGCGCTGGACGAGCCGGTCCATACCCGCGATGCCGATCGCCGACAGCAGGGCACCGATGGTGGTCGGGATCAGCGCGACCACCAGAGCCGCCAGCACCACGACGGGCTGCTCGGCGTGTCCGTAGATCGCCAGCGGCTGGAGGGTGGCGACGGCCAGCAGGAAGACGATCGTCAGCGAGGCGAGGAGGATGTTCAGCGCGATCTCGTTGGGGGTCTTCTGCCGGGCAGCCCCCTCCACCAGGGCGATCATGCGGTCGATGAAGGTCTCCCCGGGCCTGGAGGTGATACGGACGACGATGCGGTCGGAGAGCACCTTGGTGCCGCCGGTGACCGCGGACCGGTCGCCGCCGGACTCGCGGATGACGGGCGCCGACTCCCCCGTGATCGCGGACTCATCGACGCTCGCGACGCCCTCCACGATGTCGCCGTCACCCGGGATGATCTGGCCGGCCTCGACAACCACGTGATCACCAAGCGTCAGCTCAGCGGCGGGCACAGGCTGTTCTCGGGGGTGTGGCCTGCCCGCTTGCCAGTCGATGAGCTTACGGGCCGTGGTGGCGGTGCGGGTCCGGCGCAGCGTCTCCGCCTGAGCCTTGCCGCGCCCCTCGGCCACCGCCTCCGCCAGATTGGCGAAAATGACCGTCAGCCACAGCCAGCCCGCGATCAGCCAGGAGAAGACGGACGGGTCCGCGATCGCCAAGCCGGTGGTGAGGAGCGCTCCGGTCTCCACCACGAACATGACCGGGTTCCGGTACAGCGTCCTCGGATCGAGCTTGCGGCAGGCCACGGGCAGCGACCGCCACGGCAACGCGGGGTCGAGCAGCCCCGCCTGGGCCCGGTGCGTCGCATGGGGGGCGGTGGAGGCCATCACATCAGCCCCTCCGCGATCGGGCCCAGACAGAGCGCCGGGAAGTAGGTGAGCCCGACGACGATCAGCACCACTCCAGCCAGCAGGACGACGAACTGCGGTCGGTAGGTGGGCAAAGTGCCCGCCGTCACCGGTACCGGCTTCTGCCGCGCGAGCGAGCCCGCCAGTGCCAGGACGAACACCACGGGCAGGAACCTGCCCAGCAGCATGGCCAGGCCGAGGGCGGTGTTGTACCAGGTTCCGTCGACGGTAAGGCCAGCGAAGGCGGAGCCGTTGTTGTTGGCGGCGGAGCTGAAGGCGTAGAGCACCTCCGCGTAGCCGTGCTCGCCGGTGTTCAGCATCTTGGCGCGGGCGCCCCTGCTCGCCATGGCCGACGCCGTACCGATCAGCACGAGCGCGGGAGTGGTGAGGATGTACAGCGAGGCGAACGTCATCTCCCGCCTGCCGAGCTTCTTGCCCAGGTACTCCGGCGTGCGGCCGACCATGAGCCCGGCCACGAAGACCGCGACGACGGCCAGGATCACGATCCCGTACAGCCCGGAGCCCACACCTCCGGGCGCGATCTCGCCGAGCAGCATGTTGAAGATCAGCAGGCCGCCGCCGCCCGGGGTGTAGGAGTCGTGGGAGGAGTTGACGGCCCCGCAGGAGGTCAGCGTGGTGGAGACGGCGAACAGCGCGGACGCCCAGATACCCAGGCGCTGCTCCTTGCCCTCCATCATCCCGCCGGCGGCGTCGCCGGCCGGGCTGCTGACGCTGTGCAGCTCGTTGGCGGTCACGATGGCGACCGAGGCGGCCCAGATGAGCCCCATCACGGCGAGAAGGGCGTAGCCCTGGCGATGGTCGCCGACCATCCTGCCGAAGGTGCGCGGCAGGCTGACCGGGATCACCAGCAGCAGGTAGATCTCGATGAGGTTGGTGAACGCGTTGGGATTCTCGAACGGATGAGCGGAGTTGGCGTTGTAGAAGCCGCCGCCGTTGGTGCCCAGCTCCTTGATGGCCTCCTGCGAGGCCACCGGGCCACCCGTCAACGCCTGCGCATCCCCGGAGAGCGTGGTGATCTCCTGGACGCCGTGGAAGTTCTGGATGACGCCGCCTGCGACCAGGACGAGAGCGAAGACGAAAGAGAGCGGAAGCAGCACCCGCAGGGTAACCCTGGTGAGATCCACCCAGAAGCTGCCGACCCGGTCGGTCTGCCTGCGGGTGAACCCGCGGATGAGGGCGGCAGCGACGGCGATCCCCATGGCGGCGGAGACGAAGTTCTGCACTGCCAGCCCGGCCATCTGCGCCAGATGGCCCATGGTCGATTCGCCGGAGTACCACTGCCAATCGGTATTGGTGACGAAGGACACCGCGGTGTTGAACGAACCGTCCGGATCCACCGGCGCCATCCCGGTCGCCAGCGGCAGGTGGTTCTGGAGCCGCAAAAAGCCGTACAGGAACAGGGCGCTCACGGCGGCAAAGGCCAGCAGGCTGCGCAGATACGCGGGCCAGCTCTGGTCGGCATCCCCGTCGACTCCGCCGAGGCGGTAGACGGCCCGCTCGACCCGCAGATGGCGGGGGGCGGTGAGGACGTGCGCCATGAAATCGCCGAGCGGGCGGTACGAGGCGGCAAGGAAAGCGAGCAGGAGCAGGACCTGGAGCCAGCCCGCAAGCGTCGTGCTCATCAGAACCTGTCCGGCCTGATCAAGGCGATCACCAGATAAACGATCAGTGCCGCGGCGACCACCAGACCGACGGTGTTCTCGGCACTCACAGCCTCTCGACCCCGCCGGCGACAAGCAGGACCGCAGCAAAGGCAGCGATCGTGAGGCCGATGAAGGCCAGGTCGGTCATCTCTGGATTCACCTCAACGAGCCGCTGACAAAAACGCGAAGAGCAATGAGCCATCAAGCAATACCCGTACGGGGCCGCCTCATAGCGCCCGTCGCCCACCTGGCCCTCGCTGACAGCCTTCCGGTAGAGCGAAGGGGTGAGGCCGGCCGCCTGGCGCCCGCCGCCTTGAGCCAGGGGGACCCAGATCGCCACAGACACCCAGGGCCGCCGGCGGCACCCGGTCGAGGCACAGCCGGAAGCAGCCCAGCCGCCGGTCAGGGCACCGGAGGGCGACACCGACCCCGGTCCTGAAACCGTGGCTGGCGCAGAATGATCACGGTCGTGAGCCGGGGACCTCCGCATCCGGCCGCAGCCCTGTGATTCTGGGGCCTGAAGTGCGGCGAAGTCGGCGTGGGCCTGCTCAACGTACTTCGGGGCGCCCGGCGCTTGGCGCACTCCGCAAGCGCCCGGTAGATGAAGGCTACCGAGGGGTGCCGGCCCTTGCGCTTGCCGGTGGGGACGATCAGGCCGCGCAGGATCACCGGGGCGCGGCATTCAGACAGATGGGTCACACCGTGGTAGGCAGAGAGCGGAGGTGGCCCGATGACCAGGTATCCGCTTCGTGACCGCATCGCAGTGACGGCTGCCCTGGCCGCTCCGCTGGTGGTCGCGCTGTTGCTCGTACCCTTCCGCGGCAGCCTGTCGAGCACGAACATGGCGCTGATCCTGGTCGTGGTCGTGGTCGCGGTCGCCGCAGCAGGCAACCGCGTGGCCGGTGCTCTCACGGCACTGTCCGCCGCCGCGTGGTTCGACTTCTTCCTCACCCGGCCTTATCAGAGCTTCACCATCAACCGTGCCGACGATGTCGGGACTACGGTCCTGCTGCTGGCGGTGGGGGTGGCGGTCTCACAGCTGGCCGCGCGGGCCCGGCGCCTTGAGGTGCTCGTCGTCACCGACGCCGAGTACCTGACCCGGATTCATGACACCGCCGAGCTGGCTCAGTCCACGACAGCCACCGACGCGGTCGTCGACCACGTCAAGCAGCAGCTCACCGAGGTGTTGCAGCTGCGTGGTTGCCGGTTCGAATACGGCTCCCTGCTCGGCCGCCCGCCCCGCTTGGAGCAGGACGGCAGCGTGACCGTCGGCCGTCGACGATGGGATATCGACCAGCGCGGCTGGCCCCAGGAGGAGATCGAGCTGCGGGCCATCGGCAACGGCCGCTACCAGGGAAGGTTCATGCTCATCCCCTCCCCAGGCACCCGCCCGTCCCTTCAAGCCCGTCTGGTCGCGGTGACCCTCGCCGACCAGACAGGCACAGCCCTCGACACGGCAGGACCAGGCACACCCCAAGAATGACACCGGGTAGGCGTGGGCCGGCGCTCATCGCTGCCCCGGTGATCACCGCTGCCGCGGTCGAGGAAGGCGCCCACTGAAAGTCGCCCTCCGATCCAGCCCTGTCTGACACCACCCTCAGTTCAACACGCTGAACTTGACAGAGAAGATGCCGGACGGCGTGTCCTGGACGCGATCCTGGTTGCGGCCCAGAAGGGGGGGTGGTCGCGGTCGGCGGGAAGGTGCGGACGGACTCCACGCATGTGCTCTCCTCGGCACGTGAGCTGAACTGGCTGGAGATGGCCGGCAAGACCTTACGGGCGGCGCTGAACGCGGCGGCCCGCGCCGAGCCGGACTGGCTCAGCGCCCGTGCGCTGCCGGACTGGTTCACGCATTACGCGACCAGGACGCCTTCACCATCGACCGGGACAACCAGCACGTGACCTGCCCGAACGGGATCACCAGCACGCAGTGGCACCACCGCCGCGCAGAAGAACAGCTGCCCGTGATCCGAGTCCGATTCTCGCCTGCCGATTGCCACACCTGCCCCAGGCTCCGGGACTGTGTCAGCTCGCCGAAAGCCCAGCGGCGGAAGATCACCCTGCGGCCCCGCCACGGATACGAAGCCCTTCACCGGGCCCGGCAACTCCAGGCAACCAATGAGTGGAAGGACCGCTACAAGATCCGTGCCGGGGTCGAAGGAACCGCCTCTCAAGGCGTGCAAGCCTGCGGCCTGCGCAGATCCCGCTACCGCGGCCTCGGCAGGACAAGCCTCCAGCACCAGCTCACCGGCGCCGCGATCAACCTCCTCCGTGTCAACGCCTGGCTCACCGACCAACCCCGCGCCAGCACCCGGACCAGCCCCCTGACAGCACTTCGCCCCGCCGCATAACGGCGGGGCGAAGCATCAGGGCCCGGGTTCAGCCAACAGCGTCCCAGCACTGATCTCCGGCCTCTGTGGCGTTTTCGCCCGGATTCCCCCCTCTCGGTCCGGTGGGAAACTGGGAAACCAATGGGAAATCGATCATGCAGATCGCTGCAACGTGCTGCGCGAAGATGCGACGAACCACTCGAACATGCGTGCCGTGCTGCAGGTCAGGGGGTGTTCACTCCTCCGAGCTGCTGCAGCTCAGCACACGATGTTGTTCATGGCGCTCAACCCATTCCCGGGCGGGCCCGGGGTTCCGGTTCCCACGCCGACTATTTAGTGGAATATTCAACCACCAGGAGTGGTTCCGGCAACTGCGGGACGGTCGAGCGGGCATCCGGCCGGGAACCGGGCAGGGCCGGAGCGGTCCGGCCCCCGCGCGAGTACGGGTACCGGGGCCACGGACGGGCCGCCGGGCCCATGAGGAAGGAGATCGAATGAGCGACACCTACTACGAGTTCGGTACGGCCGCCGAGCGCTGGGACCGGGCGCAGATGTTCTTCGAGGCGAAGGAGTACATGACCGCCGCCCGGATCCTGGAGGGTCTCGTCGCGGAGGTGCCGGAGCAGGTCGCGCCGCGTCTGCTGCTGGCCCGGACGTACTACCACTCGGCGCGGCTCGGCAGGGCCGAGGCGGAGCTGCGGGCGGTCCTGGAGCGGGACCCGGTGGAGCACTACGCGCGGCTGATGCTCGGCCGCACGCTCGAACGCCAGGGGCGGAGCGCCGAGGCGACCGGCCATCTGCGGATGGCCGCCGCGTTCGCCGGGGACTTCGACTTCGACGCGGAGAAGTGACCCCGGACGGAGACGGCCGCGGGAGGCGGTCCGCGCAGGATCGCGTCGGCGGGGACGGACGGGCCGTCCCCGCCGGCGCGGCCGGGTGCCCGTCGGTGCGTACCGGCACGCGCCCGGCCCCGTCGTTCGCCCCGCACGGTCCGGCGGCGGTTCGACGGACGGGTTACCGGGCCCTGGTGACGAAGGACGCGACCGAGGATGTGCCCGACGCACCGCGGCACCCGTACCCGAAGTCGCTGCTCGCGGCCGTCCCCACGCCCGGCGCGGCGTACGGGTCCTGCTGACCGTCCAGACCGGCCAGCCACGTGCGGTACAGGGTGTCGAGCGCGGCGAAACCGAGGTCGCGGGCCG
>NZ_JBSFFY010000061.1:0-5471 GCF_053596315.1 Streptomyces sp. NPDC001732
GAGGTGTAGAGGGTGTACTTGGCCAGTTGGTCCAGCGGGATGGTCCGGGAGGCAAGGCGGACGAGGTTGGTCTCGGCGTGGTGGGTGACGTCGTTCTCGGTGGTGACGCTGTTCTCGGCTTCGAGTGCGATCGTCCCGTCGGGTGCGACGAGGATCGCGCCGAAGGGGTGGTTGCCGTTGTCGCGTGCGCTCTGGGAGACGGTGATGGCACGGCGGAGGTAGTCCATGTCGGTGAGGGTGCTGGTACTCACGGCATTTCCTTGTCAGGTCGGTCAGAGAGTGGCGTGAGGACGGAAATGTGGTCTTGTGTTGCGAGAATCTTGCTGAGGTAGACGGGCCGCGCAGCTGTCCGACTTACTTTGCGGCAGCAGCCCACCGCAGGGCCAGAGTCCCACTGCCAGAGGTGGGAAACCCCCCACTGACGCCCACCCGGCCGAAAACCGCCGCCAGGCAGAATCCCGTCACGAAGCAGGATTGCCACCGACACCCGCGCCCGGAACGCCGACGCGCGCACCAGGCGACCGAGCCGAACCCGGCCACACCCACCGACCACCCGAGCCAGTACCGGTCTGGCCGACAGCTTCGTGTTGCTGGGCGCGGTTCTCGGCTCGTTCGTCGTGCACCTAGTAGTGCTTGGTCATGTGCGGCCTGTGATGGCGTGTCTTCTTGATCGGTCGTTTCGTTGACCGTGTGTGCTGAGTGGGGAGTTGGCTGCGGTCCGGTGTGATCTGGAGGACTTCGCGGCGGAGATGTTCGGGCCGTTCGCGCGGGCGGATCAGCGGCGGTGGGGCGGGGTCTATCTGCGGGGTCTGTTGCTGGACGGCGGGCGCAAGTCGGTGGAGCCGATGGCCGCTCGTCTGGGCGAGGACGGGAACCGGCAGGCCCTGGCCCACTTTGTCACTTCCAGCCCCTGGGATGCGGCGCATGTGCGGGCCCGTCCGGCCTGGCGCATGCAGCCGGTCATCAAGCCCCCTGCGCCGGTCGTCGATGACACCGGGTTCCTCAAGGACGGGGATGCGTCGGCGTGTGTGACCCGGCAGTACACCGGCACCGCGGGCAAGGTCACCAACTGCCAGGCCGGGGTCTCGCTGCACCTGGCTTCCAACGGCGCCTCCGCGGCCGTGAACTGGCGTCTGTTCCTGCCCGGGAGCTGGGATCCCGCCTCGCCCAAGGCCGACCCGGCCAAAGTGGCCCGCCGCGACAAGTGCGCCATCCCCGTCCAGGCGGGGCATGTCGAGAAGTGGCAGCTGGCCCTCGACATGATCGACGAGACGCGGTCCTGGGGCATCGAGGTGCCCCAGGTCATCGCCGACGGCGGCTACGGGGACACCGCAGCCTTCCGGCTCGGCCTGGAAGAACGCGGTCTCGAGTACGTGGTGGGCATCTCGACCACGACCACCGCGCAACCCGAGGACGCACAGCCCTGCACCCCGGCCTACTCCGGCCGCGGCCCACGGCCGGTTCCTGCCTACCCCGAGCCGGCCCAGCGGGTGAGGAGCCTGGTCATCGCGGCCGGTAAGAACTCCGCGCGGCCGGTGCAGTGGAGGGAGGGGTCCCGGCCGGGCAGCGGCCGCAGCGGGTACAAGCGCATGTACTCGCGCTTCGTGGCCCTGCGGATCCGGCCCGCCGGACGCGAGATCCGCAAGGCCACGGCCGGCAGCGGGCTTCCGGTCCGCTGGCTGCTGGCCGAATGGCCCGCCGACCAGGACGAGCCCGTGCAGTTCTGGCTCTCCAACCTGCCCGGGACCACCCCGTTGCCCGTCCTCGTGCGCACCGCGAAGCTCCGCTGGCGCATCGAGAACGACTACCGCGAGATGAAACAGGCCCTGGGCCTGGCCCACTTCGAAGGCCGGACCTGGCCAGGCTGGCACCACCACGTCACCCTCGTCTCGGTCGCCCACGCCTTCTGCACCCTTCAGCGACTGACCCGATCCCCAAAAGAGACGGCGCCGGCCTGAGCCTCTACCGAGTTGTCCGCGAGCTGCAGATACTCATCGCGACCTGGACCGGCGCCTGCCCCACCTGTCACCGCGACATGCCAGACCCCGCACCAACATGACCAAGCACTACTAGGGCGCGTGTGAGGTCGTGATCAATATTCGTATTTCGCTGCCGTGCTGGGGCTGGGCGCGGTAGAACGCCGTGTGTGACACGCCGACAACTCACCGATGACCAGTGGAAGCTCATCGAGCCGTACCTGCCGATCGGCGAGTACGGCCCCTACCCGGCGAGGTTGCGTGACCAGTTCGAGGGAGTGATCTGGCGCTTCCGGTCCGGTGGCCAGTGGCGGGAGATGCCCGACGCGTTCGGCCCCTGGTCGACCGTCTACGGGCGCTTCCGCGTCTGGCGGGACGCGGGCGTCTTCACCGCCCTGCTGGAAGGCGTGATCGCCGAGGCCGCCCGGCAGGGGAAGGTGGACCTGTCGCTGGTCAGCGTGGATTCCACGACCGCTCGCGCGCATCACGACGCCGCCGGGATGCGTATCGACCCACAGGTCATGGAAGCCCTGGGGAAGGCCGCCCGGGAACAGGAGCAGGCCCGGTCAAAGGGGGCGGTATCGAGGAACAAAGCGGGCAGGGAGACCAGGACGATCCCGGCCGCGAGGAACGGCGACGCCTCCGGCGCAGACGCCGGGCCCGCCTGAAGCACGCCCTGCTCGGCAGGTCCAGGGGCGGGCTGACCTGCAAGGTCCATCTCGCCGCTGACCGTAAGTGCCGCCCACTGGCGATCGTAGTGACCGCTGGACAGGCCGCCGACAGCCCGCAATTCATCCCGGTGCTGCAGAAGGTCCGCGTCCGGCTGCCTGTCGGCCGCCCGCGCACACGGCCCGCTGCCGTGGCCGGCGACAAGGCGTACTCCTCCCGCGTCAACCGCGCTCACCTGCGCAAACGCGGAATCAAGTCCGTCATCCCGGAGAAGAAGGACCAGGCCGCCCACCGGAAGAACCGAGGCAGCAGAGGCGGCCGGCCCGTCACCCACGACGCAGAGCTCTGCAAGGACCGCAGCACCGTCGAGCGCGTGATCAACAAACTGAAAGCCTGGCGCGGCATCGCGACCCGCTACGACAAGACCCCCGAGAGCTACGACGCCGGGCTCCACCTACGGGCCTCCATGATCTGGATCAACGACCTCCTGCCCACGACAGGATGATCGCGACCTCACACAGGCCCTAGTGCCCGTGCCGTCCCTGATCTCCAACTCCGTCCAGGCCCTCCCCGCCTACCTGAACCACCACCGCCCCAACACCACGGCCACCGACACATACCCTCAAGGAGCCCGGCAGTGAACGCCCCCGCACCCGCCATCGACGTGGACAGCCCGGCCGAAGGCACCGCACCGTCGACCGCGCGGATCACGCACTGGCTGCTCGGCGGGGAACGCCACCACCAGCCCGCCGACCGCCGCCTGGGCATTCGCGTGCTCAACGCAGCCCCCTGGACCGAAGCGGCTCTTGAGATCAACCGCCATTACGCGCACCAGACGGTCGAAATGCTCCGCGGCTGCGGGATCACGCAGTTCGTCGACCTGGGCAGCGGCCTGCCGACCCCCAATCCGCGCTTCCCCCACACTGCCCTGTCCGCCGGGCAGGACGCCACGGTCATCCACGTCGACCGCGACCCGTACGTCATCGCCCACGGGCCCCAACTCCTGGGCAGCCGAACGGCACTGCACCGCTACATGCACGCGGACCTGCGGAACATGCTCCACATCCTGCGTGAACTGCCGCTTCAGTGGTGATCCGGGGTTCGGCGGTATCGGGGCGGGCCAGCGCGTGACGGCCCTGGTCAGGGTGTTCGGAGGGACGGTGCGTGGGCGGTGAGCGCGTGGATACGCACAGCGCGGAGGTGGTCGTGGAGTCGTACGTGATCAGTCCGTACCAGTCGAGGAGCCGCAGCGCTGTGTCTGCCTCGTCACCCGTGGACTACTTCCGGCAGGAGATCCGCCTCCTGGCACGGCTGCGGGCCGGCAACCTGAAGCAGGCTTTCGGGACGGAACGAGGCGCGGCCGCTGCGGCCTCCAGGGCGCTGGGTGTCACGCCGGAGTCCGCCCGGCGGTCCCTGGCGGCCGCCGCCGAGTTCGACGCCCGCGTACGCGACGGCGCGGAGCAGATGTGCCTGGCGGCGGACGGCGGGCAGCCGACAGCCTGACTCGCCACGCTCGTTCAGAAGCGCGAATCGCTCCCATCCTGCCGTCTGCCCTGGAGAACTCCGTGATTCCTTCGCTGTCCACTGGCGACATGTACAGAGGGGTACGCGAAGGAACCCTGAGGTTCCTTCAATGACCATCGACGACATGACCGATCCAGTCATGTATCGGCATCCCAGGATGCCGATATAGGCATCAGTCGATGCCGATGCTCTGATCATTTACGCAGGTCAGAAGCGGGTTGGGGCTGCGCCCTCTCTATGCAACTAAGAACCCGCGCGAATAGGCGGGCCCGGGGTGACCGTTCGGAGCCGTGCTGAGATCTGGCCTTCGTTACCTGCCGTGATCATTCTCGGGTGGTCAGGTGGGGCGTTGTTGTGGTGGCAGGCGTGGCGCGGTCCTGTGCATGCTGCTGGATTCTGGCGGCTGGGGTGGGGTCTGCGCAGAAGGGCGCAATCTCGTTCCTGGTGTGCGTGCTTGAGAGTGGGTTGGTGTCAGTGGGGGCGGATACCGTGGCGGTCATGTCTGACGATCCTCAAAGTGGTGGCCCGCGTGAAAGTGCTGTGGCGGGTGGCTGGTTGGCTGATCCGGGGTGGCTGGTGAATACCGACCCGGAACGGGTCCTGGCGGTGCTGGGCGGTGCGGTGGGTCGGGAGGAGGTGCTGGCGGCTGCGGTGTACCGGGCCTCGGCGCATCTGCACCGGGACGCGGAGGCTGGGGTGCGGCGACAGTTGCTGGCATTGGACGCGGCCCGGTACGGGGACCGCGGGCTGGCGGCATTGATCACGGTTGTACCGGCGGAGAACGACCCGGCGGCGCGCTGGGGGGTGGACTGGGCCACAGGCAGCATGGTCACCCCCCAGCTCTGGCACACCCTGAACGGCCACACCAATGGGGTGCGTGCGGTGGCGACGGCGGTGGTAGACAGCCACACGGTAGCCGTCATCGGCAGCGACGAGGGGACGGTGCGGGTGTGGGATCTGGTCATCGGTCAGCCCGTGGGTGAGCCCCTGACGGGCCACATCAGCGGGGTGTTGGCGGTGGCGACGGCCGTCGTGGACGGCCGCACGGTAGCCGTTACCGGCAGCTGGGATGAGACGGTGCGGGTATGGAATCTGATTACCGGCCAGGGGATTGGTGAGCCGCTGACGGGCCATACCGACGGGGTGTTGGCGGTGGCGACGGCGGTGGTGGGCGGCCGCTCGGTCGCCGTTACCGGCAGCTGGGATGAGACGGTGCGGGTATGGAATCTGGTTACCGGCCAGGGGATTGGTGAGCCCCTGACGGGCCATACCGACGGGGTGTGTGCGGTGGCGACGGCGGTG
>NZ_JBSFFY010000061.1:5570-37204 GCF_053596315.1 Streptomyces sp. NPDC001732
GGTGGGCGGCCGCTCGGTCGCCGTCACCGGCAGCCTCGATGCCACGGTGCGGGTGTGGGACCTGGCCACCGGCCAGCAGATCGGCGAACCCCTGACGGGCCATACCGACGGGGTGTGTGCGGTGGCGACGGCGGTGGTGGGCGGCCGCTCGGTCGCCGTCACCGGCAGCCTCGATGCCACGGTGCGGGTGTGGGACCTGGCCACCGGCCAGCAGATCGGCGAACCCCTGACCGGTCACACCACCAGGGTGTGTGTGGTGGCGACGGCGGCGGTGGACAGCTGCCCGGTAGCCGTCACCGGCAGCGACGATGGGACGGTGCGGGTGTGGGATTTGGTCTCCGGCCAGCCCATTGGTGAGCCGCTGGCCGGTCACACCAGCGGGGTGTTGGCGGTGGCGACGGCGGTGGTGGACGGCCGCCCGGTAGCCGTCACCGGCAGCCTCGATGCCACGGTGCGGGTGTGGGACCTGGCCACCGGCCAGCAGGCCGCCCCCGCCCTGTCGTTCCCCGTACCTGTCCACGCGGTGGCGATGGCGCCGGGCGGAGAGCTGCTGGTCGGCTTCGGCTGGGAACTCGCCTACTTGTCCCCCCGCTGACCGCACACACCGTACCGGGCCTGCCCGAAACAGATGCCGCCGTGCCGTTCGGCTGCTCCGGCGGTTGTGACCGCCTGGCACCGGACCGGACAGCCCACGTCACCGTCGGCGGGAACATATCGGTCCGGCGGCGCGCTGGCCCGTAATCTGCCGAACAGGACGGCAAGGCGGCGAGGACGGGCCCGCCCAGGCGAGCGCACGTACCCCCGCCGCAACCCCGCACCACGCGGCAGCCAGGGGAAGCGGTACAGGCGCCCCGCCACGCCGCCGGGTGCGTTGAACCACGAGTCCGATCCCCACTCCCTTCGCGCCAGCGGCTGCCGCTCGCCCGTACGACGAAACCACCAGCGCCGCGATCACCACACCGCGCGGCGCCCCGCCCGCGGTCTTCCAGATCCCGCCGACCGTTTCCAGGGCCTCGGTGCGCCACTGGTGGGTGTGGTGGAGGACGAGTACGGGCTGGGTACGGCGGGCGAGTACGCCGTCGACGTGGCGGAGAGCCTCTTCGGTATGCGGGGGCCGGGCCCACCGTTCCTGGTGGAGCCCGGTCCACAACGCGTCCACGAGGGTCTTGGTGGAGTAGGGGGCGACCGCGACGACGTCGACGATGTCGTGCTCGCCGAGGTCGACGAGCACGGTGCGAACGGCCCGTATGACGTCGGCCGCGTCGTCGCCGGTCACCGTCATCAGCGCCCTGGCCTCGATCACGGAGACCATCTGGTCCCGCAACCCCGGCCCGGCGGGGCTCTCTGCCGAGAGCGTGCCCATGGGGGCTTCCTTCCTCACGGCATCGGTGCGGCTCCAGCCCACCAAGGCCACCACACCAGCAGGAGCAACCCCCCCAAAAAGCAGACCGAGATACTCGCACGTGTGGTAACAGCCCGTGCAGGGCCCGCGGACCTCCAACTCAGCGTGGTGGCCGACGGCGCGTACGGAGGTGGCCAGCTCCAGCTTGAGCAGGGTGGTGCACGAGGCGCTGGGGGAGGCCGCACAGGAGCTCCTCACCGACCTGATTGAATCAGTTCGGCCTCGACCCCCAGCTGTAGACGGCCCTCGGCCAGCACCGGTCGGGCCACCAGCCGACGCGGCAGCGCACCGCTGCCGCGGACTCCCGTTCGCTGTCCCGCACCAGAAAGCAGACCTCGCCCGTGTTCCAGGAGACCCCGATCTACACCCGCCTTGTCGTTGAGCAGGGCGATGTCCCCGCCCAGGTCCGCGGCGAGGCTCAGCGGGTACTACGCGACCTGGAGCGGGTCATGCCGCCCGGGCGCCGCCCTGCCCCCGCTGTGCAGTCGCAGACCGCCCCTTCCTTTTGGCCAGGCGACTTGAGTTCATGAGCGCGCAGACGGGCGTTCCTGCCTCGCACGGACGGTCCGGGTGGAGGGCGGGTACGCGCTGCCCGCCGACCGGCTAGTCAGCCTCACCTGACCGGGAGGTGCGCGCGGCTCGCACGCTCTGCTCCAAGGCCGCAAGCAGGTCGGCGGCCGGCTGGGGTACCGGCAGCGTCTCAACTTCGCCGCGCGCGACCTTGGCGGCCACCAGCTGCTCCAGCGCGTGACCGTATTCGTCGTGCAGTTCCCGCATCTCAATCCCGGTCAACTCAGACAGCAGCATTTCGGCGAGCTGAAGCTCTTGGTCCGTCACCGGGGTCGATGGAGCCAGGTCGCCGGGATCGCGCAGCTCGTCCTGCCACAGCAGGGTCTGGCACACCAGTACGCCGTGTCTCGGCCGCAGCACCGCCAGCCGCTCGCGGCGGCCAATGGCGATCTTGCAGAGGCCCACGTACCCGGTGCGTGCCAGGACCTCCGTCAACAGCACGTACGGGCGGTCCGCAGCCGGCCCGTCCGGCGTGGCGTAGTAGGCCCGTCCGTAGCTGATCGGGTCGATGTCCGTCCCCGGAACGAAACCAAGGACCTCGGCTACGTGCCGAGTCGGCAACGGCAGATGATCCAGGTCCTCGTCCGTCAGCGGCACCAGCCGCCCATCCGGCAGCTCGAATGCCCGGCCCACGTTCTCATGAGAGACCTCCTCGCCCCCGTCTTCCAGCTCGCACACGCGTTTATGACGGATCCGGCTGGAATCGACGGAATGAACCTCACTGAGCCTGGCCTTGTGCTCCTCGGTGGCCGAGTACAGACGTGCAGGCAGCACCACCATCCCGAAGGAAATCACCCCCTTCCAGACCGATCGTGCGGGCACCCTGCCATCCATACCCCCAGCCTCTACCGACCAGCACAGGCGCGTACAGCGGACTACTCCACGCCAGACACGAGCAGCCCACCCAGCGGCGACCTGACACCTACCAGGCGTCTTCGTAGCGGTGACCATCCCGACTGCGATTGTCTCTGCGCCTGTGATTGCCGCTGATGGACCGGATGGGCGGCCGGTCTCGGGGGAACATGGTCGTCACCATCCACAATGTTGTGCCGACGTTCGCCGATCACATAGCCCGCCACGACCCGGACTTCCCGAAGCTGCCCACAACCGTCCGCACAGCATGGACGACCGCCGCTATGGCGCCACAGCCCACGGATAACCGGGCCGTACGATGGTGGCGCGACCGCACCGGCCGCACCCCCGCCGACTGAACACCCCGCACAGCCGGTCTCTGTGTCGAACTGGCAAGGTCGTGCTGCCGCTTCTTTCAATTACGCCGCGACGAACCAGCAGCGTTCGGTCTCGTTCACGAGCGGAATCGGACCGACCCGCCCGGCTCACGCCCCAGACCCTGGTCCTGGCCGGGGCGCGGCAGCTCAAGCAGGTGAGGACCAACCCTGCGGACCGGCTCAGGCTCGACGGGCAGAGAGTTGCCGAAGCCGGGAGAGGCGACCAGCACGATGTCGTAGCCGCCCATGGAGTCCCCCGCGCCCGGACGGGCAAGGAGCTCGCCGAGGTCCCGGTCCGATGCCTCGCCGAAGACGCCCGGCGCGGGCTTCACGGAGGTCTTCCCTGCACCTCCCCGTTCCACCTGCAGCTTCACGCTGCGCGCAGCGAGGGCCAACGCCGCCTCCCGGCGGCCGCCGCCCCGGACCCCGGGGGCCGGTTCCTCCGAGGGCGGGGGAGAGTTCCTGGGCGGCCGAAGTGGCCGTACCGCAGGACGGGTTGATGCCCCGCGGTCTACGATCGCGTCATGACGATCGCCCGGGAGGCCTCCGCCAGGCTGCGCTTCTTGTCGCTGGAGATCACCGGCCGGTGCCAGCTCTCCTGCCCGTCGCTGTGCTACGCCGGCTCGGGGCCGACGCGGGGCCACGGCAGCATGAGCGATGGCGACTGGTTGCGCACCATCGACCAGGCCGTCGCTCTCGGAGCCGAGGAGGTCCAGCTGATCGGCGGCGAGCCGACGCTCCACCTCGGCTTCACCTTGATCGCCCAGCACGCGCTGGACGCGGGCCTGCGGGTCCGGGTCTACAGCAACCTCTTCCGTATCCGCGACGAGCACTGGCGGCTGCTGGAACAGCCCGGTGTCCGGCTCGCGACGACGTACCACAGCAGCGTTCCGGCCGAGCACGACGAGGTAACCGGCCGCCCCGGCTCGCACCGGGCGACGCGCGCCAACATCGTCGAGGCCCTCGGACGCGGCATCGCGCTGAACGTCGCCGTCCTCGACACCGGCGACCCGGAGCGCGCCGAGCGGGCCCGGACGGAGCTGCAGGCCCTCGGCGTCCGCGACGTGCACGTCGGGAGCGTGCGGGCCGTCGGCAACGCCGCGGGCACCGCGCTGCCGTCCACCGCCGACCTGTGCGGGCGCTGCGGGGACCAGCGGGCCACGGTCCTGCCCGGCGGCGATGTGGCGGTCTGCGAGATCGGACGCTTCCTGACCGCGGGCAGCGTCCTGGACGCCGGCCTGGCCCCGGTCCTGTCCGGCCCGCGCTGGGCCGAGGCGAGCGCGAGCATCCCGCGCCGGACGGGCCCGACGGCCTGCCACCCCGACTGCCAGCCCTCCAACTCCGACTCCTGCGACCCCGGCAAGAACGACCCCTGCGACCCCATGGGCTACGCACCCGCGATGACGGGACCGCCCGCGGGCACTGTGCCCGCGCACCTCTGAAAGAGGGTCCCTGCTGATGGAATGGACGCCGGCGGGCTGGGACGCCCATGCCGCGAGGATGGCCGATGCGACCGTACGGCCCGAGTCCCGCTGGCACGGTCCCCTGGCCGCCGTGCCCCGGCACCTGTTCGTGCCCCGGTGGTGGACGCCGGGCGAGCAGGACGGCACGTGGGTCTACGAACTGTGCGACGGCGCCGGCGACCCCGACACGTGGATGAGCAGCGCCTACGACAACAGCCTCAGCGTGATCACCCGCGTCGGCCCCCACCACGCCGACCACGCCGCACCCGGAACCGTCGTCCCGGAAACGTGGCCGACCTCGTCGGCCACGCTGCCCGCGCTGGTCGTGAAGATGTACCAGCACGCCTTCCTCGCCGACGACTCCCGCCTCCTGGTGACCTGCGGCAGCGGATACGGGACCGCCCTGGCGTGCCGGCGCCTGGGCGACGAGCACGTCACGAGCGTGGACGTGGACCCATACCTCGTCCACGCCGCGCGGGACCGCCTGGCCGCGACGGGGCACCGGCCGCACCTGGAGGTCTGCGACGTGACGGGCGAACTGCCCGGCGTCTACGACCGCATCGTCTCCACCGTTTCGGTACCGGCCATCCCCGTCTCCTGGCTCAAAGCGCTCACCCCCGGCGGGCGGATGGTGACCACCCTGTCCAAAACCGGGCTGCTCATCGTCGCGGACAAGACCGCCGACGGCGGCGCCACCGGCAGGGTCGCCCCCGAACCCGCCGGCTTCATGACCACCCGCCACGACGACGACTACCCCTCCGCTCCCGACAACACCGATCGGTGGGCCACCGCGCGGAAAGCGGACGGCGAGAGCGTCACCACCGGCCGCTACCCGGTGATGCGAGTGAGCAGCACCTGGGACGTGCGCTCCACCCTCGAACTCACCGTTCCCGGCATCGAGCACCGCATGGATGTGGCCAAGGACGGCACTCGCACCGCCTGCATGCTGCACCCGGACGGCTCCTGGGCCCGGGCCACGGCCCCCGGGGCGCGGGAACTGCCCACCGTCCACCAGAGCGGCCCCCGCCGACTGTGGGACGAGCTGGATCGCATCCGCACCTGGCTCGTCATCGACGGCGATCTGCCCATCTCCGGGGCAGCGGTACGCATCGACCCGGACGGCGCCTGCCACTTCACCCGCAGCGGCTGGTCGGCAACCATCAGCACACGGTGAACCGCCGCGCGAGACCATGCCTCCACGCACCCTTCCCGCGCACCCTCACCATCCGGCCGTGCCCGCCGCCCGCGCGCCCGGCCCGTCCCGCGGGCCCATCGAGCGGGCGGATTCCCGTGGCGCAACGTACTCAGACGAGGAGGGCGTGAGCGCAAGTCGGCTTCTACCTGGCCGTCATGGACCGCTCGTTGGTGCGACGACGACTGCAACGTCGGCATGACGAGGATGGGCTTTGGCCGGACGGCCCGCACCGTCGGCCAGTGCGTTCCGCCGACAGCTTCCGACCCGTAGGACCTCAATGCCCTCCAGCAGAGCAGTCAGCCCGCAGCGTGGGAGCTGCTCCTCGCCCGGGTCCCAAGCTGACCCGCCGAGCGCCGGTTCCCCGGAGGCCGGTCGCCGCAGGACGTCGCCATGTGACCTCGTAAGCGTGTCAGGGGCGAGGCTGGTGTCTCGTCTATGTCCTCGTCCTGTTGTCGCAGCTTCCTGAGGATGCCGCGAATGCGGGTGGCGGCTTGTTCTGTTGCTCTCTCGGCAGCTTCCTCTGCCAGAATCTGCTGCTGTGTGGCACGGCCGAGGCTGGTGAAGTAGTCGGCGGTTTCGGCCACTATGCCGTTCTCGGCTCCGGTGCGGTTATGCGCAGCGGTCGCGTTGACGGCCGAGATGAGTATGGCCGGGGGGAGGTGCTCGATGGGGCTGACGGCAATACATCCGGAGCGGGGACGTCTGGATGCGACGGTGAAGGACCTCGGCTGCGGCTGGGCATGGGAGGCTGTTCACCGTGTCCGGCCGCCGGCCGACCTGAGGTGCCCGGAGTGCACGCACGGCCTGCGGGCCAAGGTGTCACCGCGAGGGCTGAGATTCTTCGCGCATCTCCCCGGGGCCCAGGCCTGCGCGCTGGCCGAGGAGTCGATGGCACACCATCTCCTCAAGCTGGAACTGGCGACCGCCGCCCGGGGCGCAGGCTGGACCGCCGGCCTGGAGGTGAGCGGCCCCGGCCGCTCCTGGCGCGCCGACGTCCTCGCCTCGGCCGGCGACCGCCGCATTGCACTGGAGGCTCAGCTCGCGCCCATCACCCCGGACCATATACGAGACCGTACGCAGCGCATGGCAGCGGACGGGGTCTTCTCGGTGTGGTTCTCAGATCGTCCCCGGCCACCCTGGCTGGGCGTTGTCCCCTCGGTGCGCCTGGCGGCGGGTGAGGACGGCCTAGCCGCAGTCGAGGGCCTGGCCCGGTTCGCTCATCCCTCGTGGCGGCCGCAAGACCCTGTCTCGATCGTGCAGTTCATGGATTGGCTGTTCACCAACCAGATCCTCTCCCACCGACCGCGGGCGGCCATGACGCACACGGCGCGGCCTCTGGCGGCGGTGTGGACCACCGAGGCACACATCCGCGCAGAGAAGTCCTACACGGACTGGCAGGAGCAGCAGAAACGCCAGGCAGCCGAGAGCGCGAGGCGGGAGGAAGAACGATGGCGGCTTCGTGCTGAACTGCGGGCCGCGCGCGAGCGCGACGAGAAGGAACTCCGCCGCGACGAACAGCAGCGACAAGAGGCCGAGGAACGCCGACAGTGGGCACGCCAGGCCGCCCGCTCCATCGAGCTCATTGCGAGAACAGATCCCACCCGCCCTGCCCTGGCGCGGCACTCGGCCATGCTGCCCGGCATCCAGCGAGCCATCGCCCGCCTCACCCAGGAGCACCGGGTGCCCGTGAGCGTCGGCTGCAGCGTCGGCGACAGCCGCTATGCCAGCGGGGTCCCCCTCGTGGACGACGACGGAACCCTCCTCGGTGTTTTTGACCCATTGCCAGCGCACTCCACCGCATGTGTGTTCCTGCGAGACGTCGGCGTCCGCCTGATCTTTCCGGCCGAGGAACGCCGCGCTCGCTGCATCAGTCTCCTGAGACAGGAACTGCCGGTCCTGGACTATCGGACAGCCGTCGTCTGACCCTGTGACTCCCGGACGCCCGGGCCATGTACATCGCTCAGACCCGCCCGGCGCCACCCTCGTGCTCTACACAGACGGACCTATCGAACGCCGCGACCAGGACATCGACACCGGACTGGCCCGCCTCATCCAGAACCCCACCCGGCACGGCCATCTCGGCCCCGAACCCCTGGCCGACGCCCTCCTCACCGACCTCCCACCACATAAGGACGGCTTAGACGACGACATCGCCCGCGTCGTCGTCCAACTCTGAGGCTCCGGGTGTGGGTGGTTGATGCACAAGGAAGAGCCGGGGAAGGGCTGTTGGTTCAGCGCCGAGTGACAGCGAATCCGCTGTCGTGCAGGGCTGCCGTCCACACGTCGCGGTCGTACCACTTGTCCACATCAGGCATCAGCCGGCGGATCTCGTTCATCCTGGCCGCCCAGTCATGACCAGCTGCCGTACGGCTGCCCTCGCAGCCGGTGCACCCGTCCTCGCCGTGGATGTGGCCGGCCATCCATGCATTGACTGCGACGTTGAGGAGCACGGCGTAGAGATCGCCACCGTTCTCGGCCAGGGAGTCGGGAACCCCTGCAAGGATCACAGCGAGTTCGGGGTTGCCGAGCGGAGGCAGGGGGGCCTGCCCGATCCCTTCCTGGCCGCTTTCGTTCTTCTGCTCCCGCTGAGCGGCGATGGACTTGGCAAGCCCTGCCGCGCTGAAGTACCGCCAGGCCGACCGCACCTGGATGCCCATCTGAGTTGCCACTGCGGTGACGTTCCGCTCAATGGTGTCGGCCACGGTCCCCGGACGGGCGGTGACGCCCAGTCGTGCCAGTTCAGCAAGGGTGTCGGCCACGGCGCTCTGGAATTGCTTGGTGTTCCTCACCGTCCAGATCCTAGGGGCCGCGACACGCGGATGTGCTGGCGATGGCCGACATTCCTTCGCACGTGGGGCAGACCTCTGGCGGTGACAGAGATCGCTTGGAGCGCCCCGCAACAGCCACCGTCCCCAGCACGCAGACCCCGCCTGGAAAATTCGGCAATACGAGATCACCAAGAGGCCCGGTAGGCCGCCAATTGGCCTTGGTAGTAAGCGCATTGGTCCAGGCTCAAGCGGCGCACCGCGTAGCCGCAGCAGGAATGGCACCAGCGGTCGGCGGACCGGTCCGCGTACATCATTTCTTTGAAGATGTCGGCGAGGCTGTCGTACCCGCCGGGGGAATGCCGCACGGGCTCGGGCAGCAAGGGGACGAAGTCGGCGAGGGTGAGGATCTCGTGCTGCTCGCCGACGGACTCGGCGTAGCGGCAGCCCACACCGTGGGGGCGGCCCTTGTAGCGGCCGTGCGGATTGGTGGCGTAGACCTGCACGTCCCCGAGTGGCCCGAGCTCCATGGACCCCTCCCGGAACGGGGACAGATCCAGGATGTGATCGTCCCAGCTGTGGGAGCGGTGGCGGGCGAACAGGGCGTCCCGGTCGCGCGAGCGTTGCTCGGCCGGAAGGGGCCGCAGGTCGGTGAGGGGCGTGAGCGAGTACCAGTCCGAGATCAGCCACCTCTCCTGTGCGGCCCGGGTCAGACCGGCACTCAGACAGGGCTCGTTGCCGCAGTCGCACTCATGGCCGGGCCCGGCGTCCTCATTGAGGGTGAACGCAGGCCATCGCGGATCCGGCCCTGGCACGGTGCGCGGCTGAGGCAGGGCACCACGGTTGCCGATCACGACCATTTGCTCCGCAGCGTTGTCGGCTCGGCAGGTGGCGTACGTGCGGACCTTGATGCCGGCCTTCCGGGCCGCAGCCCGCGCAGCGGACCGCACCGCTTCGGCTCCGCCGAACTCGCCGGCCGAACGCATCCAGCCGCAGGAGGGTCGGTGCCGGGGGGCGCGATGAAGGCGTCGGTCCAGGTTCCCATGCCCTTGTTGTAGCAACGGGCCACGGTCCGCCGCGACCGTCTGTCCTGCTGCGACACAACGGTGGTGTAGGTATCTCGCCCCGCACGGTTGAGTAACGCCTCATGGTGCACGGGTACGGCTACTCATGCGGCACACAACGTCGACACCTACCGTCACACGCATGTCCAAGAGCCCTGTACGCAGAACACGAGTGTCCAAACGGTCCGTCCTGTATGCCGTTATAGGGCTTGCGACGGTGGCGCTGCTGGCTGCCACAGTGGTGGCGGGAAACGCCGTGTGGAACGGCGCGCCGTACCCTTCAGTCGACCCCGACGCGGTCGCGCAACGGCTCAAGTCACGGTCCGACGAGGTATACGACGGCTTCGCGTTGCCTGAGAAGTACGCAGCAAACGCCAGCAGGTTCGATACCGGCGCCTGCTACTACCGTGGGCTGAGGGGTATCGCCCACATCGACAGGGGACGACGCGACGTCCGCAGCTTCGGTCTCGACTGGAGCATGCCCGGCGTCCCCGAAGCCGCGGCCCGGGACGCGCAGCGGCGCGTGCGCCAGCAACTGGTACGGAAGGGCTGGAAACTCACCCACGAAGGCGACCGTGTAGGAGCGAACCTTCGCGAACTGGGCTTCCGATTTGAGGACCCGGAAGGCGGCGACCAGATCGACGTGCGGTGGAACGATTCGACCACAACCCTGTTCATCAGCGTCTACGCGCCCTGCGGGCAGGTCCCGGACAGCTTCGTGGACTACGACTGGGCCGAGGCGGACTGGCACCCAAAAGAGCAACCTGCCGGGACCTGAAAAGGGTCCTCCCGCCCTTGAGGACGAGAAGCGATTCACCCGGCCGGATTCACCGGCCAGGCGTCCGGAATCAGGGGCAGCTTCACCCTCCAGCTGGGACAAGCAGTGGACGGTGATCCACGACAACCAGCGCATCCCGGCCGACCGGCGCCTCTACCTGACCGCGACCCCGTACGAGTGGGAAGCCCCGCGCCTGACCGAGGCCCCCGATACACGGCCCCAGCCGAAGCGGACCGCGGCCACCGCACCCGCGTGGGAGGCCCCGTCCCTGATCGCGTCGATGGACGATCCGAAGGTCTTTGGCCCGCGCCTGCACACCTACTCCCACGCGGACGCTGTGAATGTGTGGGGTGGTGTCAGCGGGTTGGGCGACAGCAGGTTTTGAAGGGGCGGTGGCTTGCTGAACAGCGCGTTCGTCGTTGGACGCTGTTGAGTCGTGGCTGGCGCGGGATGACCATTTCGCTGTCATGGAGTGAGGATTCTGCCTAGCACACCCGTGGTCCGGCTGACACGAGGATGAACATTCCTGTGTTCTTGGTCGGGGCAGGGGAGTGTGCTGGTGGGCATGACCGCTGAAACACCGTCGCCATCACCGTTACCGCCCCCGCTGTCATTGGCCTCGGAGGGAGCCGAGAGATCGGTGGTGGCTTCCCGGTCGCGGGACCGGGCACTGATGCGGTCTGTGGTGGTACGTCGTCTTCTCACGCTGGACGAGACCGGGACGCTGCAGACGGTGCATGTCCGTATCGTCGCCGAGACGACGGGAGTGCATGTCCGCACGGTGTGGCGCTGGCTCGCGGACGCGAAGGAGTCCGGCCGGGCAGAACCCGTACCGCGGCGTGGGGTGTTCGCTCTTGATGACGTGTTGTGGGCCCGGCTCGGGGAGCTGGCCGGGAACGTGAAGGCCCTGCACCGGTGGATGGGCGAGCACGCCGAAGAGGTGCTTGCCGGTCTGGGACGGGACAGGCTGCCGTCGTTGACGACACTGCATGATGCGGTGCGCCGGGAGTACCGTGCGGGCCGAATTTTGGACTTGCTGGTCCATTTTTGGAGGCCTACTTTGCTGCCATTCCCAACGACGCTCCCGCTCCCACAGAGAGGTGTCACTCATGCACGCGATCCGCATCGAGGAACACGGCGGCCCCGAGGTCATGCACTGGACCGAGCTGCCGGACCCGTCACCGGGCCCAGGCGAAGCGCTGGTGAGGCTGGGCGCCGCCGGGGTGAACTACATGGACGTCGGTGCCCGCACACAGGGCGGCCCGGGCTGGGCGGCGCCCGCTATCCTCGGCGCCGAGGGGATGGGCTACGTCACCGCTCTCGGCACAGGGGTGCGAAACCTGGCCGTCGGCGACCGGGTGGCCTGGTTCTACCACCCGGGCAGCTACGCCGAGTTGCTCACCGTTCCGGAGGACTCGCTGGTCAAGGTGCCCGACGGCGTCAGCGACGAGACGGCCGCCGCCGTGATGATGCAAGGCCTGACCGCCAGCCACCTGAGCACCGAGACCTACCCGATCGGCCCGGGCGACACCGCCGTGGTGCACGCGGCGGCGGGCGGGGTGGGACTGCTGCTCACACAGATGGTCAAGGCCCGTGGCGGCCGTGTGATCGGCCTGGTTTCCCGCGAGGAGAAGGCGCCCGTCGCGAAGGAGGCCGGCGCCGACCACGTGCTGGTCCACTCCGGCGGCGGCTTCGAGGAGCGGATCAGGGAGCTGACCGGCGGACGGAGGGCCGACGTCGTCTACGACGGCGGCGGCACAGGGACGTTTCACTCCTCCCAGCTCGCCCTGCGCCCGCACGGAGTCCACGCCTACTACGGCCCTTTCATGGGCGTCCCGACACTGCGGCCGACCGATCTGCCCAACAGCATCCTGCTGACCTATCCGGTGGTACACCACCACGTCGCCACCCGCGAGGCCCTGCTCCGGCGCACCGGCGAGGTGTTCGACCTGGTCCTGGACGGGCGGCTCGCCCCGCGCGTCACCGGCCGCTATCCCCTCGCCGACGCCGCCCGGGCCCATGCGGACCTTGAGTCACGCAGGACCACTGGCAAGCTGCTCCTCCTGCCCTGACTGGCTGCGATTCGGCCCGGCCACGCTCTCCCGGGCCCCGATCCGCTTCAATGGGGCACGACAGCTCGCACCAGGAGGACACGTGCCGTTGACCCACAAGGGCGCCGCGACCAGGCAGCGAATCGTCGAGGGAGCCGCCGAGCAGATCCGGGAACAGGGCGTGTTCTCGCTGCGGCTCGAGGACGTCATGGCCCGCACGGCGACCAGCAAGAGCCAGCTCTTCCACTACTTCCCCGGCGGGAAGGACGAACTGCTCCTCGCCGTGGCCCGGCAGGAGGCGGCCTGGGTGATCGAGGACCAGCAGCCGGAGCTGAGCTCCCTCAGCTCCTGGGCCGCCTGGTACCAGTGGCGCGACAAGGTCGTCGCCCGCTACCGCCGACAGGGCGGGGACTGCCCCCTGCACGTGGCCCTCTCCCAGCTGGGTACTGCCACCGACGCCACGCGGACTGTGGCCGGTGAACTGCTCGGCCAATGGCAGCAGCAGCTCGCCGCGGGCATCCGCCAGATGCAGGACAGCGGAGAGATCGCCCCCGAACTGGATGCCGACCGTGAGGCCGCAGCCCTGCTGGCCGGCATCCAGGGCGGCGTGCTGATCCTCCTGTCCACTGGCCGCATCGCCCACCTGGAGGCCGCCCTCGACCTGGGCATCGCCCACCTGCGCGCCCCCAGACACCGGGACTGTTGAGAACGAACCAACCGTAGGGACCGACCGAACTGTTCAGGGGCCGCAGCACGTACCAGGGCGGCACCCGACAGGTCCAAGTCGCCAGACGTACGTTTGCAGGATCGCCCCTTCTGCCTACTACGCCCACCCCGGCGTCCGCGCCCGGCGAGGCCGGGCCTGCCCTGGATGCGGTGTCGTTGTCCGCTCTGCGGGCCCCGGCCGTACGGCATCTGCTCACGCTGCGCGCCGAGCGCCGTCTCACCCGTGCGCACGTGCACACCACCGCGCAGTGCCTCAACGTCTCCGATCGCACCGTGTGGCGCTGGCTGGCCGAGGCCACCACCACACCCGCCACCACCGCCGCTCCTGGCGCCCGCCGTACCGGCCGTTTCGAGATCACCGCCGAGCTGCGGGTGCTGCTGGCGTACTGGCACGGCAACGCCTCCGCGGTCCACCGCGAGCTCCTCGCCCGCGCCCGCCAAGCCCCCACTCCAGCCACCCCACCCGTCCCACCGGCAGACACAGACACAGACGCCTCCGCCGACGCCTCCGCCTCTGGCCCGGCCGCGCCATCACCCCGCCCACCCCGCAGCGCACTCCCGGGCGGCGCCCCGCTCGCGGCTGTTCCACTGCTGGACCCGGTCCCGTCACTGGCGACGTTCCTGCGCGCCGTGCGCCGGGACCTGACCGCGGGGGAGAGGACCGGCTACCGCCACGGCCACCAGGCCGCCCGCGCCCACGACGTGTTCGCCACACGCCCGCGAACGTGGCGCAACGAGGTATGGGAGGCCGACCACGTCCAGGCCCCGCTCCGCGTGGACGCCGACGGCACCCTCGTCCACCCCCACGTCACCTGGTTCATCGACTGCGCGACCAAGGCCATCACCGGCCTCGCCGTCACCCCCGGCACCCCAACCCGCGCCTCGGTCCTGGCCGCACTGCGCTCCGCGATCGTGCCCACCGCCCCCTACGGCCCCTTCGGCGGGCTCCCCGCCCACGTGCGCTTCGACCGCGGCCGAGACTTCCTCTCCCGCACCGTCACCGCTGCCCTGACCACCCTGGACTCGGACATCACCGTCCTGCCGCCCTACAGCCCGCACCTCAAGGGCAGCATCGAGAACCTCAACCACTGCGCCACCACGATGCTGTTCGCCGCCCTGCCCGGCTACACCCCCACACCCCGCAAACCCCCCAAACAACCCCCGCGCAAGCGTCCCGACCCGCCTCCCGCCGGGCCGCCCATGACGTTCCAGGCCTTCACCACAGAACTCCTGTCCTGGGCGACCTGGTGGAACACCGAACACCACCCCGAGAGCCTGCACGGGGCCACCCCCCTGCAAGCCTGGCAGACCGACCCCACCCCACTGCGAGAGATTCCTGCCGCAGACCTGTGGTCCTTCACCCTCGAAGACGACGCACGCACCCGCACCCTCACCAGCCACGGCCTCAAGTTCCGCAACCGCTCCTACCTCGCCGACTGGATGACCGGACAGGCCGGCCGCAAGGTCACCGTGCGCTTCATGCCCCACCACACCCACGAGATCGAAGTCTGCGACCCCCACGGCCACCACCTCGGCACCGCCCACCTCGCCGACCAGGCCACCGACGAACAACTCACCGCCCTGCGCCACGCCCGCAACACACGCGCCCGACGCCTGCGCGCCGACGCAAAGGCCGCCGAACGACTCCGCCACGAACGCTTCGCCCCCGCCACCACCCCCACCCCCGCGCTGCGCCTGAACACGATCACCGCCACCGAAGCCGCCCGGGAACTGTCCCGCTACGAGGAAGCCGACCTCACAGCGCTGGCACTGCCCGACCTGATCCCGCCCGCACCACCATCCGCCGACTGGGCCACCCCCGACAGCCTCAAAACCCGCACCCGACCCCCCACCCCCAACCCCGCATCCACCCCCGAACACCACGACAAGGAGGCCACCCCATGACCCGCCTGCCACCCACACCCACCGACCAGTACGTATCCCTGCCCGACGCCCGCCTGGTCACCACCAAAGCCCTGCTCACCGCCCGGGAGAACCTCACCGACACCATCAACGCCCGCGCCATGATGTGCATCCACGGCGGCGCCGGCTTCGGCAAAACCGTCGCCGTCACCAGCTGCCTACGCGAACTCCAAACCAGCGAAGACATCCGCCGCATCACCTTCCACGCCCGCACCACCACCCGCGCCGTACGCCACGAACTGCACACCGCCCTCGAACTGCCAGGCCAGCCCCCGCGCTACGCCACCGAGTTCGACCACCTCCTCAAAGCAACCCTCGCCGCCCACCCGCGTACCCTCGTCCTGGACGAAGCACAGTGGCTCTCCAGCGACCAACTGGAGTACATCCGCTACCTCTGGGACGACCCCTACGCCCAGCTCGCCGTCATCTTCGTCGGCGGCGAAGGCTGCCACGCCACCCTCCGCAAAGAACCGATGCTGTCCTCCCGCATCTTCATCTGGCAGCGCTTCACCCGCCTCACCACCGACGAAGTCCTCGAGACCATCCCCCTCTACCACCCGATCTGGGCCGACGCCGACCCCGAAGACATCACCTACGCCGACAGCCGCGCCGCCCACGGCAACTTCCGCAACTGGGCCCGCCTCACCGCCCACACCCTCACCGCCCTGAACCGCACCGGCCGCCCCCGCGTCGACCAAGAAGTCCTCCGCTGGGCCTTCAGCCGCCTCGGATCAGGCACATAACCCCCACTCGCCTCTACCAGCGCATGCCGAGTTGGTCGAGGTCCGTACGGCGCTGCTCGGGGAGTTTCGCGGCGCGTTTGCGGACGTTGTCGAGCCAGGTACCGAGTTTGACCACCACGGGCCCGTCAGTGCCGTCCTGACGGCCTGACAGTGCGTTCTCCGTCTCCAGGTGCTCGGCGTGCTTGCGGGGGACTCTCAGGTGTCCTTCCCGGGCGTGGAACTGCCGCGCCGCCGCGAGGTTGAGCGCCCACTTCGCGTCCTGAGTCAGCTTCACCGGCCGCTCCTCCTGGGCCGGTGTGATCTTGAGGGTGTTCTCCAGCAGCCACTGCTGCACGGGTAGCAGCTGCTCCCACCCGAGCCGCTGCGCGTTCACCCACCGTCCGAGGTCCTCGCCCTGCACGACGACATCGCCCGCAGCCTCCGGGAGCGTCCCGCCGGCCTGGGTGTGGTTCTGGACGAGGCGGTAGCAGCGCTGCCACCCGGTGTCCCACACCGGGCACCACCCCGGATCGATCGCGTCCAGCTCATCCCGCCGAGCCTGGGTCATCGCTTCGGCCTCGGCGCCGGGTCGGACCCGACGGGCTCTGTGCTTGGCATAAGGGACGGTTCTCCTGTCGTGCCCTCTCAGGCTAACCCCGCAGAACGGGATGTCTCACCCAAGGCTGACAGAGAGGGGAGTGGGTCAAAGAGCGTGGCTGCTCGCCGCAGGTCAGCCATATCCGTTGTTTCTGCGGCTTTGACCTCACACTGATCGGGCCACGTGCAAGGGTGGTGGCCATGCCGCAGCTGGTTCGCACCTCCGGCCCTTCAGATTCACGCTCGGGCTTGCCCAGACAAACTTCACGGCATGCCTGCAGACAGGCGCCCCGGCTCTGTGGCACGCCTTGACGGCGGACAAGGTGACGTTCTGCGGCATCCCTCAGCACCAAGTGACGGTCTATCGGCATCTGTTCGTCGCGAAGAATTCCGGGACGTGCTCGGACTGCCGGGCGAAGGCAGTCGACGCCTCGTCCGGTCCCTAAAGTACCTGTTTGTGATCCCTGCTCGGTGGCCGTGCCCCTGGACCACTCGGGCTTCGTCTCCCTGAACGGGCAAAAGAGCTGCAGCTGGTGGACAACAATCAGATTGAGGCGGAGTCACGTGTCCGGACAGCGCCCAGTGCGAGGTCCACGTTCCACCGGCCTGGCCGGACCCGGGCGCGTTCCTGCGCGAGGCCGCCCCCTGGTTCGCCCTCGACGGGCGGCGGATACGCCTCGCGGCTGTTCCGACATCATGATGTGAGCCCGAGGATTTGGAACGGGCGTTCTGGTCGTCGTGCTGGGGGTGGGGGGCGTAGAAATACGTAACTTGCTACTGCTGTTCGCGGCGATCGTTGTCAAGTCTCTGAGAAGGGGAACCAGTTGGATACGATCTCGACCATGTCTGAGCCCCACAACGATCAGTTGGCAACCGGGAGCGTCGAGGCGAGCGCGCTCGCGTCTGCCGTGTACCAGGCGTCTGCGCATCTGCATCGCGACGCGGAACCGGGCGTGCGACGGCAGCTGTTGGCCTTGGACGCGGCGCGCTACGGGGATCGGGAGTTGGCTCAGCGCTTCGCCGCAGGCGAGGGGGAGGGGGAACCCGGTTCCGCGTGGCACGTGCAGTGGGCTACGGGTTCGCAGGTGGCGCCTCGACTGTGTGCCGTTATCGAGGGCCAAGGCAGTATGTCGTGGACGGAAGCGGTGGCGACGGGGCCGGCGGGAGACCGCCCGATCGTGGCCGTCGCCGGTCTGGACGGCCAGGTGTCGGTATGGGACCTGACGACCTACGAGCACCTTGGTGAGGTGCGGGTTGCGGAGGGCGGCGACGTGCTCGCTGTGGGAACGGCGGTTGTGCAGGGCCGTTCCGTCCTGGTCACCGGCGACGAGGCAGGCCGCGTGCTGGTGTGGGACCTGGCCACGTTCGAGCAGGTCGGCGAGCCGTTGACCGGCCACAACGACGGTGTCACGGCCGTGGTCACAGCCGAGGTGGACGGCCGCCCGGTCGTCGTCAGCGGCAGCTTGGACGGCACAGTGCGGGCGTGGGACCTTGCCGTCGGCGAGTGCGTGCTCAGTCTTTCGGCTGGGGACGCGGTGTTCGCGATGGCAACGGCGGTGGTGGCGGGGCGCGCGGTGGCCGTCACCGCTCCCAGCGGCTTCGATGCCACGTTGCGAGTGTGGGACCTGGCCACCGGTAGGCAGGTCGGCAAGCCCATGATCGGCCACAAGCACCAGGTCGGACGGATGGTGTCCGCTGTGATCGAGGGCCGTCCTCATCTGGTGACCGGCAGTATGGACGGCACCGCACGGGTGTGGGATCTGACCACCTGCGAGCAGGTCGGTGAGGCGCTAAAGGACTGCGATGATCACATGGTCGCCGTGGGGGTGGTGGCGGTGAACGGGCAAACCCTGGTTCTTGCTGGCGGTGGGGAGCCCGTGGTGCGGGTGTGGGATCTGGCCGATCGCCGCCCGGTGGAAAGGCTCGTGGCTGAGCACGTCCCCCGGGTTGCGGCGATGGCGACGGCGGTGGTCCGCGGCCGGCCCCACGTGGTGACCGTGGACTTCATGGGCACGCTACGGGTGTGGGACTTGAGCAGCGACCGGTTGGTCGGCACGCCTGTCGTCGGCCACACCGACAACGTGTACGCGATGGCGACCGCCGTGCTGGACGGCCGCCCGGTCGTCGTCACCGGCGGCGTGGACCAGACGGTGCGGGTCTGGGACACGGACACCGGCCTTCCGGTCGGTGAACCCCTGATCGGCCACCACGGCCCGGTGTGGGGGCTGACGGTCTGCGTGCTCGACGGCCGCCCAGTCGCGGTCAGCACCAGCAGCTACCATCGCATCGACATCCGGGTGTGGGATCTGGCCACCGGGAAGGAAGTCGGCGAGTCCATCGTCGACCGCACCGATCCGGAGCCGGCCGCACCGGATCCCAACCTCCCGCCCTGGCTCGACCTCCCTCAGGGCCCTCACAGCCTCACCACTGTACGAACGCTGTCAGAGGTGGTGATCGACGGCCGTCCCCACATCGTGACCGGCGGCGACGACGGCAAGCTGCGGGTCTGGAACCTGACCACGCGGGAACAGGTCGGCGACGCGCTGAAGGGCCACACGGGCCGGGTGCGTGCCGTGGCGACGACGGTCGTGGACGGCAGCCTGGTCGCCGTCAGCGGCAGCTACGACGGCACCGTGCGCGTGTGGGACCTCGCCACCGGCCGGCAGATCGGGCAGCCGATGACCGGCCACACCAAAGCGGTGCGTGCCGTGGCGACGACGGTGCTGGACGGCCGTCCGGTCGCGGTCACTGGCAGCAGCGACGGCACGGTGCGGGTATGGAACTTGACCACCCAGGAGCAGGTCAGCGCTGTTCTGACCGGCGACGCATACCCGATACGTACGGTGGCGACCGTGGTGCTGGACGGCCGCCCGATCGCCGTCGCCGGCAGCGGAACCGCCAACGTTACCGACTGGGACGCCGACAAGGAACTGATCGATCTCGACGACGAATATATCGACGTTGGCACGGTACGCCTGTGGGACCTCACCACCATGCAGCCGTTCTGCCCGGATCTGGTTACCCCGGCGGGCGTCAAAGCAGTCGCCATGACTTCGGACGGCCGGCTGGCCGTGGGCTTCGGCCACGAGGTCGCAGTGCTGGGCCCACTGTGAACGACGTTCTGGCCACCGTTCACGACATCGACTGGGCTCAGCATTGCAGAGCTTGGGCTGGCTACCCTTGACGCAGAACACGAAATCGGCCTTGCGTCCCATCAGGTAGCGGGCGTTGGGCCGGCTGTGTGTGCAGGGCGTCGGCGGTGACCGCGCACCCGGCGATGTCGATTGGCGCTGTCACGTTGGCTGACAGGGTGAGATGCTCTTCTTCCTGGTCGTGGTGGAGGGGGATTGTCCGTGGCGGGCACGTCGCCGTCGTACAAGGGGCACCTGTACCCGGTCGAGGTGATCTCTCACTGTGTGGCTGTACTTCCGCTTCCCGTTGTCATTCCGTGAGGTGGAGGAGCTGATGCTCCAGCGCGGCGTGTTCGTCTCCTATGAGACGGTCCGGCGGTGGTGCCAGAAGTTCGGGCAGGCCTACGCCGACGGACTGCGTCGCCGCCGGCCCCGGCCCGGGGATAAATGGCATTTGGACGAGGTGTTCATCAAGGCCAACGGGGAGCGGAAGTACCTGTGGCGGGCCGTCGACCAGGACGGGGACGTGCTGGACATCCCCGTGCAGAGCCGCCGGGACAAGGCCGCGGCCCGGTGCTTCTTCCGCCGCCTGAGAAGACGAGCGCGGTGCCGAGGGTGATCGTCACGGAGACAAGCTCCGCTCCTGCGGCGCGGCCCACCGCGAGGTCATGCCCTCGGTCGAGCACCGCTCCCACAAGGGCCTGAACAATCGGGCCGAGAGCAGCCACCAACCCACGCGCCAGCGTGAACGCGCGATGAAGGGCTTCCGTAGTACCGGTGGAGCCCAGCGGTTTCTCTCCGCGTTCAGCGGCATCTCGCCCCACTTCCGGCCCCGCCGCCATCTGATGACCGCCCACGAATATCGAGCCGAGATGACCGTCCGCTTCGCGATCTGGGACCAGAGTACTGGCGCTGCCGGCCAGCCCACCACGGCCTGAGCATAGGCCCGGACTGCAAGCCCACCATGCCCCGACGTACCGTCAGGCACTTACGCACCCAACAACGTGACAGCGACGTGCTGCAGGACTTCCTCTTCGAACACGGCGACTACGGCCCCTTCGTGGCCGACTACGGCTACCTCGACCTGAGCGCGATCACCTGGACGCTGGAGGCGATCCCGGCCACGGACTTCCACACCATGCCGACCGGCGAAAGCGAAGCCGGACTGATTGAGCACTTCGCACAGCACCCGGTGTATTGGGCCTCGGTGAAAGTCCCCGAAGTTGGCCAGCACTGGGAAGACCACGGGACGTTGCTGCGCCCTCCGCTCCTCATCGACCGGCGCCTCCTGGACCCGGCGGACAGCAGACTGCAGGTCCTGGAGGGCCGCACGCGCGTAGGAGTGCTGCGCGGTCGCCTTCGCGAGCAACTGCGTGTTGCTCCCGCCCACCAGGCGTGGGTGGCGCGTCCGTGAGATCCTGCCTCGTCTCGCTGCGACGCTGCGAGCATCGAGGAGTTTTCGAGGGAGAGCTGCGGATGACTGAGAAGGCGTGTGTGCCCAGGGCGCGCCGGGACCTGGCGATGCACAACGACTGGTGAGTGTCGGGCTGGGAGCCAGCACGTCCTGCCCCATGCTCCGCCGGGCCTGCTCCCGCAGAGCTGCCTCGGACGAGGCGTTCGGGAATCGGAGCAACACACAGCACCGTGGCCAGATCGTCGCTCGGGACCCCTGTTGTCAGTGCCCACGGGAAGACTGGTGCAATGGCTTTGAGGCACCCGAGTTTTCTCGATCTTGAGACGCTGCTCTCCCAGGCGGAGTACCACAACGTCGATGTCCCAGTGGCACAGGACATCGTGGAGACGACCGCAAGGAAACGGTCCGGGGGTATCGGTTCTCGGTGTGGGTTGGGGTGTGTGGGTGGTTCTGGGCTGGGGTGTTGCGGGTTGGGTGAGAAGCGGTCGTGTGGCTTTCGGGCGGGGTGGTAGGCGGTCTGACCTGGTGTTATCTCAATTCTATTGAGAATTACTGGTGTTGTTGCAGATGGTCTGTGCTTCTAATGGCAGTGACTGTGTTTTTGCTGGTCAGGGGTGTTTTGCCTGGTCAACGTGGGCGAGCGGTCTCGTGTGGTGTGGTGGTGGGTTTCGGCGAGGTGGTCCAGGCGGACCTGGTCCAGGGACGCCTTCGTGATGCGTTCAGTGCCGTCGAGGATCGCGGTGATCGCTGCCTGGCGGATCAGGCGGGTGAGGCTCCCGATCCTGCCTGCGGTGCGCTGGTGGAGATAGGCGGCGTGGCGGGGGAGTGTCCCGGCCCGGTGTGCCCGGAGATCGAGTGCGGCTTCTACTCCCATGATCAGTTCTCTGAAGGGTTCGCGTGTGCCGAGCCGTGCCGGGAACGCCCCGCATTCCACCAGGGAAGCCCGCCCGGCGAGTTGGGCCCCGCGTACCCCGGAGAACAACGCCGTGCCTGTCACGTCGATGCCCGCGTACACGAACGTCGCCCCGATGCGTTCGGTGAGGTCTTTCAGCAGGTCTGCGGTTTGCGCGCCGGTGGTGGTGCGGGGGTTGAGCCGGTGGATCTCGTCGATGAGGACCAGGCGCACGCCGGCCTGGTTGTAGGTGTGGCAGACGGCGTCGGTGATCTGGGCCTGCGTCATGCGGGTGGTGACAGGGACGCCCAGGTAGCGGGCGAACTCCGTCGCGAGTGTTTTCGCGCTCGCTGCGGGCGGCACCAGAACGTAGGCGACCGGTACCGGTGCGTGCACGCGGCCGTCCGGTGCCGGGTGCTGCTGGATGTGGGCGAGGTGGCAGGCACGCCCGACGTGGAGCAGCGCGGTGGTCTTCCCGGCCGCTGCCGGACCGGTGACGATCAGCGAGGGCCGGGCGGTGGTCTGCTGGTGGCGTCCCAGGACCATCAGCGTGCGCACGTTCGTGGTGAGGGTGTCGATGGCCGGGGTGCGGACGGTGACGAACGCGGAGTGGTAGGCGAGGCGTTCCTCCACGCTGCGCGCCGGTTCCCCGGGAGCGGGTGGCTGTGGGGGAGGGGTGGTGGCGAAGCGCTGCCAGCCCTGCCAGGTCGTCACCGGCCATGCCCCGCCTGCACCGTCGCCGGCGGGCGTGCTCCCGCCGTCTCTGTCCTGTCCGCCCGTGCCTGCCGCCGCGAGGATCCCGCCGAGGGGGCTGTGATGGTTCACCACTTGAGGGCCTCCTCCTGGGCGTCGTAGAGCCCGTAACCGGCCACCGGCACGGCCGGACCGGCAAGGGTCTCGTCTTCAGTGGCGTCCTGGTCGAGGTCGTCGAGGCTGTCGTCTTCCGTTCCTGTGGCTGCTGTGTCCAGTTCCTGTGCCTGATCCTCGGACACGGGCCCGGTAGACGGTGGGGGAGTGCGGGCGGTGGCATGGCGGGCGAGGACGTACTGCTCGGTACGGGTGGCTGTTCCGGCTTTCGCCCGGCGCATCAATTGATCGAGGGCTTCGGCGAGGCCGGCCTCGTACCGGTCGTGGTCCGCGTGGCGTGTGGTGATCGTCTGCAGGTACTGCCAGGTGCGGTCGTTGAACGGCTGGTGGGCGTGTTCCCGGTGGATCCACGGGATCTCGATCAGCCCAAGGTCGGGGAGGCGGACCCAGATCTGACGGACGTCGTGCGGGTTGGTGTGGACCTCCCATTTCCCGCCCCGGGCCGCCACGCCGGAGTCCTGTCCCCGGTGCGGGCCGAGGAGGTCGTGGTCGTAGGTGCGGTGGTGCAGCCGGATGCCGTGCTCGGTGATGGCCTGCCACCGCACCGGCAGCAGCTCCAGATAGTCACTGCCGGTCAACGGCACGGGCACGTATCCGGCGACCGCGACCAGGGCCGCCCACATCTCGTTCGGGGACAGTGCGACCTTCGGCAGCATGGGATGCCGCAGCCCCTGGTGCGGACGGTGGTGGTAGTGCACGAGCCATTCGTCGAGGAGGTCCTGCAACTGGGCGACGCTGTAGCACGCTTCGCGTGCCACGTCCTTGCCGCGGCGGGTTACATCGGACCCGGTGTAGCCCGGCAGGTGCTGGCAGAACAAGGTGTTGATCGATCCGAAGGTCCGCTCGACGATGCCCTTGGCGGTCGGTGCGAACGGCGGAGCCGCCTGCACGCTGATCCCAAGCACTTCACAGGCGCCCGTGAACGCCTTCGACAGGAACACCTTCCCCCGGTCCACCACCACGGTCTCGGGCACCACCACCGGCCGGGCGGCCGCCCCGTGGAGACGTTCGTCCAGCGACATCAGCCGCTCCCCGGGCAGGACCGTGCTGTGCGCGAAGCGCAGGACATCGGGCCAGGCCGGGCGTGCCGGATACGGCACCGACATCTCCGCCAACAGAAGAGCGGCATCCACCGCCTGCGTCCCGGCCGGGCACAGCACCGCCGCGAGGATCGCCCGGGTCGCCACGTCGACAGCGATGGTGAGTTCGGGCCGTCCCAGACTGCCGTCGTCGTAGAGCGCGAGGACGTCCAGGCGGGTGGTGTCGATCTGGACCTGTTCCCCAGGCCGCAGAGCCATGCTCGGGGTGAACTTACGCCCGTCGTCCGTGAGCGGCGCCGCGCGCACGCGTCTCGCCGGGTGATCAGCAGGATGGGCGAGCTGGTTGACGAGCCGGTAGAACGTGGCCTGCGCGGGCATGGCCACCGTGTTCCCGTGCCGTTCTTTCAGAAGCCGCGCGACCAGCGGCATCAGCGCTTTGACGGTGCCCTTGGAACGCCCCCGCTGCCCGCGCAGCACGTCCTTGACCGCGGCGACGACCCGCTCGTCCTGCCGCCCCCCACCATCACCGCTCTTCGGACTGCGGGCGGTGCGGTGGTCCACCAACCCCCATAACCCCTGCTTGCGATACGCCAGCCGCATCCGCTGCACCGTCGACCTCGACACCTGCCCAAATCCCAGCGCCGTCAGCTCCGCAGCCTTGGCCTGCTCCCGCTCGGCCAACGTCCACCGATCCGGGTCGTACTCCGCCCGCACCACCCCACCGCTGCCCACTTCACCCGGCAGCCCGCATTCCACCTCCCTGATGTGCCGCAGCCAGGCCAAAGCCTTCTCCCGCGCCGCAGCAGGTGCGGTCTCGAACAGCCCCCACTGCGGCACCGCCTGAACCGGCTGCTCCGCGCCCAGGACCGCGAACCTAGGGTCGGCGAACAGGTGCCCGGCCAACACCACCTGGTCCGCCCCGTTCTCACCGACCAGGTGGAAGCCCTGCCCGGACAGGGCAACGACCTGCCACCGCGCCCCGCCATAACGGACCCGTGCCCCGACCTCCACCACCGGCCGCCCGCCCCGCCGCACCCCGCTCACCGCACCTCCCCGCAGCCTGCACCGGCCCCGCCGGCGCCTTCGACGTCACCACCACCGGCACCATCTCCGCACGGCAGACCGAGTCCGTCGCCGGACACACCGGACGCAGGAGCACGGACCAGGACTCGTTCGTGCAGCGGCACATCCAGCGCCACGGTCAGCCAGCCGTGCCACAAGGCGTGGAAGGCGACGGGCAGGACTTCGATCGGGTCGCCGACCTCCTCCACGCCGTCGATCAGCGGCCGTGCCTCGGTGAACGCCTCAAGCACGGCGGCCGCAAGTCCCGGGCGGCCCTGGTGGCGTGGGTGCCGGTAGCCGGCCAGCCACTTCAGGTTCGCCGCCAGCGTCTTCTCCAGCGGCTCAAGACGCTGGTAGACGAACCCCACCTGCGCACACGCCTCCGCAACCGTCTCCGCAGCCTCCAATGCCCGTTCGCCGCCGGCTTCCGGGTGGCTGGGACAATCGGCCAGCATCCCGGTGCCGTCCGCGTACCGTACGAACAGCTGCGGCACCCACGACCGCACCCGCCCCTGCCCGTCCCGCCACAAAACCCGCACCGGCCGTCCCGCCAGGCCCACTACCCGCCGGTCACGGTCGAGGACCATCAACTGCGCCCGCATCGCGTTCGATCCCGAGGCCACGTGCCGCCCGGTGGTGGCCGACCACCACAGGCCCGGCCCCCACCTGCGCCCCGGTACGGCCGGGAACGCCGACACCGGATCCAGCTCCTCGAAAGCCACCGCCACCGCCGCGTCCGCCCACCGCTGCTGCACCATCCGCCCCACCGGATCGAGGAAGACGGCTTCGAACCCCGCCCCGACCACCACGTCCCGCTGCCCGACCGCCCTCTCAGGGCCGCCCACCACGCTCATGCCGCTCACCCACCCCACCCCACCGGGGCCCCCACCGCCCCGGACACGTTTCACGGGTTCTGATCACAGGCCGCCGCCCCATGCGCTAAAGCAGCGACTGGACCACTCCCGGCTCTACTCGTCGTCCGCACCCCGGTACGTCCCGAGGACTGCTACCGCCTCCTCCTCGGACAGCTGCGCCCACCGGGCCACCTCGTCCACCCTCACCCCGGCGTTCACCGCGGCCACCATGACCCGCCCCAGCACCTGGCCGAGCAGATCCGTGCCCCGGCTCAAGCCCTCCAGCATGGACCGGGCCACCTCGGCGGTAGTGCCGACCTGCGCACCGCGCAACTCCTGTAGCTGCTCCTCGGCCTCCCCGAGGAGATTGGTGATCAAAAAGCGCTGCTCGGCGGGCACCACGGCCCGCCAGTTCGTCCCCGAGCCGGGCATCTTCTTCTCCCTGGACAAGACCCGCAGCCCTGCGGCCATCGACGACGGCTGGTGCTCCTGCCGCACCCACCACACGTTCTCCTCGAACCGCGCATACAGACCCGGCCGCCCTTCGGGACGGCGGCGCAGGCGGACGACCGTCCCCATCCACGCGACCAGCGGGCCCCCGTAGTCGACCGCGATCAACGGCCCCAGCCACTCCCTTCCCACTCGCTCGCCGAGGCGACGGCAGAACGCCCCGTCCACCCCCAGCGGCCGCGGCCGTTCACCCCCACTGTCCACCCACACCAGCTGCGCCATGACCGGGTCCAGCAGCGCATCCGCGACCGCCACCACCTCCGGGAAGATCACCGCATCACGCCCCACCACCCGCCACCACTCCAGATCAACCCCCGCATCACCCCCGGCGACCAGGTGCAGACGACGCGGCCAGACCTTCTCCCGATCCCACCCGTACGCCCCCTCCCACCACCGCGCCACCACCGCATAAGCCAGCCCGAACACCTCACCCGGGCCCACACCGGCCCGCACCGCACGACGCACCACACCCGCCCACCGCTGCTGCGCCGCGACCACCTCCGGAAGACCTCGCAGATCCAGATGCTCCAGCTCCTGGTCGGCGTCTGCGTCCAAGAGCCACCGCCCGTGCCGGACGCACACCCGCTCCCACCGTGCCGCGTACCGCACCACCCGAGCCGGTTCGCCCGTACGCCGGGCCGTACACAGACGGCATCCGAACGCCACCGGCCCCACCACCGCACCCCCGGCACGCCACACCGCCAACGGCTCCCCGCCCTCCCCGGCGGGTAGTTTGCCGTCCTCCCGTCCCCAGGACGGCAACGCCCGCTCCAGTACCTCCTGCCCGACCCCGCACAACCGGGCCAGAACCTCCCGCCCTGCCGCGTTCAGCACAACCTCGCCATCGGCCCGCCCACCGCCGCCCTCATGCCGGGGCCGCGAACCGCGCCACCGCCAGCACGACCGCAGAGCTTTCGCCTCCATCCCGTAGCAGGCCGCGACCCGGTCGATCAGCGACGACGTCGTCTCCCCAGCAAGGGGTGCAACACGGAAGACCCCGGACACGGGCCCGCCGCCATAGACAGGCGCGCTGATATCGGACACCTTGAACCCCTTTCGCTGTAGCTGCGATGAATCCGTTGTCGGTCACCGACTGAACTGAACGGGCAGTGTGCTGGCCAGCGGATCTGTTGACCGTTTCAGGGTTCCAGGCTGTGGTGCGGTGCTGTCCCGAGCCGGGGCTATGTGCTTTACTCCGGCGGCGGGGTCACCAGCTTGGCGGCAGCAGGGTCGACGTTCGGTGCGCAGGTGAGGGTCGGCAGATCGTGTCCATTCAGACCGTTCATCTCCATGGCGGCCTGGCTGAGCCGGTGGGCGGCCTGCACGGACTGCCCCTCCGCCACGGCGGCGTAGAACCGCGCCGCATAGCTGACGGCGTCGCCGTCGTCGATGGTGTCGGACATGCCGATGGCGAAGGGGACCGTATCGACGAGCTTCACGGTCTGCGCAGCAGAGTCACAGGAATTGAGCAGAACCAGCAACGGCTTGTCGTCCACAGCAGCGATGGCCCGGGCGAAGGCGCCGGCACGGACGATGGCGCTCTCGTGGAAGCCGTCCTCGTCTTTCTCGAAGGCGATCAGATCCTTGGCGCTGTGGCCGGAGAAGTGCACGACGTGCGGGCGGAACCGGGGCAGCGCGTCGAGGAAGACCTCTGTTGTCGCGGCTGGGTGAACGTCCAGTTCAACCAGGTCACGGTGCGTAGAGGCCTGCACGGCGGCGCGGATCCGCTGCTGTTCCCGTCCCACCCGCAGGTCGCCTTCGGACGAGGCTCCCAGCAGCAGGATCCGAAGCTTCTCAGGCTTCGGCGCTCGAAGTTCCTTCATCACCGTGGATACCTGTCCCTCTGTCGCCGACAAGCGACTCTCGATCTTTCGATGTGCTGTGGCGGCGCGATGCTCCGCCTGCTTCTGTTCCCGCTTGCGGGCGCTATCGGCTGCGGCGCGCTCGGCAGCCTCTGCCTTGGCGAGCTTGCTTTCCAGGTCCCCTACCGCCGCGCCGAGCTTGGCCACCCTGGCGCTCCAGGTGCCGACGCTGTCGGCCGCCTGGTTCGCCTCCTTCTCATAGCGCTGTGCGGAGCTCAACTTGCTCTTGCGGCTACCGGGCGTGCTCGCCTTCTCTACTGCCGCACGAGCCTTTGCGGCCTGACCACGCTTGTTGGCTTCCTTGCGGCGGAATTCGCCGACCTTCTTCTCCGCCGCCACGCGCAAGCTGTTCTTCTGACTCAACTTACGCCTGTAGTAACTGGAGTTCACACCAATCTCCTCCTCAGCCCTCAGACTAGGAGGTACCACTGACAATCACCCGAATTCCGATACCAGTTCATTTAGTCGAACTAGCGTGCCCCACTGGCGGCGGCCGACCCTTCGGATCGAAGCCGACTACGACCCGGCCACGCTGCGCCGAGACACGGTGATCGACGACGTGAAGGCCAGCAACTGGCTGCTCGAGTAAAGCCGCCGCACTCAAAAAGGTGATTCTCAGTGGAAGTACGGACCGCCACACCACTGCCCATACTGGGCCGTAGCGGCCCGCACTGTGCGGGAGGATGAGACGTGCCCATTGCCGCCGTGAGCCGAGGTCGTACGTGATGCCTTCCAGCCCTGAGCCAGCGGCCACCGCAATGACGGCCCGAACCACCCCCGCCCGCCGTGCGCTGCGCCTCGATCAGCAGGCGGCGGTGGACAGTGCGGTGCGGCACCTGAAGAACCCAGGCACGCGCGGGCACATCGTCTCGGCGTGCGGGACCGGGAAGACCCTGACCGCGCTGCGCACCACAGAAGCTCTCGACGCCCGCTATCTCCTGGTGGCGGTGCCAGGCCTGGACTTGATCGGTCAGTGGGCGGCGGCGGCCCGCGCTGACGGGCGCCGTGAGCCGTTGATGGCGGTCTCTTCCTCCGATGCCCGTAAGCATCCTGTGCTGGCGGGTGCGGGGGCGGCGAGTACAGGGTCGGGGGAGTACCTGGCGTACTGGCTTGCTCAGTGCAGGAAACGGCGCGAGCGGGCAACGGTGTTCGTCACGCTCGATTCCCTCCCGCGGATCGAGGAGTCCCAGCACTCGGTCTTCACCGCCCCTGTCTTCGACCTCCTGGTCGTGGACGAGGCGCACCGCACCGCAGGCAGCTGGGACAAGCAGTGGACGATGATCCACGACAACCAGCGCATCCCCGCCGACCGCCGCTTCTACCTGACCGCGACCCCGTACGAGTGGGAGGCGCCGCGCCTGACCGAGGCCCCCGATACACGGCCCCGGCCGAAGCGGACCGCCGCCACCGCCCCCGCCTGGGAGGCCCCCTCCCTGATCGCGTCGATGGACGATCCGAAGGTCTTTGGCCCTCGCCTGCACACCTACTCCCACGCGGACGCGATCGAGGACGGCGTCCTGGCCGACTACCAGCTCCTCGTGCCCACGATCACCAGTACCGACCTGCGCACCGTCCTCACCAACTCCGGCGACGCCCACACGGGGTTCGGCCCGAGTGCCCGTCGCACGACGGCGCTACATCTGGCCGTTCTCAAGGCCATGACCCAGCACCACCTCAAGCATGTGATCGTGTACTTCCAGCAGGTCGCGGACGCCGCCGACTTCGCCCGCCAGTTCCCCCATACGCTGCGCACCCTTCCCGCGGACCAGCGCCCCGCCTGGGCCGACGACCTTCTCGTGCAGTCGATCAACGGCACCCACACCCCCGACCAGCGCCACACCATCCTCACCGGCTTCGCCGATGCCGACCGCGGCGTGCTCACCAACGCCCAGGTCCTCGGAGAGGGAGTGGACCTGCCGGCCGTGGACGCAATCGTGTTCGCGGACCGCACGGCGAGCGTGCGCCGCATCGTCCAGGCCCTGGGCCGCTCCCTGCGCAAGCCCCCGACCATCGAGCGCAAGACGGCGAGCCTGGTCATCCCCGCCTACACCCCACCCGACGCCGACCCCACCGACCTCCTCTCCACCCCCTACGAAGCCCTCTGGCTGGTCACCGCCGCGCTCCGCCATCATGACCAGTCGATTACTGCCCGGGCCCCGCGCAAGAACGCCAAGCGCCGCCTGGACGCCAACACCCACACCCTGATCACACGCCGGTTCCGGTTCGACTTCACCCTCGACCCCAGACATATTGCCCGCGCGATGGACCTGCTGGCCTGGCCCGCCGTCGGCGCTGTCCTGTCCGCGCCCCGCCGCGCCGGCCTCGCGGCTGCCGTCCGCTACCACGCCGAGCACGGCCACCTCCGCGTCCCAGCCGACTACGAGGACGCCTACGGCTACCGGCTCGGCCAGTTCATCACCGGACAACGCACCGCCTACCACCAAGGTGCTCTCACCGAGAACTGGATCGCCGAGCTCGAAGACCTGGGCATGGTCTGGGACGACAACGAAGCCGCCTGGCAGGGACACATGGCCACCATCGAGGCCTTCCACACCGAACACGGCCACCTCGCCATCCCCTCCCAGGAACCAGGCGGTCAGTTCCTCGCCGACCAGCGGTCCCTGGCCCGCAAAGGCCGCCTCGCCCCCAGCCGCGAAGCCCAGCTCACCGCCCTCGACCCGCACTGGACCCTCCCGCACGGCCCCGACTGGCACCGCAAATACCACCTGATCAAGCACCACATCGAAGCCGGCCACGACCCGGCCACGCTGCGCCGCGACACGGTGATCGACGGCGTGAAGGCCGGCAGCTGGCTGCACCGTCAGTTCACCACCTGGCACGAACTCAACTCCGGCCAACGCGACCTTCTCACCAGCCTCGGCCTGACCGCCGATCAAGTCCCACTGAGGCGAACGCCGAGAACGTCCGTCACATCCGGTACCAGGAAACGCCGTTCCTTCGAGCAGACAGCGCTGCTGCTGCGCGCCTTCGTGGAGCGTCACGGACGCCCGCCCGGGGCCAGGGAATGGATCGAGGCCGACGGCGAACGCGTCATGATCGGCCCGTGGCTGTGCAAGACCCGCACCAAACAGAAAGCAGGTCAACTACCAGAAGATCAAAGCAAGTTGATGGAAGAGATCCTCCGAGAGGACCGCCCCGAAACCGCACCCAACGTTCCCGAAGAGGGACCCACAGATATCTCGGAAGTTCCATAGTTTTTCTGCTTCCATAAGACAGGCCAGCCTCCGACCGCGAGTCAGCGGAAAGAGGACGTCCCGTCAAGCAGCCAGGTACACCCAGGCACTGCCCCCGCGCACGTAGCCAGCCCAGGGCCGCGCGGAGCGCGGCCCGTCGCCCTGATCGCGGAGCGAACAGGGCCAGAGTCCAACTCCGTTGGACTCCCAGGCCACGGAGTGGCCCGGATCCCCGGGACGAAGTCCCGAAACCGCGCACGGAGTGCGCGGTCGTCTTCCGCCGCGTAGCGGCGGCGCGTCGTGTCTGCGGAGCAGACCGCGCG
>NZ_JBSFFY010000062.1:0-36725 GCF_053596315.1 Streptomyces sp. NPDC001732
TACTTCGGCTGGAAGTGGATGTCCGCGATCACCGGGATCTGCGACTTCCTCGCGATCGTCGCCAGCGCGTCCGCGTCGTCCTGCGTCGGACACGCGACGCGGACGATCTGGCAGCCCGACGCCGTCAGCTCCGCGATCTGCTGCAGCGTCGCCCCGACGTCCGAGGTGCGCGTCGTGGTCATCGACTGCACCGACACCGGCGCGTCCCCGCCCACCGCAACCGACCCGACCTGGATCTTGCGGCTGACCCTCCGGTCGGCGAGCTTGGTCGGAACGGACGGAATTCCGAGAGAAATCGCAGTCATGCGCTGAGCATCCCCAAGGTGTGGATAGAGGTCCCGAGATCGGCGGGCTCCGGCCTTCGAGGTTACGGCACCGGCGGCGGCCCCGAGCACACCCTGCCGGTAGCTGCCGGGGAGAAACCGGGGGAAGCGGACGGCCCGGCACACGCTGTGTGCCGGGCCGTCACCCGTCGTGCACGGAACGGTCGGTGGATCAGGAGATCTTGACCGGATTCACGATGTCGGCCACCAGCACCAGCAGCGTGAAGCAGATGAAGACACCGGCGACGACATAGGCGACCGGCATCAGCTTGGCCACGTCGAAGGGGCCGGGGTCGGGGCGCCGGAAGACCCGGGCGACGTTGCGGCGCAGGGCTTCCCAGAGCGCCCCGGCGATGTGCCCGCCGTCGAGCGGCAGCAGGGGCAGCATGTTGAAGAGGAACAGCGAGAGGTTGAAACCGGCCAGCAGGAACAGCATCATCGCGATCTGGTTCTGCGCCGGTACGTCCAGCGTCATCACCTCGCCGCCGATCCTGGCCGCACCGACCACGCCGACCGGGGAGTCCGCCGCGCGTTCGCCGTCGCCGAAGGCGGCGTCCCACAGGCCCGGGATCTTGGAGGGGAGGGCGATGATCGAGTCGACGCCGTTCTGGACCATGTCCCCCATGCGCACGACCGAGTCGCCGAAGGAGAGCGGGACGATCTCGGTCCGGGCGGCGAAACCGAGGTAGCCGGCGTTCACGTACTCGTTGGCGATCACCTCGCCCCTGGAGTCCTTCTTCGCCACCACGTTCTTCCGGAGCACGGCGTGGAGGGTCTCTTCCTGGCCGTCGCGCAGGACGGTGATGGTGGCGGGGCCGATGGTGTCGCGGATCTTGGCGGAGAGCGCGTCCCAGTCGTCGACCTTCTGGCCGTTGAAGGCGACGATCTTGTCGCCCTCCTGGAGCCCCGCCGCCTTCGCGGGCGAGACGGGGTCGGACTTCTTGCAGGTGTCGCGGTTCGCGCTCTGGGCGATCACGCACTTCTGGACGCCCGCCACCTCGGTGGTCTGGGTCTGGAAGCCGAAGGTCATCGCCACGCCGAGGAAGATCGCGACGGCGAGGACCAGGTTCATGAAGGGTCCGGCGAACATCACGATGACGCGCTTCCACGGCTTGCGCGTGTAGAAGAGGCGCTTCTCGTCACCGGGTTCGAGTTCTTCGAAGGCGGCGGACCTGGCGTCCTCGATCATGCCGCGCCACGGCGACGTGGAGCGTGCCTCCAGGCGTCCGTCCTCGCCCGGCGGGAACATGCCGATCATGCGGATGTAGCCGCCGGCCGGGATGGCCTTGATGCCGTACTCGGTGTCGCCCTTCTTCCGCGACCAGATCGTCGGTCCGAAACCGACCATGTACTGGGGGACGCGGATGCCGAAGAGTTTCGCGGTCGACAGGTGCCCGAGTTCGTGCCACGCGATCGAGAACAGCAGACCGATGACGAAGACGACGATGCCCAGAATCGTCAACAGGACCGTCGTAATGCTCATGCGCGCGCCTCCGCTGTCGCTTTCGCCGAGAGTTCACGGGCCCGGACGCGGGCCCAGGTCTCCGCTTCGAGGACGTCTGCGACCGTGAGCGGAGTTCCCGTGGCGGGGGTGCCGTGTTCGGCCACCACCGCCGTGACCGTATCCATGATTCCGTTGAACGGCAGCCCTCCCGCGAGGAATGCGTCGACGCATTCCTCGTTCGCGGCGTTGAAGACGGCGGGTGCGGTGGAGCCGAGCGTGCCGACGTGCCTGGCCAGTCCCACGGAGGGGAAGGCCTCGTCGTCGAGGGGGAAGAACTCCCAGGTGGACGCCTTCGACCAGTCGAAGGCGGGGGCGGCGTCCGGGATGCGGGCGGGCCAGCCGAGGCCGATGGCGATCGGGCCCCGCATGTCGGGGGGCGTGGCCTGGGCGAGGGTGGAGCCGTCGGTGAACTCCACCATGGAGTGAACGTACGACTGGGGGTGGACGACGACCTCGATCCGGTCGAACGGGATGTCGTAGAGGAGGTGGGCCTCGATGACCTCCAGTCCCTTGTTGACGAGGGTGGCGGAGTTGATCGTGATGACCGGTCCCATGGCCCAGGTCGGGTGGGCGAGGGCCTGTTCGCGGGTGACGCCGGCCAGTTCGTCCCGGGTCCGTCCGCGGAAGGGGCCGCCGGACGCGGTGACGACGAGCTTGCGCACGTCGGCGCGGCTGCCCGCGCCCAGTGCCTGGAAGAGCGCGGCGTGCTCGGAGTCGACCGGGATGATCTGTCCGGGCTTCGCCAGCGCCTTGACCAGCGGGCCGCCGACGATCAGCGACTCCTTGTTGGCCAGGGCGAGGGTGCGGCCGGCTTCCAGCGCGGCGAGGGTGGGGGCGAGCCCGATCGATCCGGTGATGCCGTTGAGCACGGTGTGGCAGTCGCTCGCGGCGAGCTGGGCGGCGGCCTCGGGCCCCGCCAGGATCTCGGGGAGCGGTTCGCCCGGCCCGTACTGCTCGCGCAGTGCCTCGCGGAGGGCCGGTACGGCGTCCGGCGCGGCGACGGCCACGGTGCGCACCCGCAGTTGCCGCGCCTGCTCCGCGAGGAGGGCGACCCGTCCGCCGGCGGCGGAGAGCCCGGTGACGCGGAAGCGGTCGGGGTTGCGCAGCACCAGGTCGATGGCCTGGGTGCCAATGGAACCGGTGGAGCCGAGGATGACGAGATCCCGGCGGCCTTCCGCGGGGTCGAAGACGAGGTGCGGGTCGGCGAGGGGGGCAGGGCTGTCGCTCATGCCCCCCATTCTTGCCGCATCCGCCACGGGCGTGGACAGTGCGTCCCGGGCGCCGGGCCGCCGGGATCCGCAGGACCGTGGCGGCCGGGGCCTCCCTTACCGGGACGCTCGTGGCCATTCGGTCACGGCGCCCGTCGAGGAGGGCTCAGTGGGCGGTGGGTTCGACGGACTCGGCGAACGCCTCGTGGAATCCGGGGAACGTCTTCCGGACGCATCCGGGGTCGTCGAACGTGATGCCCGGCACCCGGAGGCCGGTGACGGCGAACGACATGACGATGCGGTGGTCGCCGTGGGTGGCGATCTCGGTGGGGCGGGGGGTGCCCGGCCGGATCTCGATCCAGTCCGGGCCGGTCTCGGCCGTGATGCCCATCCGCCGGAGGTTCTGGGCGCAGGCCTCCAGCCGGTCGCACTCCTTCACCCGGGTGTTGCCCACGTCCTCGATGCGTACCGGCCCCGAGGCGAAGGGGGCGAGTGCGGCCAGGGTCGGCATGGTGTCGGAGATGTCGCGCATGTTGACGGTGACGCCCGCGAGCTTCCCGTCGGAGCGGACGGTGGTGGACTCCTTCGTGACGCACACCTCGGCGCCCATGCGGCGCAGTACGTCGACGAACCGCAGGTCGCCCTGGAGGGCGTCGGTGCCGAGTCCGGGGACGGTGATCTCCCGGCCGGTGAGGGCCGCGGCGGCGAAGAAGTAGCTCGCGGTGGAGGCGTCGGGTTCGACGGTGTACGTGGTGGCCCGGTATCCGCCGGGCGGCACGGTGAAGACGTCGCCGTCGCGGACGGCCTCGACGCCGAAGTCGCGCATCATCGCGAGGGTGATCTCCACGTACGGGGCGGAGACCAGGTCGGTGACGGTGATCCGCAGCCCGTGCCCGGTCAGCGGGCCGAGCATCAGCAGCGCGGTGAGGTACTGCGAGGACTCCCCCGCGTCCAGGGTGATGTCGCCGCCCCTGATGCCGTGTGCCTCGATCCGCAGCGGGTGGTGTCCCTCGGCCCCGCCGTGGTGCAGGTCGACGCCGAGCGTGCGCAGCGCCTCGGTGAGCGGGGCGAGGGGGCGGCGGCGCATCTGGGCGGAGGCGTCGAAGCGGTAGGTGCCGCGGGCCGCGGCGGCGGCGAGGGTGGGCAGGAAGCGCGCCGTGGTGGCGCCGTCGCGGCAGTGGATGTCGGCGTCGGTGACGGCGGGGCCGTCCGGGCGGCCCTCGACGTGCCAGCGGTCCGCCTCCCGCGTGATCCGGTGGCCGAGGCGGGTGAGCCCTTCGGCGAAGCCCTCGGTGTCGTCCGAGCACAGGGGTCGTACGAGGGTGCTGGTGCCGTTCGCGGCGGCGGCCAGGAAGAGGGCGCGCGCGGTGACGGACTTGGAGCCGGGTAGGTGGATGAGGGTCACGGTTCGTCATCCTGCCGCACCGCGCGCGGCCGTGAGGGGCCCGTCCGGTGCGTGGACGGGCCCCTGCGGTCCGGGGTTCAGCGGATGGTGCGGTGGACGTCGTCCCGGACGCTCGGCCCCGGTGTGGTGTCGGCGATCCAGGGTCCTTCGCCGCTGGGGTCGACGACGCCTTCCTCCAGCCAGGTGTACGCGCCGGACAGGACGCCGTCGACCATGCGCCGGTCCAGGTCGTCGGTGTTGGACCACAGGCGGGTGAAGAGTTCCTCGGTCCGCACGCGGGACTGGTGGCAGAACACGTCGGCCAGCCGGTACGCCTCGCGGCCGTGCTCGCCCGAGGAGCGCAGCAGTTCGGCGCGGACGCACGCGGCGCTCATCGCGAAGAGTTCCGCGCCGATGTCGACGATCCGGCCGAGGAAGCCCTGTTTGGTCTCCATCCGGCCCTGCCAGCGCGACATGGCGTAGAAGGTGGAGCGCGCCAGTTTCCGGGAGGAGCGTTCGACGTAGCGCAGGTGGGCGGACAGGTCCGGGTGGCCGTCCGGATTGAACTCGCTGTACGTGCCCGGGAGTTGGCCGGGGCCGGCGACGAGTCCCGGCAGCCAGCGGGCGTAGAAGCCGGCCGCGTTCGCCCCGGCCCGCGCCTTCGCGGAGAGGGGTTTGTCGGGGTCGATGATGTCCCCGGCGACCTTCAGGTGGGCGTCGACGGCCTCCCGGGCGATCAGCAGGTGCATGATCTCGGTCGAGCCCTCGAAGATCCGGTTGATCCGCAGGTCGCGCAGCAACTGTTCGGCGGGTACGGCCCGTTCGCCGCGGGCGGCGAGGGAGTCGGCGGTCTCGAAGCCGCGTCCTCCCCGGATCTGGACCAGTTCGTCGGCCATCAGACAGCCCATTTCGGAGCCGTACAGCTTGGCGAGGGCCGCTTCGATGCGGATGTCGTTGCGGTCCTCGTCCGCCATCTGGGAGGAGAGGTCCACCACCGCTTCGAGCGCGAAGGTGGTCGCGGCGATGAAGGAGATCTTGGCGCCGACCGCCTCGTGCCGGGCGACCGGTCTGCCCCACTGCTCGCGTTCCGAGGACCACTGGCGGGCGATCTTCAGGCACCACTTTCCGGCGCCGACGCACATGGCGGGCAGGGAGAGCCGTCCGGTGTTGAGCGTGGTGAGGGCGATCCTGAGTCCGGCGCCCTCGGGGCCGATGCGGTTCGCGGCGGGGACCCTGACGCGGTGGAAGCGGGTGACGCCGTTCTCCAGGCCCCGCAGCCCCATGAAGGCGTTGCGGTTCTCGACGGTGATGCCCGGGGAGTCCGCCTCGACGACGAAGGCCGTGATGCCGCCCTTGTGGCCCTCCGACTCCGGTACCCGGGCCATCACGACGAGCAGGTCGGCGACGACGCCGTTGGTCGTCCAGAGCTTCACCCCGTCCAGGACGTAGTGGTCCGGTCCGTCCGGGACGGCCGAGGTGGCGAGCCGGGCCGGGTCGGAGCCGACGTCCGGCTCGGTGAGGAGGAACGCCGAGATGTCGGTACGGGCCAGCCGGGGCAGGAAGGCGTCCTTCTGCTCCTGGCTGCCGAAGAGCTTCAACGGCTGGGGCACGCCGATGGACTGGTGGGCGGAGAGCAGCGCGCCGATCGCCGGGTTCGCGGAGCCGACCAGGGCGAGGGCCTTGTTGTAGTACACCTGGGTCAGGCCGAGCCCGCCGTACTTGGGGTCGATCTTCATCCCGAGCGCGCCGAGTTCCTTGAGGCCGTTGATCACCTCGTCCGGGATGCGGGCCTCGCGCTCGATCAGGGCGCCGTCGATCCGGGTCTCGCAGAATTCGCGCAGCCGGGCGAGGAACGCCTCGCCGCGCCGGACGTCGTCCGGGGGTGGCATCGGGTGCGGGTGGATCAGGTCGAGCCGGAAGCGGCCGAGGAAGAGTTCCTTGGCGAAGCTGGGCTTGTGCCAGTCCTGTTCGCGCGCGGCCTCGGCCACTCGGCGCGCTTCGCGCTCGGTGATGCCGGCCGCGTTCTTCGACGTGGACGATGCGGATGGTGCGGACATGAGGAGCTCACCTCGCCGCTTTGCGGGTGTGTGTGGGGGGGGGGACGGGGCCGGTCCGAGTGGGGTAGCACCCACCGGTACCAACCGGCTCTACTCGTCCGTATGTACCCGAATCCCGGCACGCCCACCATCCCCGGACGCCGATCGGGTCGCCGGCCACTCCACTGACCCGCCTGCGGTGGCGGACGCGGCGGGGAGCCGTCCGGCGGATCGATGGGAGCCATCGAGATATGGAGACCCTACTGACTGGAGTCACACTCCAGTGAATGGTCCGCACCGGTACCGGCGAGGAAGGCGATGTCGTGACGCGGAACGGCCCGAGACTCCGCGAGGCCGTGGATCGCGCACTCGAACTCGGCGAAACAGGCATTGCCGTCGCCGCCTACGCCCACGGCCGGCTCCTGTGCGCGGGTTGGGGCGGGACCGCCGATCCCGCGCATGCGGTCCACGGCCACGAAGGGGCAGGCATCATCGAGGAGGTCGGCTCGGCCGTGACCGGACTCGTGGTCGGCCAGCGGGTCGCCGTGACCTGCCGGCGCCCCTGTATGCGCTGCGCGGCGTGCGCCCGGGGGCTCTACACCGCGTGTGCGACCGGGATGGACGACCCGGCGGCGCCGTTCTCGCGCAACGGCCGCCCCGTCAGGTCGTTCGCCCGCTCGTCGTCGCCGGCCGAGCACGTCGTCATCGACGAGCTGCAGGCACACCCCATCGGCGACGACCTGGACATGGCCGGCGCCGCGCTCGTCGGATGCGCCGTGAGCACCGGCGTCGGCATGGTCCGCAACCTCGCACGGCTGAAGCCGGGACAGTCGGTTGCCGTGTTCGGCATCGGAGGCATCGGCATCAACAGCATCCAGGCCGCGCGTCTGGGCGGGGCCGGCCGGATCGTCGCTGTCGACATCAATCCCGCGAAGGAGGATCTCGCCCGCCGGTTCGGGGCCGACGCGTTCGTGGCGGTCGACCCGAAGGCCGACGCCGCCGAGACGGCGGAGCACCTCCTGAGGGCGATCGGACGTCATGTCGACGTCGTCGTCGAAGCGACCGGTCAGCCCACCATGATCCGTGCGGGACTGTCGATCCTCGAGATCGGCGGGACGCCGGCCCAGGCCGGAATCCCCACCCGTGTCCCGGACGCGTCCTTCGGCATCACCGACCTGATGATGCGGCACTTGTCGATCCGCGGCGCGCTGAACGGGGCGACCAACCCGTTCACCGATCCGCAGGTCCTGGTGCAGGCCGCGCAGCGCGGTGACCTCGAACTGGCGTCGCAGGTGACCCACCGGTTCCCCCTTGAGGAGTACGACGCGGCATTCGAGGCGCTCAAGGGCGGTTCCGCGCTGCGTGTGGTGATCGAGGTCGGCTCGGCCGACTGACCGCAGGTCGGAATGCGGATACGCAGAGACGGCCGGAACCCCCGCACAGTGGGCTCCGGCCGTCTCGTTGTCGCCTGCTGTCGTGCTGTCCAGGCGGATCGCAGGCGACGTCGGTGGACCGGTTCGACGCCGGTCGTGGACTACAGGGCGAGGCCGGTGAGGACCAGCACGCGCTCGTAGGTGTAGTCGTCCATGGCGTAGCGGACGCCCTCGCGGCCGACGCCGGACTGCTTGGCGCCGCCGTACGGCATCTGGTCCGCGCGGTAGGAGGGGACGTCGCCGATGATCACGCCGCCGACCTCCAGGGCGCGGTGGGCGCGGAAGGCGGTCTGCAGGTCGTGTGTGAACACCCCTGCCTGCAGGCCGTACTTGGAGGAGTTGACGGCCTCGAACGCCTCGGCCTCGCCGTTCACCTTCTGCACGGACAGCACCGGTCCGAAGACCTCCTCGCAGGAGAGGGTGACGCCGTCCGGGAGCTCCGCGAGCACGGTGGGGGCGTAGGTGGCGCCGTCCCGCTTGCCGCCGGTGAGCAGCTGGGCGCCGGCCTGCACTGCCTCGTCGACCCAGGACTCGACGCGCTTGGCGGCGTCCTCGCTGACCAGCGGGCCGACCTCGGTGGCGGGGTCCGAGGGGTCGCCGGTGATCTGGGCCTCGACGGCGGCGACGATCTTCGGGAGCAGCCGGTCGTAGACCGCGGCGTCCGCGATGACCCGCTGCACCGAGATGCAGGACTGGCCGCCCTGGTAGTTGGAGAAGGTCGCGATGCGGTTCGCGGCCCAGTCCAGGTCCTCCTCGGAGGCGTAGTCGCCGAGGACGACCGCGGCGGCGTTGCCGCCGAGCTCCAGGGTGCAGTGCTTGCGCGGCACCGACTCCATGATCGAGTAGCCGACCGGGCCGGAGCCGGTGAAGGAGATGACGGGCAGGCGCTCGTCCTGGACCAGGGCGGGCATGCGGTCGTTGGGGACGGTCAGCACGGACCAGGAGCCGGCCGGCAGGTCGGTCTCGGCCAGCAGCTCGCCCAGGACCAGCGAGGAGATCGGGGTGGCCGGGGCGGGCTTCAGGATGATCGGGGCGCCGACGGCGATGGCCGGGGCGACCTTGTGGGCGCTGAGGTTCAGCGGGAAGTTGAACGGCGCGATGCCGAGGACCGTGCCGCGCGGGAAGCGCCGGGTCAGGCCGAGGCGGCCGGTGCCGCCCGCGTCGGTGTCCAGGCGCTGGGCGTCGCCGCCGTTGAAGCGGCGGGCCTCCTCGGCGGCGAACCGGAACACGGAGACGGCACGGCCGACCTCGCCGCGGGCCCACTTGATGGGCTTGCCGTTCTCGGCGGAGATCAGCTGGGCGATCTCCTCGGTGCGCTCCACCAGACGCCGTACGACGTGGTCGAGTGCGGCGGCCCGGACGTGGGCCGGGGTCGCGGCGAACTCCTCGCGCACGGCGTGCGCGGCCGCGACGGCCTCCTCGATCTGGGCGTCGGTCGGCACGCTGACGGTGCCGACGAGACGGCCGTCCCAGGGGTTGGTGACGTCGAAGCTGTCCTCACCGGTGGCCTGGCGGCCGGCGAGCCAGAAGGCGTGGGTGGAAGTCATGGAGGTTCCGGCCCTTCGGAGTCGTGGGGGTGTCCTGCCCCCACCGTAGGGCCGGAGGGCGCGCCTGGCGTTTGTCCGGCGTGGAGCAGTACGCGCCGGGGGCACGCCGCTTTGTCGGATGCGGCGGGGCCGGGCGCGGAACATCCCGCTCCGGCCGGAGCCGTACCGCGCCGGAATCCGGGGCGGTACCGCTCCGGGAATCCGGGAGCGGCACGGGACGGCGCCTCCCCCGGCCGGCACGGGACGGTGCCGCTCCCGGCCGCTCCGGGTCACGACTCCGGGGGCGGCGGGTTGCTCGTGGCCTTCAGGGCCAGCCACAGCTCCATCCGGACGTCCGCGTCGTCCAGCGAGCGGCCCAGGATCTCCTCCACCCGGCGCATCCGGTAGCGCAGGGTGTGCCGGTGCACGCCCAGGTCCACCGCCGCCGCGTCCCACTGGCCGTGGTGGGCGAGCCAGGCGCGCAGCGAGGCCACCAGGTCGCCGCGCCCCTTGGCATCGTGCTCGCGCAGGGCCCGGAGCATCCCGTCGGCGAAGGCCCGTACCGCGTCGTCGGCGAGCAGCGGAAGCACCGAGCCCGCCGCCAGCTCCTCGTGCTCGACCAGCGCCCTGCCCCGGCGGCGGGCCACCGACAGGGCCTGTTCGGCCTGCTTGTACGCGGCGGAGACGGCGATCGGGCCCGCCGGCGCGGAGAGTCCCACGACCACCTGCCCCTCCTCCGCGGCCCCTTCGGCGGAGGTGCGCGCCTCCTGGGCCTCCGCGTACGCGGCGCAGGCCGCGACCGCGGCTCCGCCGTCCGCGGCGAGGACGAGGAGCCGGTCGCCCTCGGGGACGGCCAGCAGGGCCTCGCCGGTCCGGAAGGCCGCCGCCTCCATCGCCTCGCCGAGCGCCGCCGGGCCCGCGGGGGCGGACGCCTCCGCGATGAGCAGCCGGAACGGGGCGTCGAGGAGGTCTCCGTACAGGTCCCCCGCGACCGCCCGCGCGTGGTCGGGCTGGCCGGCGAGCAGCATGCGCAGCACCGCGGCGCCGAGCCGCTGTTCGGCGCCCTGGAGGGAGCGGGAGCGGGCGGTGGTCAGGGTCAGCAGGGCGACGGCGGAGTGCACGGCGTACCGCTCGGCGGTGCCGAGGGCCGCGCCGGTGCCGACGGCCAGCGCTCCCCTGACCCGGCGGCCGGTGCCCAGGGACTGGAGCTCGACCCGGTCCTCGGCGCCGCCGACGACCATGCTGGCCGGGGCCGGGCGGTCCCGCAGGCGTTCCACGTCGGGGGTGAGCCGGGCGGCGCGGCGGGCGGCCCATTCGGGGGCCGCGGCGACGACCTGGCCCGCCGCGTCGTACAGCGCGGCCCAGCCGTCGACGTGCGCGGCGAGCCGGCCGAGGAGTTCGCCGGGGCCCTCGCCCGCGAGCGCGGCCCTCGTCAGTTCCCGCTGGGCCTCGAACCCGGCCGTCACGGCCCGGTACTGATCGGCGGCGATCGCCGAGGACACGGCCTTGGCGATGGCGATGAACGGGGTGCGGCGGGGCACTTCGAGCAGCGGGAACCCGGCTTCCCCCGCGGCATCGATCAGGGCGCGGGGCACCTCGTCGTAGTTGACGCCGACGGCGAAACCCAGGCCGACGACTCCGGCCCCGGCCAGCCGCCGTACGTACCGCCGCATCGCCTCGGGGTTCTCGGCGTCGAGGTTGGTGGCGGTGACGAGCAGGAACTCGCCGCCCTCCATGTACGGGACGGGGTCGGCCAGCTCGCTGGCGTGCGCCCAGCGGACGGGCGCGTCGAGCCGGTCCGCGCCCGCGCGCACCGTGAGTCTGAGCGCGGAGTGCTGGACGAGCGAGGCGAGGGTGAGGGGCATGGGGAGTGCGAGACCTCGGGGAGTCGGGTTTTCGCCGTCCCGTATGAACGACTCCCGTCAATTCTGCCAGAGCGGCAGGGTCCGGCATGACCATGTCCGCCAGACCCCGCGCCCCCGGCGGCCCCGCGCTCCCGCCGCCCGGCCCTTCAGCCGTTCAGGTCCACCAGCAGGGGCGGTGCGTGCTCGTTGTCGACCGTCGTCAGGGAGAGGACCGCGTGCCCGGCGGGCAGCTCGTAGGCCAGCGCGGAGGCGGACCACCGTTCGCGTTCCACCTGTCGCACGGTGACGGCGTCGACGGTGACCGCCTTGCCGGTGGCGAGCTTGCGCAGGGCGTGCATCGCGCGGGTGAGCGGCTGGTCGGCGAAGACCCCGTGCTGGGCCACCTCGCGGACGGAAACCCATTCCTTGCCCCAGGTCTCCGCGAAACGCTTGCCGTCCCAGGTGGTGACGCCCGAGAAGATCATCCCGCACCCCACCGCACCCAGCAGGGCCGCGTGCAGCCCCTCGGGAACGTCGTCGATGGTGCGCAGAACCAGTACCGCACCGGCGTTCACCGACCTGAGCCGCCTGAGCCCCTGAACGGTCTCGGCGGTGACCGTGTGGGTCGCGTCGTCCAGCACCAGGCAGGAGAAGATCGAGCGGTCGTTACGGGCGGCGGCGATCGCGTTGAACTGCGCGAGGATGAGCCGGGCGAGCACCCTGGACGCCCCCGCGTGGGCACGTTCCGGAAGGTCGATCCTGGCCCTGAGCGGGTGCTGTCCGAGGGAGCGGAGGGTGAAGGGGCGGGCCTCCTCACCCGTGGCGAAGAACCCGGCGAACGCGGGCCGGTCGAGGAGGGCAACACGATCGGCCAGTACCGGGGCGGGGTCTCCCGAGCCGCCCGCCTGCCGGGTCCGGGCATCCAGTTCCCGGAGCATGGCCGAGTGGCCACCGGCTTCCAGGGAACGACGCAGCTCCCCGAGGGCGGACTCGTCACCGGCCAGCAGTTCCCGCAGCACCGGCACCCCGGGGAAGCATCCGTGGACGGCCCGGTACGGGCCGAGCAGCTGGGCCAGGACCAGGGCCGCGCGCCGACCGTCCAGGCCGGGGACGTCTCCGGCCAGTCCTTCCGCGAGGGTGGCTGCGGCCTCATCGGGGTCGGTCGCCCCGCCGTACAGGTCGAAGTCGTGGGCGGACGAGGGATCTCCGATCTTCACGATGACGTCGTACGCGTCGTCATGACCGAGCGGAGTCCCTGCGGCGCCGACCGCGAGCACCGCAGCCTGGCCCGTCAGGGCCTGAAGGGCCAGGCTCTCCACGACCGGGCGCACCAGTTTCGCCGTCTTGCCCGCGCCGGGCGGCCCGACCGCCAGCAGGGACGTGCCCAGAACGGCGGGGTCCAGGGCCACGCCCGACCCCCTGCGCGCATACGGGTTGCGCTCGTCGTCCGAGCAGCCGCCGATGCGGACCTGGCCGACCAGCAGGTCGTGGCGTGCGCCGCGGAGCGGGAGGTCCCGGTGTCCCGAGGGGTGCAGGAAGGCGTCCGCCCCCCGGCGCACGACCGCCCCGTCGAAGGATTCCGGCCCCTCGTGACGAGTCCGGGTCCGTGCCCAGGCGTGGTTCACACGAGCGCAGTCCACGTCGTTCATGCGCCCGGCCCGCACGGCCGAGGTGAGCACCTCCGCCGCCTCGACGAGACCCGCGGCGCGCAGCTCCGGCCAGTGCGCCGCGTCCGCCCCGGTCGCGGACACCGGAGTCCGCGCCTCCTCCAAGGGCCCGGTGGCGCGACGTTCTCGCAGGTCACGCAGTGCGGCGCGCCAGCGCCCGGCCCGAGCGATCGGCCACACCGGCACCACGACGGCCACCGCGTAGGACCCGTAGGCGGCCAGAGCCGCCAGATATTTGTCCCCGCTCAGCAGCCAGCCCTCCGACATGTACAGGAGGACCTTCAGCAGCGGCACCTTGTTGCTCCACACCAGCCACAGCGCGAGCAGGGCGCCGAAGCCCGAGAGGATCAGCCGGGCACGGTCCGGCCGGGGCCCCGCCCAGTACCGAAAAAGCCCGGCCCAGTTCCCGAGACGGGCGGTCCACAGTCCCGCGAGCAGCACCAGCACCTGGCTGTAGAGCGTGCGGACGTCGTACGCGGCGGGCGGGGCGTAGTACCGCAGGCCGTCGAGTGCCCACCACTCCGCCGGTGTGATCGCCCGCAGGGGCACATCCATGTAGGGGAGGCTGAAGTCCGCCAGCAGGAACCAGAACAGCAGCCAGAGCATCAGGGCGGTCGACGGGCCGAGCAGGGAGGGACGCGGCGGCTTCTCATCGGGGCGTGGAACGTGTCCGTACCGCCAGACGCCCGGCGCGGCAGCGGGCCGGGGGGTGTTCAGCCACTCGGCGGTCGACGGCCCGGTCCCGGGGCTGTGGGCGGGCACCGGGGGGGCCTCGGGCAGCGGCCCGGTGCGGGGAGGGCCGGCGGGCATCGGCGGGGCAGTGGGCGGCGCGGCCGGGCGCGGCACCGGACCGCGGGGCATGCCGAAGTGATCGTTCCCCCGCTCCGTACCGCTCGTGCCACGCACCCCGTGCGCCTCGTCGCTCGTCATGAACCGTTGCCCCCCTGACCGGCCGGGTCCGTCCTGTGCTCCGGTCAATCTAGTGCGCACGCACGGTGAGTTCAGCAAGGCTCCCCCGATCGCGGCCCCCGCCCCGGCACCCCCGCTATGTCCGTGGCGGACAACGGCGCGCGGCCACCACTCCCGAACGGAACATGCCGGACCCCGGGCCTCGCCCCTAGCCTGCTGGGGAAGCGTCCGAAACATCCCCCCAGGAGCCCCCCATGACCGAAATTCCGCAGGAGCGACGCGTCGTCACCGCCATTCCCGGCCCGAAGTCGGTGGAGCTGCAGGCCCGCCGTCTGAACACGGTGGCGGCGGGCGTGGGCTCCACCCTGCCTGTGTTCACCGCCCGCGCCGGTGGCGGAATCATCGAGGACGTGGACGGCAACCGGCTGATCGACCTCGGCTCCGGCATCGCCGTGACCTCGGTCGGCGCCTCCGCCGAGGCCGTCGTGCGCCGCGCGTCCGCGCAGCTCGCCGACTTCACCCACACCTGTTTCATGGTCACGCCGTACGAGGGCTACGTCGAGGTCTGCGAGCAGCTCGCCGAGCTGACCCCGGGCGACCACCCCAAGAAGTCCGCGCTGTTCAACTCGGGCGCCGAGGCCGTCGAGAACGCGGTGAAGATCGCCCGCATCCACACCAAGCGCACCGCGGTCGTCGTCTTCGACCACGGCTACCACGGCCGCACCAACCTCACGATGGCGCTGACCGCCAAGAACATGCCGTACAAGCAGGGCTTCGGCCCGTTCGCGCCCGAGGTCTACCGGGTGCCGGTGGCGTACGGCTACCGCTGGCCGACCGGTGCCGAGAACGCCGGTGCCGAGGCGTCCGCCCAGGCCATCGACCAGATCAACAAGCAGATCGGCGCGGAGAACGTCGCCGCGATCATCATCGAGCCGGTGCTCGGCGAGGGCGGCTTCATCGAGCCGGCCAAGGGCTTCCTCCCGGCGATCGCCCAGTTCGCCAAGGACAACGGCATCGTCTTCGTCGCCGACGAGATCCAGTCCGGCTTCTGCCGCACCGGCCAGTGGTTCGCCTGCGAGGACGAGGGCATCGTCCCGGACCTGATCACCACCGCCAAGGGCATCGCGGGCGGTCTGCCGCTCTCCGCCGTGACCGGCCGCGCCGAGATCATGGACTCCGCCCACGCCGGTGGCCTCGGCGGCACCTACGGCGGCAACCCGGTCGCCTGCGCGGGTGCCCTCGGTGCCATCGAGACGATGCGCGAGCTGGACCTGAACGGGAAGGCCAAGCGCATCGAGGAGGTCATGAAGGGCCGCCTCGCCGAGATGCAGTCGAAGCTCGACAACGGCGACATCATCGGTGACATCCGCGGCCGCGGCGCGATGATCGCGATCGAGCTGGTGAAGTCCGGCACGAAGGACCCGCACCCGGAGGCCGCCGCGAAGCTCGCCAAGGCGTGCCACGCCCAGGGCGTGCTGGTCCTCACCTGCGGCACGTACGGCAACGTCCTGCGCTTCCTGCCGCCGCTGGTGATCGGCGAGGACCTGCTGAACGAGGCGCTCGACGTCATCGAGCAGGCTTTCGCCGGGATCTGACCTGTGCGAACCCCCGGCGGCGGAGGACCGCTTTCCCGCCGGGGATGCAGGCGTCGCGTGTGGGCCTGTGAAGAAGGTGTGCGGGGCCGATGGCGGGATACGTTTCCGGCTGTCGGTCCCCCACCGGCTGCCGTACGGTTTGCGCAGATGAGAGAAACACCTCGCCCACAGGGGACTGCGGGCGATGCCGGACCGGAGCTTCCCCGGCGCCGTTCCGGCCGTGCCCTCGGGCACGCCACTGGAGCCCTCGGCTCCGGAACTCCTCACCGATCGGACGGCCGCCCGCCCCAGACCCCCCGGGGCGCGCGGCGAACCGATCCGACCGGCCGCCCCGGAACCACCCCCCCTGTTCCCGGGCGGCCGGCCCTTCTCGTTCTCCTGGCACCGCTCCTGCCGGTGCTGTTCGCCCTCACCACCTGGCAGGTCGCGGCCGACGGTCCGCTGCGCGGTCTCGACGAGCGGGCCGGGCGGGCGCTCGTGGGGCACGGTCCCCTCCGGCTGACGGAATTCCTCGCCGATCTCGGCAACATGCAGGTCGCGCTCCCGGTGCTGGGTCTCGCGATCGTCCGGTCCCTGGGGCGCGGTGAGCGCCGCGCGCCGTTGTGCGCGGCGCTGGCCATGGCGGCGGTGCCGCTCCTCGTCGTGCCGCTGAAGGACTGGGTCGCCCGTCCGGGGCCGCTGACGGAGGCCACCGGCTACTACCCGTCCGGGCACGCGGCGACGGCCGTGGTGGCGTACGGGGCCGCGGCGCTGCTGCTGGCGCCCGGCGTGCGGCGGGCGTGGTCGTGGATGATGCCCGTCGCCGCTGCCTTGCTGGCCACGGCGACGGGCATCGGTCTGGTGCTGCGCGGCTACCACTGGCCGCTGGACGTGCTGGGCAGCTGGTGGTTGTGCGGGGCGCTGCTGGTCTGCCTCCGGCTCGGTTGCCGAAGCGGGCGTCCCCGGGTGCCGAAGTAGGCGTCCTCGGCCGCCGGAGCGGGCGTCCCGGGGACCGGAGCGGGTGTCCCGGGGGCCGGAGCGGGTGTCAGTTGCCGAAGTAGGCGTCGAAGTTCTTCGAGAACTCCCCGTTGTTGAAGCGGTCCCAGTTGATCGACCACGACATCAGCCCGCGCAGCTGGGGCCAGGTGCCGTGGGTGGTGTACGAGCCGCAGTCGGTCTTCTTCGTCAGGCAGTTCAGCGCCTTGGTGACCTCGGCGGGCGAGGTGTGGCCGTTGCCCGCCTGGGTGGAGGCCGGCAGGCCGATGGCGACCTGGTCGGGGCGCAGCGCGGGGAAGACCTTGGTCTGGTCACCGGCCACCGGGAATCCGGTGAGCAGCATGTCGGTCATGGCGATGTGGAAGTCCGCGCCGCCCATCGAGTGGTACTGGTTGTCCAGGCCCATGATGGAGCCCGAGTTGTAGTCCTGGACGTGCAGCAGGGTCAGGTCGTCGCGCAGGGCGTGGATGACCGGGAGGTAGGCGCCGGCCCGGGGGTCCTGGCCGCCCCAGGGGCCCGAACCGTAGTACTGGTGGCCGAGCTGCACGAAGAAGGTCTCGGGCGCCATGGTGAGGACGAACTTCTCGCCGTACTTGGCCTTGAGGGTCTTCACCGCGGAGATCAGGTTGACGACGACCGGGGTGGTGGGGTTCCGGAAGTCCGTGTCGCCGGTGTTCAGCGAGAGCGAGTGGCCCTCGAAGTCGATGTCGAGGCCGTCCAGGCCGTACTCGTCGATGATCCTGCTGACGGAGGAGACGAAGGTGTCCCGGGCGGCGGTGGTGGTGAGCTGCACCTGGCCGTTCTGGCCCCCGATGGAGATCAGGACCTTCTTGCCCGCGGCCTGCTTGGCCTTGATGGCGGCCTTGAACTCGGCGAGGGACTCGACGTTCGGGCACTCGGTGACCGGGCAGAGCGAGAAGCGGATGTCGCCGGAGGTGACCGAGGTGGGCTCGCCGAAGGCCAGGTCGATGACGTCCCAGGAGTCGGGCACGTCCGCCATCCGTGTGTAGCCGGAGCCGTTGGCGAAGCTGGCATGCAGATAGCCGACGAGCGCGTGGGCGGGCAGCTTGCCGCTGTCCCCGCCTCCGCCGCCCGCCGCGGTGGTGGTGGCCTGGACGGCGGCGGACTTGGCGGACTCGCCCGCGGAGTTGGTCGCGGTGACCTGGAAGCTGTACGCGGTCGACGCGGTCAGCCCGGTGACCGTGGCGGAGGTTCCGGTGACCGAGAGGACCTTGGTGCCGCCCCGGTAGACGTGGTAGCCGGTGGCTCCGGTGGAGCCGGTCCAGGAGAGGTCGACCGAGGAGGCGGTGGCCGTGCCGGCCTTCAGCCCGGTGGGGGCGGCGGGCAGTTCGGCGGGGGCTCCGCCGGGTCCGACGAGGGTGAGGTCGTCGGCGTAGTAGGCGGGCGTGCCGTACCAGCCGTGGGTGTAGACGGTCACCGAGGTGGTGGACGGTCCGGTCCTGAAGGTGGTGGTGAGCTGCTTCCAGTCGGCCGCCGACTGCGTCCAGGTGGACACGTCGGTGGTGCCGGTACCGGACGCGCCGAGGTGGACGTAGCCGCCCTGCACCCAGGAGCTGAGCGTGTACGTGGAGTCCGGCTCGACCGTCACGGTCTGGGAGCACTTGGCGTTGTCGCCGCCGGCCGGTGTCGCCTTCAGTGCCGAAGTGCCGCTGTGGACGGGGGAGTTGACGGTGACTCCGCTGCCACCCGTACAACTCCAGCCGTCCAGGCCGGACTCGAAGCCGCCGTTGCGCGCCAGATCGACGTCGGCAGCGGCGGCAGAGGGGGCGAGGGCGGTCAGGCCGCCTGCGGCGAGCAGCGCCGCCGAGAAGGCGGCCACAAGTCCGGTAAATCGGGCGGGGGGTACCGTGCGTTCCACAACGGCCTCCGTGCATGGGGGAATCGAGTGCGGCGGGCACAACATGGTCCAGACCAATCAGGTTGTCAAGACCTCTGGCAGCACCCCGTCGTACCCGCCGCCGACATGTCCCGTTTCCCGCCCCCTCCTCCCCCGTCGGCCCCGTCAGCTCCCTCCGTTCCCTCCGCTCCCTCCGATGCCTTCGCTCTCGGCCCGCGCGGCCGCCGCCTCGTGCATCGCGAGTTCCAGGAGTGCCGCGTCGGTGACGATTCCCGTGCCGTCCGGAGGGATCAGCCAGCGCACCCCGCCCACCACGGCCGTCCGCCCGGGGTACGGCACGACGATCCAGGTTCCGTGTCCCGCTCCCCGTACGCCGGTGCCGACCCAGCAGGCGGCGGTGCCCGGCGCCACGAAGAAACCGATGCGTGCCTCGCCGAAGTCGCTGAGGACGGGACCGGGCCTGTCGATGAGCCGGGTGAGTACGCCGAGGGTGGGATAGCCCAGCTCCCCGGGAAGAATCAGCACGTCCCAGCGCCTGCCGGCGGGAAGGAGTGCGATCCCCCGCGGATCGCACTCCCACTCCCGCCGGCAGGCTTCGGGATCCGGTGCCACCGATACGAGCCACTCGACTGCTGCTTCGGCCCCCGCGCCAGTCATGACCGGCCTCCGTTCCATGTGCTGCGCGCCGGCCGTGGATGGCCGGCGCGTCCACACGGGAGACAGGGGTCGCCCCGATCCATTACGCGGGTTCGGACGATCAGTTGAGACGGACCGGGCCGGTCACCCCGAGGAGTGACCGGCCCGGCGTCCCGGCGGCTCCGGCGCCGCCCCGCGCAGTCTCAGCTGTCGAAGCCGAGCCCGAGCCGGTCCATCGTCCGCAGCCAGAGGTTGCGGTGCCCGCCGTTGCGGTCGGCCCTGGCCAGGGACCGCTTGGTGAGCTCGATCCCGGTCCAGGCGAAGGGCTCCGGCGGGAACGGCATCGGCTTGCTGCGGACCATCTCCAGCTCGGTCCGTTCGGTCCGCTCGCCCGCCAGCAGGTCGAGCATCACCTCGGCCCCGAACCGGGTGGCGCCGACGCCGAGCCCGGTGTACCCGGCGGCGTAGGCGACCCGGCCGCGGTGGGCCGTGCCGAAGAACGCGGAGAAGCGGGAACAGGTGTCGATCGCCCCGCCCCAGGCGTGGCTGAAGCGGACGCCCGCCAACTGCGGGAAGCAGTCGAAGAACTGGCCCGCGAGCTTGAGGAAGGTCTCCGGGCGCTGGTCGAGGTCGGCGTTCAGCCGGCCGCCGTACGGGTAGATCGCGTCGTAGCCGCCCCACAGGATCCGGTTGTCGGCCGACAGCCGGAAGTAGTGGAACTGGTTGGCGCTGTCGCCCAGCCCCTGCCGGTTCTTCCAGCCGATGGAGGCCAGTTGGTCCGCGGTGAGGGGCTCGGTCATCAGCGCGTAGTCGTAGACCGGCACCGTGTACGGGCGCACCCGCCTGACCAGCGACGGGAAGATGTTCGTACCGAGTGCCACCCGGTGCGCGAAGATCCTTCCGTAGGGCGTGCGGACGGCCGTTCCGGCGGTGGTCCTGGCCAGTTCGAGGCCCCGGGTGTGCTCGTGGATCCGCACCCCCAGACCGAGGCAGGCACGCTTCAGGCCCCAGGCCAGTTTGGCGGGGTGCAGCATGGCGACGCCCCGCCGGTCCCAGAGCCCGCCCAGGAAGGTCGGCGAGTCGACCTCGGCGCGCAGCGCGTCCCGGTCCAGGAACTCCGTCCCGGTGAAGCCGAGCTTCTCGGTCTCCCGGTGCCACTCCTGGAGCTCTTCGAGCTGGTGGGGCTCGGTGGCGACGTCGATCTCGCCGGTGCGCTCGAATTCGCAGTCGATGGAGTAGCGGGCGACGGCGGCCTCGATGGCGTCGAGATTGCGCTCGCCGAGCTCCTCCAGCTTCTTGATCTCGTCCGGCCAGCGGTCCAGTCCGTTGGGCAGGCCGTGGGTGAGGGAGGCGGCGCAGAATCCGCCGTTGCGGCCCGAGGCGGCCCAGCCCACCTCGTGCCCCTCGATCAGTACGACGTCCCGTTCCGGGTCGCGCTCCTTGGCGAGCAGCGCGGTCCACAGTCCGCTGTAGCCGCCGCCGATGACGAGCAGGTCGCAGTGCTCGTCACCGGTGAGGGCCGGCAGGGCGGCGGGCTTTTCGGGGTCGTCCAGCCAGAACGACACCGGCTGTGCGTCGGAGAGTGATTGTGCAGCGGTACGCATGGCAGCTGGGGCCATGGTTTCCAACTCCTTCAGTGCTTTCTATCGTGTGTTTTTCCTGCGCCGGTTCGCGATCAGCTGGCCGACGACGACCACCGCCACGGCGATGACGAACATCGCCGTTCCGATGACGTTGATCTGTACGGGCGTGCCCCTTTGTGCCGATCCCCAGACGAACATGGGGAAGGTCACGGTGGAGCCCGCGTTGAAGTTGGTGATGATGAAGTCGTCGAAGGAGAGCGCGAAGGCGAGCAGCGCTCCCGCGGCGATTCCGGGGGCGGCGATCGGCAGCGTCACCCGCAGGAAGGTCTGCACGGGTCCGGCGTACAGGTCGCGGGCGGCCTCCTCCAGCCGCGGGTCCATGGACATCACGCGTGCCTTGACGGCCGTCACCACGAAGCTCAGGCAGAACATGATGTGCGCGATGAGGATCGTCCAGAAGCCCAGCTGTGCGCCCATGTTGAGGAAGAGGGTGAGCAGCGAGGCGGCCATGACGACCTCGGGCATCGCCATCGGCAGGAAGATCAGCGAGTTGATCGCGCCGCGCGCCCGGAAGCGGTAGCGGACCAGCGCGAAGGAGATCATCGTGCCGAGCACGGTCGCGCCGATGGTGGCCCACAGGGCGATCTGGAGGGACAGCGAGAGCGAGCCGCACATGTCGGCGACGCCGCAGGGGTCCTTCCAGGCGTCCAGGGAGAAGTGCTGCCAGGCGTAGTTGAAGCGCCCCTTCGGCTTGTTGAACGAGAACACCATGACGACGATGTTCGGCAGGATCATGTACGCGAGGGTCAGCAGACCCACGAGGACGACCAGGTTGCGGCGAATCCAGCGCAGTACGGGCATCAGACCAGGTCCTCCGTCCCGGAGCGGCGGATGTAGACGGTGACCATGAGCAGGACGACCGCCATGAGGATGAAGGAGAGCGCGGCCGCCGTCGGGTAGTCCAGGACGCGCAGGAACTGGGTCTGGATGACGCTGCCGACCATCTTGGTGTCCGTGGAGCCCAGCAGTTCGGCGTTGACGTAGTCACCGCTGGCCGGGATGAAGGTGAGCAGCGTTCCGGAGACGACGCCCGGCATGGAGAGCGGGAAGGTCACCTTGCGGAAGGTGGTGGCGGGGGTGGCGTACAGGTCGCCGGCCGCCTCGTGCAGTCTGCCGTCGATCCGCTCCAGCGAGGTGTAGAGCGGCAGGATCATGAACGGCAGGAAGTTGTACGTGAGGCCGCAGACCACCGCGAGCGGGGTGGCCAGCACCCGGTTGGACTCGGTCCAGCCGAGCCAGCTGGTGACGTCCAGGACGTGCAGGGTGTTGAGCACGCCGACGACCGTGCCGCCGTCCGCGAGGATCGTCTTCCAGGCGAGGGTGCGGATCAGGAAGCTGGTGAAGAACGGCGCGATGACCAGGACCAGGACGACGTTGCGCCAGCGGCCGGCCTTGAACGCGATGAGGTAGGCGAGCGGGTAGCCGAGCAGCAGGCACAGGATCGTGGCGGTGCCCGCGTACAGCAGGGACCGGACGAACTGCGGGTAGTAGTCCTGCAGCGCGTCCCAGTACGTCGCGAAGTGCCAGGTGACCTCGAAGCCCTTCTCCAGGGAGCCGGTCTGTACGGAGGTCGAGGCCTGGTAGACGAGCGGCAGCGCGAAGAAGACGAGCAGCCACAGGATGCCGGGGAGCAGCAGCCAGTAGGGGACGAGGCGCTTGCGGGTGGACGCCTTGCGCGGCTTCGGTTCGGTGGTGGGCGCGACGGGTGGCGCCTCGGTGACGGTCACGCCGCGTCCTCCACCGTCTCCACACCGGCGTCGATGTCCTGGGCGGCGTCCAGGCCGAAGGTGTGCGCCGGATTCCAGTGCAGGACGACCTCGGTGCCGGGAGTGAGTCCCGCGCGCCGGTCGATGTTCTGCTCGTACACCTGGAGTTCCTTGCCGGCGGGGCTCTCCACCACGTACTGCGTGGACACCCCGATGAAGCTGGAGTCGACGATCCGGCCGGGGACCCGGTTGCGGCCCTCGGCGACCGTGTCCGCGTCGTCGGCGTGCGCGAGGGAGATCTTCTCGGGGCGCACGCCGAGCAGCAGCTTGCCGCCTTCGGTGGCGAGGGCCGTGCACCGGTCGGCGGGCAGCCGCAGCTTTCCGCCTCCCGCCGTCACGACGATGTCGGTGCCCGTGGAGACGACCTCGGCCTCGATGAGGTTGGAGGTGCCGAGGAAGTTGGCGACGAAGGTCGTCCGCGGGTTCTCGTACAGGTCGGCGGGGGCGCCGAGCTGCTCGACCCGGCCCGCGTTCATCACCGCGACGGTGTCGGCCATGGTCATGGCCTCCTCCTGGTCGTGGGTGACGTGGATGAAGGTGATGCCGACCTCGGTCTGGATGCGTTTGAGCTCCAGCTGCATCTGGCGGCGGAGTTTGAGGTCGAGGGCGCCGAGCGGTTCGTCGAGCAGGAGCACCTGCGGGTGGTTGATCAGGGCGCGGGCGACGGCTACGCGCTGCTGCTGGCCGCCGGAGAGCTGGTGCGGCTTGCGCTTGGCGAAGTCGCCGAGCTGGACGAGGTCCAGCATCTCGTCGACCTGCTTCTTCACCGACTTGATGCCGCGCCGGCGCAGGCCGAAGGCGATGTTCTCGGCGATGTCGAGGTGCGGGAAGAGCGCGTAGCTCTGGAAGACCGTGTTGACGGGCCGCTTGTAGGGGGGCAGGTCGGTGATGTCCCGGTCGCCGAGCGACACGGTGCCGGTGCTGGCCTCCTCCAGGCCCGCGATCATCCTCAGGGTGGTGGTCTTGCCGCAGCCGGACGCGCCGAGCAGGGCGAAGAAGGTGCCCTGCGGGACGGTCAGGTCGAGGGGTTCCACGGCGGTGAAGGAGCCGTACGTCTTGCTGATCCCGGTGAGGCGGACGTCGCCGCCGGTCTGCTGCTGTGTCATGGATCGCGGTCCCGGTGGTGTCGGAGGGAGATCGGTGAGAAAGGGGCGCGGGGTCAGGCGCCGATGAGCTTGGCGAACTTCTCTTCGTACGCCGTCTCTTCCTCGGTGGTCAGGGAGCGGAAGGCATGCGACCGGGACGCCATCTCCTTGTCCGGGAGGATCAGGACGTTGTCGGCCATCGCCCGATCGATCTTCGCCAGCTCCTCGCGGACCCCGTCGACCGGGCAGACGAAGTTGATGTAGGCGGCGAGCTGTGCGGCGACCGCCGGCTCGTAGTAGTAGTCGATGAGCTTCTCGGCGTTGGTCTTGTGCCGGGCCTCCACCGGGACCAGCAGGTTGTCGCTGGATATGACGTACCCCGCGGCCGGGATCGCGTACTTGATGTCCGGGTTCCCGGCCTGGAGCTGGATGATGTCGCCGGCCCACGCGACGCAGGCGGCGATGTCGCCCTTGTCGAGGTCCGCGGTGTAGTCGTTGCCGGTGAAGCGACGGATCTGGTTCTTGTCGACGCCCTTCTGGAGCCGGCCGATCGCGGCGTCGTAGTCCGCGTCGGTGAAGGTGCCGGGGTCCTTGCCCATGTCGAGCAGGGTCATGCCGACGGTGTCGCGCATCTCGGAGAGGAAGGAGACCCGGCCCTTGAGCTTCGGATCGTCGAGGAGTTGCGTGACCGAGTCGACCTTGCGCCCGCCGGTCGCCCTGGAGTTGTAGGCGATGACGGTGGGGATGCCGGTCCAGGGGTACGAGTGGGCGCGGCCCGGGTCCCAGTCCGGGGTGCGGAACTGGGACGAGAGGTTGGCGAAGGCGTGCGGCAGGTTGACCGGGTCGAGCTTCTGGGCCCAGCCGAGCCGGATGATGCGGGCGGCCAGCCAGTCGGTGACGCAGATGATGTCGCGCCCGGTGTCCTGACCGGCCGCGAGCTGCGGTTTTATCTTGCCGAAGAACTCGACGTTGTCGTTGATGTCCTCGGTGTACTTGACCCTGATGCCGGTGCGCTTCGTGAACGCCTCCAGGGTGGGCCGGTGCTTGCCGTCCTCGGTGACGTCCATGTACTCGGTCCAGTTGGAGAAGTTGACCTGCTTCTCCCGGGCCGAGTGGTCGTCGGACGCCGCGGCGCCGCCCTCCGAGCGCTTCGCCGGCGGGATGCCGCAGGCGCTCAGTGTGCCCAGCCCGCCGATCGCCAGCGCCCCCATGCCGGAGGCGCGGATCAGCGATCGGCGGGTCAGGGCGCCCCGGCCGCCGGTCAGACTGCGCCGCATCGCGGCGATCTGGGCCGCGGAGAGGCGCTCGGGCTCGTACTGCTCCATGCCGTTGCCCTTTCGGGTGTGTGGGGCCGGGGTCGGCCGATTTATCGGTCCCCGAAGATCGTGCGGTGCCAGTCCTTGCGGACGACCGCGGTGTTGTCGTACATGACGTGCTTGACCTGCGTGTACTCCTCGAAGGAGTACGAGGACATGTCCTTGCCGAAGCCGCTGGCCTTGTATCCGCCGTGCGGCATCTCGCTGATGATCGGGATGTGGTCGTTGACCCAGACACAGCCCGCCTTGATCTCGCGGGTGGCGCGGTTGGCGCGGTACAGGTCGCGGGTCCAGGCGGAGGCGGCGAGCCCGTAGGGGGTGTCGTTGGCGAGGCGGATGCCCTCGTCGTCGCTGTCGAAGGGCAGCACGACCAGGACCGGGCCGAAGATCTCCGACTGGACGATCTCGCTGTCCTGGGCGGCGTCGGTGACGAGGGTGGGCCGGTAGTAGGCGCCGTCCGCCAGTTCGCCGCCGGGGGCCTCGCCGCCGGTGACGACGGTGGCGTACGCGCGGGCGCGCTCGACGAATCCGGCGACCCGGTCCCGCTGGGCGTGGCTGATCAGCGGGCCGAGGTCGGTGTGCGGGTCGAAGGGGTCGCCGAGCCGGACGGTCTCCATCAGCTCGGCGACGCCCCGCACGAAGGCGTCGTACAGCGGGCGCTGGACGTAGGCGCGGGTGGCGGCGGTGCAGTCCTGGCCGGTGTTGATGAGCGCTCCGGCGACCGCGCCGTTGACCGCGGCGTCGAGGTCGGCGTCGTCGAAGACCACGAAGGGGGCCTTGCCGCCGAGTTCGAGGTGGAGGCGCTTGACGGTGGAAGTGGCGATCTCCGCGACCCGCTTGCCGACGGCGGTGGAGCCGGTGAAGGAGGTCATGACCACGTCCGGGTGGCCGACGAGGTGTTCGCCGGCCTCCTTGCCCGCGCCGGTGACGATGTTGATCACGCCGTCGGGGATGCCCGCCTCCGTGGCCGCCTGGGCGAACATCAGCGAGGTCAGCGGGGTGATCTCGGCGGGCTTGAGGACGATGGTGTTGCCCGCGGCGACGGCCGGGAGGACCTTCCAGGCGGCCATCTGGAGCGGGTAGTTCCAGGGGGCGACGGAGCCGATGACGCCGATCGCCTCGCGGCGTACGTACGAGGTGTGGTCGCCGTCGTACTCGGCGGCCGACTTGCCCTCCAGGTGGCGGGCGGCTCCGGCGAAGAAGGAGGTGTTGTCGACGGTGCCGGGCACGTCGAACTCGGTGGAGAGCTTGATCGGCTTGCCGCACTGGAGCGACTCCACGTACGCGAAGTCATCGGCCTGTTCGGCGAGGACGGCGGCGAAGCGGTGCATCGCCTCGGCCCGCTCGGCGGGCGTCGCGCCCGACCAGCCGGGGAACGCCTCGCGCGCGGCGGCCACGGCGGCGTCCACGTCCGCGGTGCCCGCCAGCTCGTAGCTGTACACGGTCTCGCCCGTCGCGGGGTTCACCACGTCGTGGCGGCGCCCCGAGGTTCCGGACCGCAGCTTTCCGCCGATGTACTGTGCGCCGTCCGCGAAGCGGTCCTGCACCTGGATGCCGTTGCCCATGACGCTCTCCTCCGCCGCACGCCCCGGGAATACGGGGGCGGCGTAGTCTCTGCTCGATTTGAGTGCCGATCCTGACAGAGGCCATCCACCCCAACAAGTGATTCCGTTGTTGCCTTTTGGTTACGCAACGGAATCTGTCGACCATGTGTCGCGTCAGTGCGGAATTCCCCGTACGTAGTGTCAGTGGCGGATGCCAGAATCGCATGTCATGGAACACATGGACGATCTCCTGGCACGGGCCGGGCGCGGGGAGAAGGTGAAGTACCTGCACTTCTGGGGACACCGCCCGCGGCCCGCCGGCCGTATCGGCGCGAGCTGTCTCAGCCAGTGGTGGCCGTCGCGTTTCACGGTCGACGGCGTGACGTACGCGTCGGCCGAGCACTGGATGATGGCGGGCAAGGCGCGCCTGTTCGGTGACGCGGAGTCGGAGGCCGCGGCGGTGGCGGCGAAGAGCCCGGCGGTGGCGAAGAAGGTGGGCCGGCTGGTCCGCGGTTTCGACGACGCGGTGTGGGAGCGCGAGCGGTACGGGCTGGTGGTGGCCGGCAGTGTGCACAAGTTCGGCGGCGACCCGGAGCTGCGGGAGTTCCTGCTGAACACCGGGGACCGGGTGCTGGTGGAGGCGAGCCCGATGGACCGGATCTGGGGCATAGGGCTGGCGGCGGACGACCCCCGGGCGGCGAACCCGGCGACCTGGCGGGGGCTGAATCTGCTGGGGTTCGCGCTGATGGACGCGCGGACCCGGCTGCGGGCGGCCTGAGAAGGCCGGGCGCGGCCGGAGAGCGGGGGCGCGGCCGGGGCGGCCGGCCGTCCGCGGAGGCCGACGGCTCCCGCGCGACGGCCGGGGCACGGCCCCCGGAACACGGCCCCGGTACGGCTCGACGGCCGGTACGGCACAGTGCCCGGTACGGCTCGACGGCCGTGCGGGCCGGGGTCCGGCCCGCACGGCCGTCGAGACAGGGGCGTGCTGTCGGCCCGGTGCCGGTTATCGCGTGACGTCGACGACCAGGGACGTGGCGTACGGGTCGTCCTCGTAGGTGTCCTCGAAGTCTTCGGTGTGGGTGGCGATCAGCCAGACGAAGAAGCTGATGATCGCCACGCCCAGGGCGATGCCTACGGAGCCCATGATGATCCCGGCGAGCGCCTGACCGCTGTTGGTCGCCTCACCGCGCTGCACCCGCTTGCGGCCCAGGATGCCGAAGATCAGGGCCAGTACGCCCAGGACCAGGCTCGGGATCCCGTAGACGCAGAACATGCAGACGGCCAGGATGCCGAGCACCATGGCCGCCGTGCCCATGCCGTTGGCGGGCGGCGCGCCCCACGGCGCCTGGGGGTATCCGGGGTACGCCGGATACCCGTACTGCGGCGGTGCGGACGGGTAGCCGTACGGCCCCGTGACCGGCGGAGCCTGCTGCCCCGGCCCGTTGGGACCGACCGGGGGCGGCGGCACCTCGCCGGGTACCGGCCCGGTCTGGGCGGGCGAACCGAACCCCGGCGGCGGCACGTCGGTCGGCGCGGGGCCCTCCCCGACGCCCGGCATCGAGGTGACCGTCGGCTGACTGTGCACGGCGGGCGGGCGGGCGTCGCCGGCCGGCTTGTCCAGCGGGACCTTGCTGTCCGGCGCGGCCCACGGATCCCGCGGCGCGCCCCCGCCCTCGGGCTGCTCTGTGTTGTCTGACATGTGCCTCCCCCATCGTGGTCCCGTCATGCTACGGCCCGCCCGTTCACCTGCGGACCCGGCCTACGATGATGCCCGTCCTCTGCCCGGCCGACCGTGCCCGGCAGCACCCCGTCCCACGCCCCGGAGAGTCCGATGCACGATCTGCGCCCCTTCATCGCGGGGCTGCCCAAGGCGGAACTGCACGTCCACCACGTCGGGTCCGCCTCCCCCCGCATCGTCGCGGAACTGGCCGCGCGCCACCCCGACTCCAAGGTCCCCACCGACCCCGAGGCCCTGGCCGACTACTTCACCTTCACGGACTTCGGGCACTTCATCGAGGTGTACCTCTCCGTCGTGGACCTGATCCGCACCCCGGAGGACGTCCGCCTGCTGACCTTCGAGGTCGCCCGCGACATGGCCCGGCAGAACATCCGCTACGCGGAGCTGACGGTGACGCCGTACTCCTCGGTCCGGCGCGGCATCCCCGAGCAGGGGTTCATGGAGGCGATAGAGGACGCCCGCAAGGCGGCCGAGGCCGAGCTGGGCGTCGTACTGCGCTGGTGCTTCGACATTCCGGGCGAGGCCGGACTGGCGTCCGCCGAGGAGACCACCCGGCTCGCCCTGGACCTGCGGCCCGAGGGGCTCGTCTCCTTCGGGCTCGGCGGCCCGGAGATCGGGGTGGAACGCCCGCAGTTCAAGCCCTACTTCGACCGTGCGATAGCCGCGGGCCTGCACTCCGTGCCGCACGCCGGGGAGACCACCGGGCCGCAGACCGTCTGGGACGCGCTGACCCACCTGCGCGCCGAGCGCATCGGTCACGGCACCCACTCCGTCCAGGACCCGGAGCTGCTGGCCCACCTCGCCGAACACCGCATCCCGCTGGAGGTCTGCCCGACCTCGAACATCGCGACCCGCGCCGTGGCCGACATCGACCAGCACCCGGTCCGGGAGATGGTGCGGGCGGGCGTCCTGGTCACCATCAACAGCGACGACCCGCCGATGTTCGGCACCGACCTCAACAACGAGTACGCGGTGGCCGCCCGGCTGCTCGACCTGGACGAGCGCGGGCTCGCCGCGCTGGCGAAGAACGCGGTCGACGCCTCGTACCTCGACCCGGCCGGCAAGCGCACGCTGGCCGCCGAGATCGACGCGTACACGACGGGCTGGCTGGAGCGCTCCGCCCAGTGACCGGGGTGACCACGGGATGACCGGGGGGCCGGGTGAACGCGGGGTGGCCGAGGTGACCACGGGATGGCCGGGGTGGCCACAATGACCCCATGGCCACCACAGTCACCGCCGTGGCGCACCGCGGCGATCCCTACCGGGCCCGCGAGAACACGCTCCCCTCGATCCGCTCCGCCCTCGCACGGGGGGCGGACGCGGTCGAGATCGATGTGCGGGTCACCCGCGACGGGGTGCCGGTCCTGCTGCACGACGCCACGCTGAAACGGCTGTGGGGTCACGATCTGCGGCTCGACCGGCTGACCCGGGCGGAGCTCGCCGGGCTGACCCGGGGCGGTGTGCCCACGCTGCGCGAGGCGCTGCTCGCCACCGGGCCGCACCGCGTCATGATCGACCTGCCCGGCTCCACCGACGGTTCCGTGGCCGGGACCGTCGCCGCGGTGCACGCGTGCGGGGCCGGGGAACGGGTGTACTACTGCGCGGGGCCCGAGGCGATGCTGCGGGTGCGCGCCGCCGATCCCGCCGCCGAGATCGCCCTGACCTGGACGGCGTCCGCCCCGCCGGGCCGGGTGCTGCTCGACGCGGTACGGCCGCGCTGGCTGAACTACCGGTTCGGCCTGGTGGACCGCGATCTGACGGACCGTCTGCACCGGGACGGGCTGCTGGTCTCCGCCTGGACGGCGGACACCGGCTACGTCATGCGCCGCCTCGTCCGGCGGGGCGTCGACTCGATCACCACCAACCGGGTGGACGTCCTGCGCGGCGTCCTCGCCAACTCCTCTGCCAGCGGCCCCGCTTGATCGTCCGGCATCATGGGCGGCACCCCCTCCCCCGATACCGTCCGGCCCGAGGAGCAGAACCGTGACCGATGCCCGCACCGATTCCCTTCCCTACCGCGTCCGTTCCGACATCGCCCACAACGCGCGGGTCTGGAACCACTGGCTGGGCGGCCGGGACAACTACCCCGTGGACCGCGCGGTCGGCGACCGGGTCACCGCCATGTACCCGAGCATCGGCGAAGTGGCGCGCGCCGACCGGGAGTTCCTGGGGCGTGCCGTCCGGTATCTGGCCGGGGACGTGGGGGTCGGGCAGTTCCTGGACATCGGCACCGGCCTGCCGACCGCCGGGAACACGCACGAGGTCGCCCAGCACACCGCCCCCGCCTCCCGTGTCGTGTACGTGGACAACGACCCGATCGTCCTGGCGCACGCCCGTGCGCTGCTCACCAGCTCCCCGGAGGGTGCGACCGCGTACATCGACGCGGACGCCCGCCGCCCGGAGGAGGTCCTGCGGGCGGCCGAGCCGACGCTGGACCTGGGGAAGCCGGTCGCGGTCATGCTGCTCGGCATCCTCAACTTCGTCCTGGACACGGACGAGGCCCGGCACATCGTGCGGACGCTGATGGACGCGGTGCCGTCCGGCAGCCACCTGGTGCTGACCCATCCGACACTGGAACTGGGCGGCGAGGGCAACGAGGCGGCGATGCGGTTCTGGAACGAGAACGCCACCCCGCCGATCACCGCCCGCGGCCGCGCCGAGTTCGCCACGTTCCTGACCGGACTCGAACTCGTGGAGCCGGGCATCGTGTCGTGCGCGCGCTGGCGCGGCGAGCCGGGAGCGCCCCTGGTCGCCCAGTTCGGCGCGGTGGCGCGGAAGCCGTAGTGGATCCGCGGGGGGTGTGGACGCGCGCCCGAGGGGTGTGGGGGACGGACGTCGGGGTGGCGCTGCTGGTGCAGGCGGCGGTGTCGGTGCCCTGGGTGATTCCGAGGGACCCCCGGCTGGAACCGGCCACGGTGACGGCGTACCTGCTGACCACCCTCACCGTGGTACCGCTGGTGTGGCGGCGCCGGGCGCCGGTGCGGGTGCTGCTGGCCGTCTTCGCGGCCCAGGCACTGTACGGGCTCGCCGTCGACGGCCCCGGGCAGACCCTGCCGTACCCGGCCCTGGTCGCCCTCTACACGGTGGCGGCGCTCGCACCGTCGCCCGCACGGCAGATCTGCGGGGCCACGACCCTCGCCGTGGTCTTCCCCTCGACCGCGCTCAACACGGGCGAGACGCGGGAGCTGGTGTTCGCGCTCATCGTCTTCACCGCGGCGTACGGCTTCGGTCGGCTCACCCACACCCGGCAGGCGTACACCCGGGCCGTGGAGGACCGGGCTCGGCAGCTGGAGCTGACGCGGCGGATCGAGGCGGAACGCGCGGCGGCGCGTGAACGGGCCCGGATCGCCCGGGAGATGCATGACATCCTCTCCCATGCGGTGAGCCTGATGATCGTGCAGGCGGAGGCCGGTCCGGTGGCGGTGCGCACGGCGCCGGAGCGCGCCGAGGCCGCCTTCGACGCGATCTCGGAGACGGGCCGGGACGCGATGGCGCAGCTGCGCCGGATGCTCGGGGTGCTGCGCGAGCAGGAGGCGGACCGGGACGCGCCGCGCGAGCCCCAGCCCGTGCTGGCCGAGCTGGAGAGGCTCGTGGAGCGGGTCCGGGCCGGCGGCCTGGAGGTGTCCTACGAGGTCGTGGGGCCGGTCCGGGCGCTGCCGCTGGACACCGAGGCCACGGTGCACCGGATCGTGCAGGAGGCACTGACCAACGTGGTCAGGCACGCCGCCGCCCGGACGGTCGCCGTGCGGCTCGTCCACGGTCCGGCGGAACTGTCCGTGTCGGTCGTCGACGACGGGCGCGGGCCGGGTGCCGGGAGCGGCGGGAGCGGCGGGAACGGCGGCGGGTTCGGTCTGGTGGGCATCGCCGAACGCGCGGCCTCGCACGGCGGAACGGCCCGTACCGGTCCTGGTCCGCGGGGCAGGGGGTTCCGGGTGGAGGTCGACCTTCCGCTGGAGCCGGTGCGGTGAAGCGCTCGCGCCGCCGTTCGTGGGCGAGGAGGTAACGTCCGGGGCGGAGGTGGGGAGTTGACGATCCGTGTGGTGGTGGCCGACGACCAGGAACTGGTACGCAGCGGCTTCGCGATGATTCTGGACGCGCAGCCGGACATCGAGGTCGTCGCGGAGGTGGGCGACGGGGCGCGGGCGGTGGACGCGGTGCGGCGGCTGGCGCCCGACGTGGTCCTGCTGGACATCCGGATGCCGGTCGTGGACGGGATCGAGGCATGTCGCACGATCAGCGCGGAGACCGGCTGCCGGACGGTCATGCTCACCACGTTCGACTCCGACGAGTACGTCTACGAGGCGCTGCACGCGGGCGCGAGCGGCTTTCTGCTCAAGGACGTCCGCAGGGACGACCTGGTGCACGCGGTGCGGGTGGTGACGGCCGGCGATGCGCTGCTCGCGCCGTCGGTGGCCCGGCGGCTGGTCGCCGACTACACCTCCCGGCCCGTCGCCCCGGACGCGGTGCCCGCCGGGCGGCTCGACGCGCTGACCGCCCGCGAGCGCGAGACGCTGCTGCACCTGGCCCGCGGCCTGTCGAACGCGGAGATCGCGGCGGCCCTGGTCGTCAGCGAGCACACGGTGAAGACCCATGTCGGCAACGTGCTGTCCAAGCTGGGGCTGCGCGACCGCATCCAGGCGGTGATCTGCGCGTACGAGACCGGCCTCGTCGCTCCCTCGCCCGGGGGAGGCGGCCCGGTCCCCTCCCCCGGGCGAGGGAGCGGATCTCCCTCCTGAGACCCCTCGCTCCGGGGATCCGCCGGGGCCCGGCGCTCAGCAGGATGGAATCCGAGAACGGCGGCCCGCGACGGGCGGGCCGCCCCTGATCCCACTCCCAGGAGGCGCCACGATGAACGCCCGCACCCGCACTCTCCTCGCCACCGCCCTGGTCCTCGGGTTCGCGGCCGGCCCGGTCGCCCCGGCATGGGCATCGGCGGCTCCCCGGGTCCCGGTGGCGGGCGCCGCGGCGCAGGGCCCGGTGTACGGGGCCCCGGACGCGAAGGCGCTCGCCGCGGCCGTCGCCGGGCTGCCGAAGGACTCCGCGACGGCCGCGCTGGTGCGGGTCTCGGGCACCTCCGGTGCGTGGCACGGCAGTTCCGGTGTCCACGATCTGAGGTCGGGCCGCCCGGCCGATCCCGACGGCCGGTTCCGGGCGGGTTCGGTGACCAAGGTCTTCACGGCGGCCACGGTGCTCCAGCTCGCCACCGAGCGGAAGGTCGACCTGGACCGGCCGGTGCGCGCCTATCTGCCGGAGCTGATCCCGGCGACGTACGGGAAGGTGACCGTGCGTCAGTTGCTGAACCACACCAGCGGACTGCCCGCCGCCGACTTCCCGGGCACGACCGTCGAGGAGTGGTACGAGAACCGCTTCGTGCGCCACGACCCGCGCGCGCTCGTCGCCTCGGCGACGGCGAAGCCGGCCGAGTTCCCGGCCGGGACCAGGCAGCACTACCTCAACATCAACTACACCGTGGCCGGACTGCTGATAGAGAAGGTCACCGGGCACGGCTACGAGAGCGAGGTCGGCCGGCGCGTCCTCGGACCGCTCGGCCTGCACGACACCTCGTACCCGGGTGCCGACCCCCGTATCCACGGTCCGCACAACCACGGCTACCAGCGGATGCGGCTCGACGACGGCAGCACCGGGCTGCGCGACATCAGTGTCTGGGGCGCCACCGACGGCTGGGCGGCGGGCGACATCATCTCCACCACCGCCGATCTGGAGCGCTTCACACAGGCCCTGTTCCGTGGCCGGGTGGTGCGCGGCCCGATGCTGGAGGAAATGTTCACGCTGCCCGCTCCCTCGGTCCGGGACCACGAGTCGGGCAAGCCCGCGGCGTACAGCGCGGGGCTGACCTCCTGGGTGGTCGACGGCCACCGGGTGTGGGGCAAGACCGGTGGCCGCTGGGGTTACAACGCGGGGGTCGGGGGCACCCGGGACCTCTCCCGCGTCCTCGTCTACAGCGTGAACTCCACGGACGCGAAGGGGGAGGGCACCAACGACGTCGTGGCGGGCCTGGTCGCCGCCGCCTTCGGAACGCCGGCGCGGGGCTGAACTGCCTGGAGGGGCAACGGGGAAGCGGCTCCCCGGGCCGGACTCAGCCGGCCGTCGCGGCGACCGGTTGCGGTGCGGGGTCCGGGGCCGGCAGCGCCTCCAGCCGCTTGATCATGCGGCGCACCACGAGCAGCGGAATCACCCCGAAGACCCCGAACGACATGTCGATGACGGACCACCAGAAGGGGATGCCCCGGACGGGCCCGCAGATCAGCGCGAGCGGGATGATCCCGGCGCAGGCGATCATGCCGAATTCGATGACCCAGATGTTGCGGACCGGGTCGCGGTAGGGGCCGTAGAAGGCGACCGCGATGACGAGGTGCGCGAAGGCCAGCCAGTCGGTGCCGTACAGGACGAAGGGGTACTTCGCGTCGGCCTCGTCCAGGCCGGTGCGGACCTTGGTGATCCATTCCGTCAATGCCGGGAAGTGCTCCGGAACGGGAGAGGCCGAGGACCTCAACAGGTCCTCGGCCCAACGGAGTTCATGGACGAGCGGAAAGGCGGTCAGCCCGCTCAGTACCAGACAGACGATGAAGAAGATCAACCACACGCGGATGCGCCTCAGCAGGGCTCTTCGCTCGCTCATGTCCGCAGCGTACGCCCGCGCTCACCGGCGCTTCGCACCGCCTTCCCCGGTCCGCGCGGCACGCCTTCGCGATGCCTTCTTGGGGTCCGCGCCGCGCCTTCCCGCCCCGCCGGAGGGCCGGTCGGGGTCGGTGTCCTCGTCGAAGTCCCCCAGGTGGACGGGGCCGTTCGCCGGCCGGGGGTCCACGAGCGCCCCGGCCAGGAGCCGGGCCAGGCCCTTCGGCCGGACGGTCTCCTGCGTGGCGGCCAGTTCCTCCACCGACCACCAGTGGTGCCCGTGGCGGGCCTCGGCCGGGTCGATCCTCACGCGGTGCGCCTCGTCGTCCGTGACGCGGGCGAGACGGTACTCCTCGTACTGGTCGAAGCCCCGGCCGTCGACGGTGAAGGCGGTCCGCCGGGTCCAGAGGAGCGGGCCGAGACGGTGGGCGGGAAGGGACAGGCCGGTCTCCTCCCGGATCTCGCGGACCGCCGCCCGGAGGTGGTCCTCACCGTCCTCGACGCCGCCGCCGACGGTGAACCACCACCTCGCCCCCGGTCCGCGCGGATCGCGTCCGCAGAGCAGCAGAAGCCGGTCCCGCCCGTCGACCAGGAGCACCCGGGACGTCCGTCGCTGCGTCTTCCGCCCGCTCTTCGGCACCACGGGCGCCGATGCTATCCGAGCGCTCCCCCGCGGTTTCCCGCCCCGTGGCGGTCGAAAGGCGTACGGCACACGGCGAATGCGGTGCTTCCGGTCGCGCTGCCCCGTACCGCTCCCGTACCGCCGCCGCGCTCACAGACCGGCGATGGCGTTCCACTTCTTCGCGAAGCCGGAGCGTTCCTCGGACGTGATGTCGCGGGCGATCGTCAGCCGTTCGCGCATCTCGTCGTCGGGGAAGATCAGCGGGTCCTCGGCGAGTTCGGCGGTCTCCTTGTCCTTGGCCGCGGCCAGTACCTCGCGGGCGGCCGGGACGGGGCAGACGTAGTTGACCCAGGCGGCCAGCTCGGCGGCCACCTCCGGCTCGTAGTAGTAGTCGACGAGCTTCTCGGCGTTGCGCTTGTGGCGGGCGAGGTTGGGGATCATCAGCGATTCCGACCAGAGTTCGCCGCCCTCCTCGGGAACCACGAACTCGATCTCCGGGTTGTCGGCCTGGAGCTGGATGACGTCGCCGGAGTACGCCTGGCAGGCGAGCACGTCGCCGGTCGACAGGTCCTTGATGTAGTCGTTGCCGGTGAAGCGACGGATGTGCTTCCTGCGCACCAGCTTCTCGATCTGTTCGCACACCTCGTGGAAGTCGTCCGCCACCCAGCGGGTGATGTCGACGCCGTTGCCCAGCAGCAGGAGGGCGAAGGCCTCGTCGAGCCCGGACAGCAGCGTCATCCTGCCGCGCAGGTCGTCCGCCCACAGATCACTCACGCTCCTGATCTCGCGGCCGAGCTTCTTGCGGTTGTACGCGATGCCGGTGATCCCGGACTGCCAGGGGACGCTGTGCGTGCGGCCCTTGTCGAAGGCGGGCGAGAGCAGCTGCGGGTCGAGGTGTTCGGCGACGTTGGGCTGCCCGGCCCGGTCCATCTCCTGCACCCAGCCGAGGCGTACGAACCTGGCGGACATCCAGTCGCTGACGACGATCAGGTCCCGGCCGGTCTCCTGGTGGTTCATCAGCGCCGGGCTGATCTTCCCGAAGAACTCGTCGTTGTCGTTGATCTCCTCGGTGTACGTGACGGAGATGCCGGTGCGTCCGGCGAACGCGTCGAGGGTGGGCCGCTTCGACTCGTTCTCGTCGTCGGTGTCGATGTAGAGGGGCCAGTTCGCGAAGTGCAGGGAGCGGTCGCTCGCCGAGGTGTCGCGCCCGGCGCGGTCCCCGGGCTCCACGTAGGCGGCGGGCACACCGCAGCCGGCCAGCGCGGTACCGGCCGCCGTGGCTCCGAGGGCGCGCAGCAGGGACCGGCGGGACATGGGGTTCTTCGGGGTTGCTCGCACCCGCGCAGGATGCCGGTCGGCCGGACGGCCGGGCAATGGACCAACCGTCCAGCGACCAGTGCGAGTCCAACCCCTCCAGGAGCAGCCGCAGCGACTCGCGGCCCTGCTCGTCCAGCGAGCCGAGCAGCTCCTTGTCCGG
>NZ_JBSFFY010000063.1:0-35274 GCF_053596315.1 Streptomyces sp. NPDC001732
CCGTCTCCAGGCCATCGAACGGGACACCGACGTGGCCTGACCAGTGGTGCACATAACTCCGTACTCGGTGGTGCACTCAGACGAGTACGCGGACAGCTGTCGGCGTACACCTGAATGTGCTCATGCAGGTACGGGTGAATGTGCGCGCTTCGGGGGGTGCGGCAGGCCGTTTCCCGGGCCTGCGCAGGCTGCTACTGCTGTTTTCGCACGGGGCTCTCGGGTGTGTCAGTGGTGGTTGCGATCCTGGGCGGCATGGACGAGAAGACCTTCTGGGCGCTCATGGACGAGTTGAGCCGTCGCTCCGGTGGCCGACACGAACGGCTGGAGTGGCTGCGTGGGGAGTTGCGGTGTCGGCCGGCCGCGGAGGGGGTGGAGTTTCAGGCGCATTTGGAGGCCGCGTGCGAGGCGGTCGCCACGGGCCCACTCTGGCGTGCGGTGCGCCGGATCGAGGGTGGCTTGTGCTCCGACGACGGCTTCGACTACTTCGCGCTCTGGCTGGTGGGCCAGGGACAAGAGACGTATAAGGCTGTGCTTGCTGATCCGGACGCCCTCGCTGACGTTGCTGAGGTGCGGGCCCTGGTGGGACGGCACCTGCGGGAGTGGGATGACGAGGAGTGGCCGGAATGGGAGGAGCTCGACTACGTGGCCCAGGAGGTTTTCGGCGAGCTGACGGGCCAGGAGGACGACTGCTTGGAGGCGTTCTACGAGGCCCTGGATGTCCTCCAGGAGACATGGGCGAAGCCCGAGGAAGAGATCTGCACTGTAGAAGCCACGGTGAGGATCGGGACACCGCGGCTCGACGCCCTTTTTCCTGCAGAAGCTGGCCTGGCTTTGTTCACGAGAACCGGGTCTGGTCCAAGTTCTGTGGCGAGGTGACAGCGAGTGTTGTCGGCCGCCTGCGATTGGGTGCGCCGAGAGTTCTGCCGTCATCACCTTCGGGGGATCGTCCATGTCGCAGCACCCGTCGCTGACCCGCGCCCTGGCGGAGGCGCTCGTGGACCTTGCCCGGTTCGTCGAGAGCGCGGATGACGAGCACATGGATGACGAAGGCGTGGAGACTCGGCAGGCCGTCGGCACGGACTGCTTCGATCCACTGCGGGAGCCGGTCGCCTTGGAGCTCACTGATCACCCTCCCGAACGCACGGACGTGACCGATGGGCGCGTCCGGTTCGGGGCAGTGCGCGAGCACTGGCTTCAGCTTGAGTCGATCGTTCTCCGGCAGGGTGTCGGAGTGGGTCAGGATCCACCCGGCGACGGTCCGCGGCGATGGTGGCCGGGCTGCCGGTGCGGCCGGGGTGGTGCGAAACGGGCGGAGGCGGGCACGGACGGCTCCGTGCCGCCGCGGTGGCCGTGCGTCTTGATCTCTGCCCAGAGGGCCCAGGCGTTCGGGCAGCCATCGGCTCACCGCTCGTTCAGGTACGGCTTGAAGTCGTCGAGCTTGGTCCTGCGGTTCTGCCACTGCCCCTGGAACGGGTCTTCCGGCCTCGCGGCGTCCGCCAGCCGCTGGACGGTGGGGCAGGTCATGCCGAGCTGGCGCTGGATCGAGCGCCGGCTGTGGCCGGCGACCAGCAGCGGGTGGACGGTGGCGTGCTTGGCGCGGGTGCGGTCGGCGAAGCGGTGTCGGGTGGGCCATGGCGAGCCGCCGTCCGCCGGTGCCTGAACCTCTGCCTTCTCCGGGGCAGAATCGGCGGTGGTCGCGCGCAGACAGGAGCGACGGCGGGAGATATGCACCGTTCCGTGGCTTCGCCGAGGCTGCGTCAGAGGTGGGAGCGGTCGGCAACCTGGACGGCGGTGGGGCCCCGATACTGGCCCCTTCCGCGAAGAACGGAGCACGGTCACGGCAGCCGACCTCAATCCCCGGGCGTTCGGCCAGCCGGGCCGCGACCGTGCCCACTTCGCGATCCGGCAGCAGGTCAACCGGTCGGCGGGTTTCGACGTCGACCAGGACGGTCCCGTGGACACGTCCCCTGCGCATCGCGTACTCGTCGACGCCGACCACCCGCGGGGTGCGCGGCTGGGGCTCCGGGAGTGCGGCGACCAGTCGCAGGACCGCGTTCCGGCTGGCCTTCGCCCCCAGGATGTCGACCAGCCGGGCGCCAGCGCGGCCGGCCAACGCGAGGCCGACCTCGGCAAGCGCCGACCGCATTCGTTCGGTCCGCTGGCTGGGTCGGCGGGTCAGACCCGTGACCTGCTCGACGAACGTCCGCCGCCCGCATGAGGCGTCCTCGCACGTGAACCGCCGGACTCGCAGCCGCAGCACCACCCGCCGCCCTGCCACGGGAAGATCGGCAGGAAACCGCAGGCAGGAGCCGTGCACTCGATCCGACCAGCTCCCGCAGCCCGAGCAGCGAGCCTTGGGCGTCCGGGATCTGACACCGACCCGAATCACGTCGCCGTCGTCCTGCACCGACACCACCCTGATCTCCGGAGCCCACAGGAAGAGCCTCTCTTCCAGCCGGAGCAGTACCTTGCGCACAGCCCAGAACCATCAGCCCGGACGAGGTCGGCACCGGCAGTTTCCAGACGATCTTGCGGGAGGTATCAGCAAGATCAACGGTCCCAGGGCGTAGGCACACCACAGAAGTTGGACCAGAACCTCACAGCCATCCACTCCCTGGCCCAGGACGACCAGGTCGCCGCGGCGGTGACCAGCGTTTTCCTGAAGGGTCCGGAAGTGACGGCCTCGGTCACCCCGGTGGACAAGGCCCGGTGGTGGAGGAGTTCACCCGCGATGAGCACGTCGCCACCACGGCGGCGACGAACCTGCTGCGGCGGCCGGACATCGCGTTCAAGGCGATGAGCGACGACCACGTCCGCTTCCAGGTCAGCCATGCCCAGAACGAACGCTCCCGACAAGCCCGGCAGCATTTCGAGGACACCAGCCCGGTCGCCCCGGCGGTCCGCAACATCGACCGGACAGTGGAGTTCCTGGACCTGATGACCGCCTGCCACGCGTTCGTCGCCGCAGCCGGCCGTACCGTCCCGGGCCTGCGCGACCGGACCCTGTCCGAAGACGAAGGCGTCATCGTCCACCAGAACATCGCCAAGGTCAGGGCGACGCTGGACTGGATCGAGACCGCCGCCGACACCGGCAAGGTCGACATGGACCACGAGCTCGCAGCCATCCCGCGGGGCGAGTAATCGTGCCCCGCGCCTTCCGGTGCAAAGGGGGTGCCGCCCGACGGCACGTGGACACCATCCGCTTCGTCCTGTTCGAGGCCCGTCCGGCCGGGCTGGAGTTCCACCAGCTGGTACGGGCCGGCGCACTGTCCCCGCACCAGGTCCGCTCCGGGCTGGCGGCCTTGAAGGACGAGGCCGCGTCCAAGGGCTGGCCGCCGCTGATCCGGACCTGCGGCGACGGCTACCAGCTCGGGGCGGAGCGGGCCGCGCTGGAAGCCTACGAACGACAGGTGGTGGCCGAGAAGCTGAGCCAGTTCCGCCGGTTCATCACCGGCACCGTCACCCCGCAGCCGCCCACCCGAACGACAAGTGGGTACGTCACATCGTCGCCCAGCCCAACTCCATCGAGTGCATCCTCGACCTCATCGCCCCAGCCTGACCCGTCTACCCGGAGGGGGCCGGACGGCGAGCCGTCCGGCCCTCTCACCCATGCCTGGAGGCTTCTGCCGTCATGCGCCGCCGCCACGGTCATCGACTCCCAGTCCGTGAAGGCCGCCGAGACCGTCTCCCGGGCCACCCGGGGTTACGAGGCGGGCAAGAAAATCAATGGTCGCAAGCGGCACCTGGTGGTCGACACCCGCGGCCTGCCGCTCATGGTGATGGTCACCCCCGCCTCCCTCGGCGACCACGACGCGGCCAAGGAAATCCTCTTCCGGCTCCGCCTCACCCGTCCCGAGATCACGATCGTCTGGGCGGATTCCCCCTACGCGGGCAAGCTCGTGGCCTGGGCAGAACGGCACCTCGACCTCACGATCAAACCGGTCAGCCGCCCCAAGGGCACCTCCGGCTTCATCGTCCTGCCCCGCCGCTGGGTCATCGAACGGTCGCTTGCCTGGATGATGTATGCCCGCCGCCACGCGAGGGACTACGAACGACTCATCCAGCACTCGGAGACTCTGATCGCTTGGGCGGCCATCACTCTCATGACCAGGAGACCCGCGCGGAAGGGGGCTGCCCCCAACTGGCCGAGGAGACCGGCGCCGATTGACGGCCCATCCACTCGGCCGTCTCCGGCATGTCTTTTACATCGTGCTGGCGCTGCCTCTGGCTGCCCCAGAATCACCGCCCCCGGAACCGGGAGTCAGGCAGCAGCGGGCCGTCACCGCGCACGGTTCTCGCGGCGTCAGCCGCCGCAGCCGCCCGTCCATGGGGCCCGCGGCTGCGGCGGCCTGGGCTCGTGTCCCGGGCACCGACGCCTCTGCCCAGGAGCGCCTCCGAGTCGGCTGGCTCTTCCGTTCCAGGAAGCGGGAGCGAGGGTGACGTCAGATTCGCTTGAGGTACATGACCTCGCCGAAGCGCTTGCCGAGCCAGATTTTCCGGTCGGCTCCGGTCCCGGCGAGTCGCGGGTTGTCGTAGGTGCGGGGGTTGGTGCCGCTCGGGTTGACGGTGACGGTCACTCCTTCCATGCACCAGGTGTCGTCGTTGTCGGTGCCCGCGAAGCGGACGTAGACGGGATACCAGTCGGTGTCGTCGGTGTCGAGGCGGGGCAGGCGGGGATCGTTGCGTGCGTCGTCGAGCACGTTGGCGCCGTCGCCGAAGATGTATGTGAACTGGTCACCGGGCTCGAAGTCGTTGCGAGAGGTGTCCAAGTGGAACTCCCGGCCGGCGATCCCGACGTACACGAACCCGTTGGTCCCGGCCCCTGCGTCGCTCGCTGTCCACAGCTGAACGCTGATCTTGGTGATGTCCGTCATCTGCCCCTCCACGAGGAGTCGCGACCTCGCCCCTACGCCTACTGACTCGGGCGTGAGACACGGCCCAAGGCGTGCGCAGTGCATGCGACAGGTCTGTTCGGTAATGCAGCCTTACGACTGCCATCACTTTCAGCATCCACTTCGACACTCTGGGGGATCAATACCCTGCTGCGGGGCCTCCAGGTCCAAACACGCCATGGAGGCACACCACCCCCAGAGGCGGGAGCCCCGCGTGCGAGCACGAGCCAGGCGCAGGCTGGCCATCTCATCAGATGTCCATACAGAAGAAGTCAAGGCGGTCCCGCACGTTTGCCCTGCTCAGGATCGAAAACAGGTACTTACACCGAACGTTTTACAGTCCCCGACACTCCCTTCGGCGTAGGGGCATTGACAGGGTGAGGTACGGGTTCGAGTGCAGCTTTCTGAGGAGGGTCGCTTGGACGAGGGCTTTGCGCCGATCGCCCGGACGGGTGCGCGGCCGTGCTTCACGATGTCTCCCTGGGACGAGCACTTTGATGACCACGGCCATCGCGATCGTCGGCACGCTGCTGGGCAGCGGACTGACGGCGTTCATGACCGCTCGGATTGAGCGGCGAAGGAACGAGGCTCTGGAACGGCAGCAGATACGCCAGGAGGCCGCACAAGATCGGGATGCGCTTCGTGAACTACGGGTCGAGCACCGGAGGTGGCGCCGGGATCGTCGGCAAGCTGCTTACCAGGGCTTGATGGACGCTGCTCATGAAGCGGAGGGGGCTGTCCGGCAACTGGCACGGCTGACGTTGGAGCCCTATGACCAGCATCGTTATGACATATGGCGTGTTGCAGCCATCGATGCGGTACGGGCGACTCGGCAGGCGGCGAGCACGGTTGAGCTCGAAGGACCTGCTGGTGTGGCGCAGGTGGGTGCCGAGTACGCCGAAGCCGTAGATCGGCACACCCACCCGCCCATTCAGTACTTGATGGAACTGAGCAAGGGCCGCTGACTGATGAGCAGAAGGAGCACTATCGCTCCTCAGCTGCGGAAACGGGCGCTCGCGGGGAGGACATGCGGCGGCGCTTCGCCCCTCTCGCGCGTGCAGTACTGGATGAGTCGGTGGACGAGGCCGACCAGGGGACGCAAGCACCTGCATGAGGCGTGGAGCGGCTATCGGACTTCTCATCAGAGCTGCTCCTTCGTGGTGTTGAGGCTGGCCATGAGCCGGCGGTTCGCGGCGCGGGCGGCGTCGAGGTCGTCGTCGCGGTCGGCGAGTTGTTGCCGCAGCTCGGCGGTGTGCTGTTCGAGCTGGCTGACGCGTTTCTGCAAGGCGTCATGATCGGGTGGTCCGCCAAGGCCGGCCTGTTGCCAGACCTGCTCGCCGAGGGCTTCGGCGAGACGCTGTTCGAGATGGCGGATGTGCGTGTCCTGGCGACGGATGCGGTCAGTAAGGTTCGCGATGTCCGCGATGAGGGACTGCTTGCTCGCGCTGGGACCGGTGACGGTGCCGGGCGGCGGTTCGACGACAGCACGTGCGGTGACAGCGGCATGCAGGTCGGGGTGCCGGTAGATGAGACTGCGGTGCACTCCGGCGGCACGTGAGACGGAGGGGATCGTGATCTCCTCGCCCTGGGCGGCGAGTTGATCGAGAGCCGACATGACCAGGGTGCGGCGACGCTCGCTGTCCTGACAGCGGGCATCGGTGGGGCACTTCGCGCTGCTCATGAGCGGTGTTCGTTCCTGGTCTGGTCGACGAAGGAGCCGATGGCGGGCATGCCGAGGTCGACGACCTGGCGGGTGCGGCGCAACGCGTCGGCGGCTTCCTTGATCTGTTCGCGGTCCCCGGCGGTGAGGTCGGCCACGTCACCCCCGCCGAACACGAAGCCGCCCACCACACCCGCCTGATCAAAAAGCCAACCACAAACTCAACCCGCCCTCACCCCCACCATGCACGAGCTCGTCAGGAGGCCCGGCACACCACGATCACCCGGCGTGAGTCCCAGCGGAACTCGCTGCCGTCGAACCAGCCGTACGTCCGCAGCGGGCCGAACCCGGCGGCGCGCAGCATCTCCATGACTTCGGGCGGGTGGTAGACCAGGATGGCGGCCTGCTCCACGGACTCCTCCGAACCGTCCGGCGCCAGGAGGATCCGGGTTCGCCGGGAGACGCTGGTGAGCACGTCGTGGCTGCGCAGGGTCATGATCCGGCGGCCGTCGGGGAGTTCCTGGACGGCAGAGTCCTCCAGCCTGCCGAGCATCGGGAGGCAGTTGGTGTAGTCGAGGACGAACCGGGTGTCGGGGGCAGGACGCTGCGCACGGCACGCAGGAAGGCCTCGTCGTCATTCCGGACGGTGTCCACGCCGAGCGGCGCCATCAGTGCGTAGGCGCCGTCGAGATCGAGACCCGACGGCAGGTCCTCGACGGCAGCGTGCCGAATCTCCACGCCCGGCTGAGGGTTGCGGCGAAGTTCCGCACCGGCCTGCTCGGCGGTGTACGCGTCACGCTCGCACGCCAGCACGCGGTGGCCCCGGGCTGCCAGCAGCCGCGCGTGACGGCCCAGGCCGCACCCCACGTCGAGGACGCGGGCGGACCCGCGCAGCCGCAGGGCCGCGCTGAGGAACCCGGCCTCCAGCCGGATCGCCTGGTCGGGCACCCTCCGCAGGACGGACTCCACCAGGCCCGGCCCCGTCCAACCCATGTCATTCCCCTTCCGGAGCGAGTACGCCGGTGTGCAGCGGACGTGCGGTGCGCCACATCACCCAGCCGACCAGTAGCAGGTTCAGTACCGCACCGCCGACCAGCACGCTGCGCGGCGGCAGCCACGTCACCAGGGCCCCGACGACCGCGTACACCGCGGGAGTCAGGGCGAGCGTGGCGAAGGTGTCCACGCTGAAGATCAGACCGACCTTGTCCCGGGGGCCGGACTGCTGATGAGGGTCTGACGGATGTAGCGAACCGCGACCAGCCCGCCGTAGCACACCGCCGCCACCAACCAGCCGGTCAGCGCGGACATGAGCACACCCACCAGCAGCGGCAGACCCGCCACCGTCATCGCCCAGCCGTGGGCGCGGGCGGCGTGCCGGTCCGGCAGCCGCAGCAGCAGCGGGGCACCGGCTGCGGTGCCCAGGCCGATCGCCGCCCCCGTGGCCCCCACCACCCAGTCCGACCAGCCCGCGTCGGCCACCAGCACCGGCAACAGCACCCCCACCGGGGCGTCCACACAGGCCACTGCCACCGCCGCGGCCACGATGGTGGTACGCAGCACCGGCCGCTCCCGGATGACGATCGGCCCCGCCCGGACATCGGTGATGATCCCGGCCATGCCCGCAGCGCGCTGCGCAGGGTGGGCGGGACGCTCCACCGGACGGCCGCGCAACGCGGGCAGCAACAGCAGCACCGCCACCCCGAACGACACCGCGTCCGCCAACAGGCACATCGCCACCCCGCCGAACGCCATGAGGGCCGCGCCCAGCGCCGGTCCCGCGACTACGGTCATCGGGTTGACCAGCGCGGACAGCGCCGCCGATGCGGGCAGGTCGGCGTCGTCGACGACTTCGTGGGCGATGGCCCGGTAGGCGGGCAGGTGCAGGGCCGCCAGCACACCCAGCAGGGCGCTGACAACCACCAGCGCCCACAGCTCCGGGCTGCCCATGGCGGCCCACAGGCCGATCCCGCCCACCAGCAGACAGGCTGCCAGATCGGTACCGCCGATGATCAGCCGCCGCGGCAGCCGGTCGGCCACCACCCCGCCGAGCAGGATCAGCACCAGCTGGACCACGCTGAAGGCGCCGACGACCACGGCCACCGCCGACCCCGAACCGGTCACCTGGTAGGCCAGTACGCCGATGGCCGTGCCATACACGTAGTTGCCGAGCCGGGAGAGGGTCTGTCCGAGCCACAGCAGCCCGTAGCGGGGGTTCTTGGTCAGCAGGTCCCAGATGCTGGGGGAGGCGGCCTCCTCGGCCGTCGTGGTCCCCTCGGTCTCCTCGCTTATGCGCTCCTCGTGTGTTTCTCGTCGGGTGGGTGCGGCGGCGGCACGCCCCGCGTGGGGCGGCCCCGGGCGCCGTCGGACACGGGCCCGTGCGGGATGCCAGCGCGTACCCGGTGCAGTCGAAGATCGGTCCGTAGGAATCCCCCAGCCGTCGGGCATCCACGTACTGCCGCACCTGGTCCAGGACGGACCCGGTGACCAGGGCCAGATCCGGGTCGACCCGGGCCCGTACGGTGCGTGCCAGACCGATGTTGTCCGCCAACCGCAGCAGCAGATGCTCCTCGTCGGCCCAGGCCACCCCGGAGAGTACCTGCCGGACGAGCGCGTTCATCTGGCGCAGCGGCCGCTGGAGTTCGAGGGCCGCGTCGTTCGTCGCGCCGGTCGGCTCGACCTTCTCGGCGACCGGACTCGGCGGGTCGCACCGCTCGGTCGGCCGGAGGGCGGGGGTCAAGGGTTGTCCCGCAATACCTGGCGGGCGCACGACGACAGCTGCTTCCCCGAGCTCTCGGCTGCGCCCGAGCAGGGGAGGCCCCATCCTCGCCGCGTTGTCGGAACACCCGAATACATCCAGCAGGCGGGCATCCCTCCGCCTTGCGATGCACCGCATCCGACGCCGCGCGCTGATCCACCAGGCATTACGGGACAACTCTTGGCCCGGCATGCGCGATCAGATTCGGTCCCCGAACGCGGCGAACTCCGTCGCCGGGCTGTGGAAGGATTTCACTTACGAGGTGCCTTGCTGGTTGGGTCTGTTGGAAGTGTGAGAAATCCCGTCATCCCAGGTCGGCAGGAACCTCTTCTCATCTCCCTCTTCAAGGGCACTCGTCATGTGGTGGATCGAGCCTGAGGGGTCACAGAAAAACAACACGCCGATTTCAGGATCTGGTTGAGCCCCAGTGGTAGCAGACGCCGACCTGCGGCGACATCCCGAGCGATAGTGAGTGCGATTACCCAGGTCTACTTGAGGCGCATCCCTGTGACCTGCGGGTCCAGCGTCCTGTAGCGCAAGGGCGGGTTCCCGGAACGGAATCGTCGTGTTGTTTTTTGCGAGCCCTGACGAGCTGGTGCGTGATTGCGGGTGATGTGTTCTTCCTGGTGGGTAGCATGATCCGGATGTGGCGATCATGGTCAACCGGGCGGTTCTCGCGCATCAGTTGTTCACAGGGATCTCCTGCGTCATCTCGCTTGCCTGGTCGAGGAGTTGGCCAGGTCATGGCAGGCCGTGGTCGAAGGGCGTCGTCACGAAGCGCGCGGCGGGGTCAGGAAGCGGGCTGCGGGGGGCGGTGCTGGAACACCCGGACGCGACGCAACTGCCCGAGGTGACGACGGTGATCGGCAGTCTCGCAGCCTGGCGGTCAGTCATAGGAGGATGAGATGACGGAGCAGGGTGAAGACGGCCCATCGTCCCGCACGCAACATCAACGACGGTCGCCACCCTTCGTTACCCCCGATTTCAGGACAGAGCCGAACGTTTTGCAGTCCCATTTTCTCGCTCGTCCGGCAGCTCTGGTACAAGACTTGTCGCCAGCGACATAGTCTTGAGGTGCTGTGGTTTCGAGTCGATCTGACGGAGTAATGGAGTAGATGTGTCCGGAGTGGAGTTGGTGGTAACCGCGCTGGCTGCAGGTGCTTCGGCAGGGCTCGCGGACACCGCAAGCAGCGCTGTACGAGACGCGTACACGGGATTGCGCGAGGCGGTGCGCCGGTGCCTTGCTCAGCGGAGCGAGGATGACGCACAGGTCTTGGACGCGAGCGAGGTCGAGCCTGGAGTGTGGCAGGCCCGTCTGAGCGAATTGTTGTTTCTGTGCGGCGTCGACCGCGACGAGGAAGTCTTGGAGGCCGCCCAGTCGTTGCTCCGGGAACTGGGGGCGGCTGGTCAGCAGCCGCGGATGAACGTCGTGGATGCTCGCGAGGCCCGGGGCGCACAGATCGGTGACCACAACACTCAGACCAACACGTTCAACTGACGGGCCAACCGGTGGCAGGGAAGGACGACCCGCGCCGTGCAGTCGACGCTCACGGGGCCAAGGGCCTGATGGTCGGCGACAGCAACCTCCAAGTCAACATGTACGCGTCCGTCCGCCCGACGGCGCGGTCTGCGTATCACTACCAGATACGAGCGATCGCCCCGGAGGTCCTTGTGGGCCGGGAGACAGAACTCGCCGATCTCGCGTCGTTCTGTACCGACCCCGAGTCTGGAGACTACCTGTGGCTGCGTGCTGAACCATGGGCAGGCAAGACCGCGCTGATGTCCTGGTTCGTTCTGCACCCGCCGCCCGAGGTACGCATCGTCTCGTTCTTCATCACGGCGCGCCTAGCTGCGCAAAGCGACCGCGAGGCGTTCCTGGACGTGGTCATCGAGCAGTTGGCGAGCGTACTCGGCGAGCCCGTCCCGGCCTACCTGACCGATGCCACCCGTGCCTCGCACCTGTGGGAAATGCTTGACTTGGCAGCTGCCTCCTGCGTAGATCAGGGGCAGCGCCTGGTGCTGATCGTGGACGGTCTCGATGAGGACACCGGTTCCGCCGCGCACAGTGTTGCCGCGCTACTTCCGCCCAGTCCCGCCGCGGGTATGCGCGTCATGGTGGCGGGGCGACACGACCCGCCGGTCCCTTCAGACGTTCCCAGCAGGCATCCGCTGCGTGATCGGGCCAACGTACGCTTCCTGGAGCCCTCCCCCTACGCCCAGGACGTCCGGCGCGACGCCGAGCATGAACTGAAGCGGTTGTTGCGCGGCACGCCGGTTGAGCAGGATCTGCTGGGTCTGGTCACCGCTGCCGGGGGCGGTCTGAGCAGCCGAGACTTGGAGGAGTTGACAGGCCGCCAGGCCTGGGAGGTCGAGGAGTCGCTCCACACTGTGGCCGGGCGGACGTTCGCCCGTCGGCCGGAGCCGAGCACACAGGGCGAGGTCTATGTTCTCGGCCATGAGGAACTCCAGCAGTCCGCTGTTCGGTTCCTTGGCGATGCTCGCTTGTCGGGGTACCGGCAGCGGCTGCACAGCTGGGCCGAGGGATACCGCGTCGACCGTTGGCCCACAAACACACCTGGTTATCTACTGCGCGGTTACTTCCCGATGCTGCATGCCGGCCGCGATCTGGCCAGGATGACCGCTTGTGCCCTGGACTCGATCCGCCACAATCGGATGCTGGATGTCAGTGGTGGAGACGTTGCTGCGCTCGCCGAGATCACCGCGACCCAGGACATGCTCCTTGAGGGTGACCCTTCGGACGTGCGGATCATGACTCTGCTATCCGTGCGCCGTGACAGTCTGATCGAGCGCAACAGTCGCATCCCTGTCGGCCTGCCCGCCGTGTGGGCTCTGCTTGGGCATCATGTTCGTGCCCAGGCCCTGGTCCGATCCATCGCGGATCCGCTCAAGCAGGTTCAGGCGATGGCCGCCTTGAGCGACGCGCTCGTCGAGTGCGAGGAGAACTCCCAGCACCAAAACTTGGCAGGTGACACGGTCCATGCCGGCGACGTCGTTCATGAGGCTGAGGCTGTGGCCCGGGGCATCACACTGCCGTACGAAAAGAAGCAGGCGCTGGCGTCGGTCGCGAAGGCAGCGGCGCGGGCCGGTGATCTGGAGCAGGGCGTTGTTGTGGCTCGTGCCATCTCTGACCCGCTTATGCAGGCTGAGGTGCTACGAGGGGTGGCGGAGGCCGGAGCACTCGCCGGGAACATCGGTGATGCCGCGGCGATAGCCCTCGGCATCACCGGCCGCCGGCAACCGAAGCCGGCGCCTCACCAGCAACCGGATCGGACGCGCCGCGAGCAACACGAATGGGTGCTCCAAGTGCAACAGGAATGGGCGTTGCGGGACGTGGCGAAGGCAGCGGCGCGGGCCGGTGATCTGGAGCAGGGCGTTGTTGTGGCTCGTGCCATCTCTGACCCGCTTATGCAGGCTGAGGTGCTACGAGGGGTGGCGGAGGCCGGAGCACTCGCCGGGAACATCGGTGATGCCGCGGCGATAGCCCTCGGCATCACCGACGCATCGCAGCGGGTTCGGGCGTTGGCCGGGATGGCCCGGACTTCGGCGCAGACGGGGGATTTCAGTCGAGCCAGAGACTTCGCCTCCCATGCCGCTGTTGTGGCTCGGACGATGACCGAGCGGCGCGGCCAGGCGACGGCACTGGCGGTCGCAGCCAGGGCCAAGGGCTGGGCGGGGGATCTCAGTCACGCTGCAGACCTCGCTCGTGCGGTTTTCGACCCGCACGAGCAGGCACGGGCGCTGGCCGCAGTGGCGGAAGCCATGGCACAGTCCGGAGATCTCGACCAGGCGGGCACCCTTGCCCACGAAGCTGAAACAGCGGCTCAGGCCGTCAACGACGCCGACCAGCAGGCGTGGGTACTGGCGACAGTGGTGAAGGCCGCAGCGCCGGCCGGAGACATCGCGTACACAGGTCATCTCGTCCGTCGCGCTTGGGCTCTGGCTCAGACGATCAATGACAATCCGGAGTGGCAGGCCACTATCTTGGCAGCCGTGGTCGCGGCGGGTCAGGGGCGTGATGCCGGCCAAGCACTGGCCCTCGTACGGACCATGTCCGACCCGCTTGAGCAGTTTCCTATCTTGGCCGAAGCAGCGAAGATCCTTACTCAGGCAGGAGACCTCGAACGTGCCGAGGCCCTGGTCCGGGCCATTACCGACCCCGAAACGCAAGCACAGACGATGACACTGCTGGCACAGGCGATGGCGCGAACCGGCGACCTCCACCACGCCGGAGGCCTCGCCCGGGACGCCGAAACCGCGGCCAGAACCCTCATGCTCACCGACCGGATGACGCTGACGTTGGCCGACGTGGCCGCCGCAATGGCGCGGACCGGGGATCTTCACCACGCCGGAGATCTCGCTCGCAGCGCTGGGGAACTGGCCAGAACCGCCGTACACCCGCGCTCGCGGGCGTGGGCGCTGGCGCGGGTAGCGGAGGTGCTGGCGGAGTCGGGATTCCCTGACCGCGCCATGGACCTCGCGATCGAAGCCGAGACCTTGGCCAGAACCTTCAAAGACGTAGGCAATCGAGAAGGTGTGTTGGGGAAGGCAGCGAAAGCGGCGGCACGGGCCGGGTACACCGGACACGCCTTGGACATCGCTCAGACCATCACCAACAAGCTTGTGAAAGGACCAGTGCTGCAAAGTGTCGCAGCGGCGGCGGCACGGGCCGGGGACCTTGGCCAGGCCAGGGCACTCGCCCGGGGGATCACTGACTCGTACGATCGGCTCGCGGCGATCGCAGAGGCAGCGGGAGCAGCAGCACAGGCTGGCCACGTCCACCACACAAAAGTTCTGGCCCGCGACGCCCGGATCATGGCCCGAAAGTCCAATATTGGAAGCTGGAGCGCGACAACGTTGCAGGCGGTAGCGACGGCCGTGGCCCAAGCCGGGGACCTCGACCACGCCCAGCGGCTTGCGCGCGATGCCGCCGTCGCAGCCCGAACCATCACCGACCGACGCGATCGGGCGCAGTACTTGGCTGTTGGAGCGCAGGTCGCAGCACGGGCCGGAGATCTCGACCACGCCACGAATCTCGTGCGCGAGGCGGAAGCCGAGATCCGGGCAGATACCAATGCAGTCATGATGTCCAGGGCACGGGAAGAGATGGTCAGGGCCAAGGCGGTGATCGGAGACACAGCCGACGCCCTGGCACTCGCCCGGAGCCTCCATCCCAACTTGCAGGCCGAGGCGTTGTCCTATGTGGCACGCCATGCCGGGACGGCTCAGGCACGTCCGTTGATTGCTCAGGCACTGCGAATCGCCAGCTGGGAAAGATCTATCAACTCCCTCGCCAAGGTTGAGCCTTCTGTCCTGAAGGAGGTTGCCGACGCATTTCTCGCCGAAAACGGTCAACTGCAAGGTGTCCGGGGAGGGGCAGGTAGGTCGGCGCCACCAGGTCACTCAGACAGCGAGCAGGTCATGTAGTTCACGCACGACGGCTTCCCGCTGGTGGCTTCCGGGGACCGACTGGTACAGATCCTGGGCGCGCTGGTGCGCGAGTCCGCTGCGGTACGGGGTGGACAGGCCGTCGAGAATGGCGATCGTCCGCCGACACGCCTGTTCGGTGTCTCCTTCGTGGTGGAAGCAGGTTGGCCGCGTCGATGGCCAGGATCGATCTCGCCACAGTGCTGGTGGACGTGGACAGATTGAGCGCGCGCTGCAGGGTCACCAGGAGCCCGGTCTCCTCCTGGGCCTCACGCGCTGCGGCTTCTTCGTGAGTTTCTTCAGATTCGTTCTTCCCAGCCGGGAACTGCCACGAGAGTGCGCCTTCCGGTACCCGTCACCGCACGAGCAGAACTCGCTCGCCCTGAACGACGACCGAACCTCGGCTGTCGCCCTCACCTCGTAGTTCAGAGAAGCCTGCGTCCGCTGCCCGGTCCTGATCGTCGCCCTGGACGAGAAGCCCCGCCTGGAAGAGATCCGCGACAACCTCAAAGAGAGGATCGCCGAAGCCGAACGCGAAAGATGATTCGGCGAAGTCGAAAGCCTGTCCACCAGCCTCGCCGCCGCCGAGGGCAAGATCGCCCAGATCGAGGCCCAGCAGGAAAAGAAGCAGTCCCCCGTCTTCCTGGGCTAAGGGCTGTCCCGCCATGTTCTCGTCACCAGCAGAGTCGTGGGTCCTGTGCATGCTCGGGGGAGTGCAGCGACAGCGTCTCTGCGTCCGGTCCGTCCGTTCGTTGTAGGTGTCCCGGCCGGGGACTGTCGCCCCACCACGGCGGTGGCGGGGTGTGGACCCGCTGTGTGCGCGGGATCGACACCTCGACCAGCACCCCATCATGGAACATCCACAGCCCGAAGCAATCGTCGTCTTCGTCGTGGAGCATGACCTGCACGCACTCCGGGCTGTTCCACGGCAGCGCCTCCAGGTCCGCGAGGACCCCGCGGCGCTGGCTCTCGCGGAAGAACTCGAGATACCACCCGCCGACGAACCAGTCCGGTATCCGCTCGAAACAGCCGCGCCAAGTACGCGTCTCGTCGACCCGCGTCAGCGGCTCCATCACCTCGTCCTCGTACCGTGCAAGGACTAGCACCTGCGCCATTCTGCTCATGAGGGCATGTCATCCCACAGAGCGGTCGAGTGGCAAGTTCGTTTCGACGCACGGCTTACGACTCACGCGTCCAACACGATCACGGACCATCATGGGCAGCTCATAGCCACCGCCGGTGCTTCGTGGACAACCTTCCACAGGGGCATTCGGACCGCTTGGTCAACTTTTTGTTCAGAGAAGGCACGCCGCACATCGTCTGGCGCCGTATCGGCGGACACGACATCTTCACCGGCCCCGTGACCAGGTCAACGGATGACGTAGCCGGGCGGGCGGTGTCAGCCTGATCGCATGACTGCACTGCCACGGCCAGAGGTGTACGGATCCGATCTCGACGAGCAGCTCTCCCGCCTCGCCCGGCCTGGCTGACCGAAGAACCTGGCCCTCCAGGTCAGCTGACACCACCGGGCGTTCAGGCGTCCGGCGCCTGCGGCCGGGATCGCGGAGGAAGTGCCAGGCGGCCCCTCGGCGGCGCGGCCGCCGGTTCCGAAGGTCCGTCGCGGGGGCGGGGGCGCCTCCGGGCCGCGAGTGCCGAGCACGCCTCGGGCGCGCAGGTCGTCGAGGTCGGACAGGCGCTCTCCGGGAAGAGCGTCGAGCAGGTCGGCCTGGGCGGCGCGGATGCTGTGCGCGGGAGCCCGGGGGCCGGCGCCAAGGGCGCGGCGGGCGGTCACGCCGGTCATCGTACGGGCAGCGCATCGCCGATCGCCCGGCTGCCGGGCGTTTCATGTGTCCTCGGTGCGGAGCAGGCCGCCCGGCCCCCGAGGCCGGGCGGACAAACCTGCGATCACCACCCCCGCAGCAACTGGGCGACGTCGGCCACGGTACGGAAGAGGGCACCCCGTCCGGGCCGGCCGCCTGCACGCAGTCACGTACGTCGGCGACGCACAGGTCGGGCATTCCCCGGTCGAGTTCCACGTGGTGGTGGCTGCCGTCGATGCCCTCGATGACGAACGCCGGGTCACCGAGGTCCAGGCCTTTCGCGCAGCCGTTCGCGACCCAACTCAGCGGTGCCCCAAGAGCCATGAGGTTCGTGCGATGGGGGTGCATCGGTTGGGGCGGCCGCAGAGTTCGGCCCGGATGAAGTCGGTCATGCGGAGGAAGACCTCGGGCCGGCGCACGGCTTCGTCGCGCAGGGCGCGGATCTCCACTTCGTCGACCTCGTCATACGGCCCGTCGAACCTGGAGCTCGTCGGGCCGCCCGTTCAACGGGCAGGAGTCGCGAGACCGGGGCCGCTGCCGGGTTGAGGGCTGTCCCGCAAAGACCTTGGCTCTGAGTACGGAGCAACCTGAAGAGCCGGTGAGGTGCTCAGCCGGTGGTTCGTGAGGTGTTCAGGGACCTGGCGAAGTCGGAGAGTGTGCGGAAGTCGTTCTCCCGTAGGCCGATCCGCGAGTTGACCCGGGCCCTTGGTGGTGGGCGGTTGCATACGTCTGATCCAGCTCGCTCTGCTCGTCGTCCACCCAGGCGAAAGGGCGGCCGCTTGCGTAGTCCACCAGCGGTCCGGTCTTCCAGTGGCCCCCATCAGGGCGTTCCTGGAGTAGGACGTCGCCGAAGTCAACGAAGGGAAGTTCCGGAAGGCCGAGGACCGGTGCGATCCACCGGTTGGCGTCGTCCATCCATGTGGTGGTCCAGCCCAGCTCGAAGCCGAGCTGGAGCAGGTTTCGTCCGTGCTCTGGGTTGAGCCAGACACGTAGGGGGCGTCGTCGGGACGAGAGGCCCCTGTCGTCCTCATGGGCGCCGTTCCGGGGGACTCTGAGTGTGGTGTGGCCGTCGGGACGCCTCTCCGGCTTGGCCGCGTAAGGGGTGAGCGGCCTTACGTGCGCATGAGACATGTCCGACCGATTCTCGTGAATGCTGGAGGGAGGGGACCTGAGTATCGCGATGGGATGAGTCTTCAGCGAGGTGTAGGGGCGCGAGGCCTGGCCGGGCACAATGACGGGATGATCGGCAACCGGATCACTCATCGCAAGGCAGACGGCGTCCGCATACCTGGTACCTGGCGTCACGCCTTCATTCGCAACGGTGGGACGTACTTCCTCACCGACCTCGTTGTCTACGCCGACGGGCTCATCGACTGCTGGGAGCTGGTCACCGTCGACGAGTTCGAGCAGAAGCTGCACTCCGGATGGGTGGCCACCGACCTCCCGGAAGGCGCCGAGGCATCGGCTCACGGCCTGGCCGTGTGGAAGTTCAGTGAGCCGCGCGCGTGGCTCACCCCCGAGCTGCTGCTCGCCGAGGTGCGGGACACCATCGACCAGCTGAACGGTCGCCCCGATTCGACCGCGAGGTGCTTGGCCGCCGTCGATGTTTTCCTCGCCGACCGGACCGAGGAGAACCGTGCTGCCGCACATGCCGCCTATCTCGCCATCCCGAAGAGCCAGCGCCGCTATGCGCTGGGCGACATGGACCGCAAGGACTGGCCGCTCAAAGTGTTGGTTGCCGGGCCGGGCGTCGTGCCGGAGGGGTGGTGGTCCGACGAGCCTGTCTCCGAGAAGGCCTACGACGACGCTGTCGCCTACTTCGAGGAGCGGGCCCGGCTGATCTCCGAACGACCTTCGCGGGTTCCTGCGGATGGGCCGGCAACGTCGCACGCACCGGCGATCCAGCTGTACCACTCGTACCCGCAGCAGCGAGTCGACGACCCGGGCACGGTGGCCCTGCGCAACGACTACCCCGCGCCCATCGACATCGACGGCACCACTTACTCGTCGGTCTCCCAAGCCTATTGGGCTTTGTCAGTCGCCGATTCGACTGTGCAAGCTGCCATTGCCGTAGCCGATACCTCATACACGGCCCGCAAGCTGGCCGCTGACGCCGCTCGGCGCGAGGGCTGGGAACATGCTCGTACGGCCGTCATGACCGTACTCCTGCGAGCCAAGTACATGCAGCACCCTGACTTGGCAGAGGTCCTTCTGGAAACCGGCGACGCCACTCTCATCTACGATGACGCCGATTCCGGCTTCTGGGGCGATAACGCCGGCCGCGGCCGCAACTGGACCGGTCGTCTGCTCGAACTAGTCCGCTCCGAACTCCATGCGCAACGGGCCGGAATCAGCTAAGAACTGTCCCGCAATGACCGTTCATGACTCCGGGAACGGCGGGGTGTCGTCCATCACCTGCAACAGCTTCCGAGCAGGTGTCGCTTCCTCCGGCCGTATGGAGGAGGCGGCGCCCTCGATGACTGACCGGCCTGCGCACACGGCTGTTCTTGAGGCTGCCTCCCAGCCGATTTGCTGCTGGTAGTTCGCGTCGTGCTTGCGGTCCTGCGTCGCCGCAGCGGCGGAGTGCCACTGGTCGGTCCGGCAGATACTTCCCAGCAGGTCCAACAACTCGGCCTTGCATGCCACGTGCGGGGCCCCGGCCAGTTCGAGAAGGAACGGGACCGTGGGGGCTGTTGCCTCGCCGACGACGAACCCCAGCGCGCAGATGGCGTCGCCCAGGTCATCGATGGCGATGCGGGCCGTGTCCTCACTCCCGTATGCGATCCGGGACAGCAGAGGGGGGATACCGTCGGCCGCGGCGCCCGTCGCGTCGCGCAGTTCTCCCCAGCGGACCCCGGAGACGCTTCTCAACAGACTTCCCACATCCTGCTCCTCATCAGATCGTCGTGCCGACCCCGGCGGTGCCTTGAGCATGGTGCAGCCATGGGGGACGCCCTGGCCAGGCAGCCCGTGACGGGGCGCTGCTACAGGGCCCCGGCTTGACGTCATGATCTTGCTGTGACTGGACTGATCACGGCGTCGGCCCCGTCCTGGATGGCCCCGTTCACTGGGCTGAGCCCGCGCTGTTTCGACAAGCTGGTGACCACGCTGCGCAGCGAGGGGGCCGATGAGGTGCGACGGGGGCGGCCGTGGGGGCTGCCGCTGGAGGACCGAGTGCTGCTGGTTACGGCGTACTGGCGGACAACTTGACGCTGTGCCCGCTTGCCCCGTTGTTCGGAGTGTCGAAGTCCGCGGCCGACCGTGTCATCAGACACCTTGGCCCCTTGCTTGCGCTCCGGCCGCGCAAGCAGTTCCGCAAGCACTGTGTTGATCGTGGACGGAACCCTGATCCCCACACGTGACCACACGGTGGCCGAGCAGTCGAAGAACTATCGATACTCCACGAATCACCAGGTCGTCATCGATGCCGACACCCGCTTTGTCGTGGTGGTCGGCCGGCCCCTGCCAGGCAACCGCAATGACTGCAGGGCGTGGGAGCTGTCCGGCGCCCAAGCCGCCGTCGGCCGCACCAGTGTGGTCGCCGACGGCGGCTACCGGGGCACCGATCTGGTTGTCCCGCACCGTCGCGAACGCGGGCAGCACGAACTGCCCGCCTGGAAGGAAGAACACAAGGACCGCCCTCGCTGGCCGAACTACTGACACCAAGTACCGCAGCTCGTTCGGGCTGCCCGGCCATCTGCCTTCCGGACGTCAACTGAGGGAAGGACGTCCTGGAGCGGGCCGCCGGGGCAGTCGGCTGGCGGCGCCTCACCAGCCACAGCCCCGCCTGCCCGGCCTGCTCGGGCCGCGCCTACGACCGTGCCGACAGCATGGTCTGCCAGTACTGCCAGACCCTCACCCCCCACCCCGCAGCCGACTGGAACTGACGATGACGACCCCCGTCGACCCATCACACGCGACGCTGGTCGCGATCCTGATGCACCACGGCAGCAGCATCGAGCTCCCCGCCGGCGCCCTCGCCCCCGACGAAGGGCCCCGTCCCCCAGTGCCAGCCGACCTAGTGAAGTGACCTTTCCCCAGGAAGCGGTGAGGATGCTGTGGGTGCCGATCCACCGCCATACGACATGGCAGGCACCGGCGACCGGCCCTTGGCTGTACGACCACGTCGCGCGCCCGTCCGGTGCTCAGGTTGATGCCGACTATCCGGGCGGCTTCCCGCGTGCTGTACTCCTGCTCCATGAGCAGGAAGTATGCGGCCCGCTCCCGGGCCATGGTGCGCCCGCCGCCGGGCCCCCGGTTCTTCCGGATCTCGAACTCCATCGCACCCCCTGAGCTGGGGTGTCGCGACGACCACTAGAACTCAGGAGCGCTGATCCGGGGCGCAGAGGGCCGGGGTGAAAAGTCGATCACCGGTTGATGAGCAGGCCCAGCCGGTGAACACCGTACCGGGCCGCCACGTGATCATCCCGGGCGCGATCCGAGACGGACCAGAGCGGACATCCCCTTCATGCCCCCGGCCGCTCCCCATTTGCTTGTCGGCTCGCGTTCACGGCGTGGGGTGGAAAAGCGATGGACAAAGATCGTGCGAGCGGCAGACTGACCGGCGTGAAACGACTGCTGGTGGATGTGGAGAGCGTCACTACTCGGTTGGTACGTCGATTCGGCCCCCAGGTTGCCGACTGGTGCGCCAACGCGCCGGATCTCATCGCGCGGCTGACGTCCCAGTGGGGACTTTCGCTCGGCGAGCCCCTCCCGGACGGTGCTTCGTCGGTCACCTTGCGATGCCGCTGGCCCGACGGCACGCCCGCGGTGCTGAAGATCAGTCCGGAGCGGGACCTGCTGACCGAACAGGTCGGAATGCTGGAGTGGTTCACCGCCTCGGGCCGGGTGCCCTCCGTGCTGGCCTTCGACAAGGAGACGGGCGCAATGGTGCTGGAGGAGATCGTGCCCGGAACGGCGGCGGAGGACATGCCCACAGCCTCGCTTCCGGAACAGTGGTCGGATCTGCTCGCCGCCTTGCACGGGGTCACTCCGCCCCCACTGCCGACACGTGTGCTGCGTGAACGGTGCGAGGAGTCCTTCGCACGGGTCGGCAGGCGGCTGTCCGAGCCCGCGATCAGTGCGCGGATGGACATCACCATGTGGGACAGGGCCATGCAGCGGTGCAAGCGGCTGCTGGACACGGAAGTGAAAACCGTGCTGCTCCACGGTGACCTGCACCTGGGCAACGTGCTCGACGGCGGCGCGAAGCGCGGTCTCATGGCCATCGACCCGAAAGCCTGTATCGGTGATCCGTGCTTCGACGCCGTGGACTACGTCGTAGCCGGCGCCGGACTGGAAGGCATTGAGACCCGCTGCGCGCGCGTGTCGGCGGCGTGCGGGCTCGATGGCGACCGGCTCCATGCCTGGAGCCAGGTGATCGCACCCTTCGCAGCCATCGCCCACCTCGGTGACGGCGGTGAGAAACCGGTGATCGACGAACTGCTCGCGTTGACCCGGTGAGCACACCCGGCATCCCCGATCGCCTCATGCCCCGCGCTCCGCTGGGGACGGAACGACCTTCGGTGATCGTACGGATCGCGCTCAGCAGGGCGGGCGGTTCCGGCGGGACCCAGAACGGCCGTGCCCCGGCAACCAGAAGAGGCTGGTTGCCGGGGCACGGAATGCCGGGTGGTCGGTCGGGTCAGGGCGCGGGGGTGTAGGTGACGGGGGTTCCGCCGCAGCCGGCCGCGATGTCCAGGAGCCGGTCCTTCTCGAGCTCGTCGACGGCCAGGTTCCAGCGCAGTTTGGTCGCGGTCCATTCCGCGGCGTAGCGGCACAGTGCTCCGGGGGCCGGGGAGGGGAGCCATTCGGCGGGATCCTGGTCGGCTTTGGAGCGGTTGGTGCGGGCGGTGACGGCGACGAGGCCGGTTTCCTGGCCGAGGCCGTCGGCGTAGGTCTCGCGGCGGGCTGCGGTCCAGGCCGAGGCACCGAGTGGCGGGGAGCGTCATTCCAACTGTGCTGTATTCGAAGCTGTTGGTGGTGTCGGCCTGACGTCAGGGGCGAGCGCTATGGTGCTTGGCCGTGGACGCTACTGATCTTGACTACCGGGCCCGGACGCGGTCCGGTCGTATCCCGCCGGAGCTGGTCTCGCGGCTGCTCGAACGAGGCCATGCCGACGTGGTGGAGTTGCAGGCCGGACGCGGGGAGTGGTTCTGTGCGCTGGTGTGGGCTCGGCTGCTGGGTGATCAGGGCCGTCAGGCCGACGCGTTGAAGGTGCTCGCCCCGTACGTGGCGACGGGCTGGTGGACGGCTGTTGTTGCCGCGGCGGAGTTGCTGGAGGGCTGGGGCCGCATCGACGAGGCGATCGAGATTACCCGGGCCCGCATGGAAGTCGGGCACCCGATGGCTTTGGAGGCCTACACGCGGCTGCTCGCCCGGCACGGTCGCGCCGAGGAGGCGTTCGATCTGCTCGTGCCGCACGTCGACGACTGGGTGCTCGCCACCGCCCTGATCGACGTCGCCTCTGTTGCCGGCCGCGACGGGGAGGCGGCCGCGCTGCTCGCCGGCCGGATCCGGGCCGACCACTGTTGCGACGGCCCGTGGTGCTGCCGCGGCCTCGATTCCGACATGGTGCTCGGCCTGCTCGCGACGATCCGTGAACGCCAGGGCTACATCGATGAGGCCATCGCTCTGCTCCGCCGCCGACAGATCACCTCAATCAACAGCCGAGATCAACTCGCCGACCTGTTGGCCCGGCACGGCCGGATCGAGGAACTGCGCGCCTACGCCGCGCTGGACGGACATGAGGAGGCCGTACAGCAGCTGACGGAGCTGCTGGAGAAGGGTGACGACGTGGAGGGCGCGATCGCCGTATACGGGCAGGCCGACGGCCCCGCGGCACGGAATCCGAACTCGGCTTACGAGCTCGCTCAGCTCCTGGCCCGACACGGACGGGGCGGAGAGGCGATCGCCGTGATGCGCGCCCAGGCCGAGGCCCACCCCAGCGACGACTGGATTCTCCACGCCTTGTCCGAGCTGTGCCTCGACCAGGGCCGCCCCGCCGACGGCCTGGCCCACCTCGACGCCCTCGACGCCCGGCGCGGGGGTGAGGACGAGTGGGAGCTGTACTGGATGCGGTTGCCGCTGATCGCCGCCTGCAGTGGGGTCGACGAGGCGGTTGAACGGGCCCGAACACACCCCGAAGGCAACACCTGGTACGCGGCAGAGCACATTGCGCGCCTCCTTGCTGGTGCCGGGCGCACCGAGGAAGCCGTTACCGTCCTCCAGCAGCACGACCACAGGAACAGCCACGACCTCGCTGGCTACCTCGTCGACCTCGGCCGCGTTGAGGAGGCCCTGGCCATCCTGCTGCGCAGAAGCCCCCCGCCACCGCTCGTGCCGACGACGCACCTGTGGTCCGACGAGCCACCATTCTGAAGCCCTGACCGAGTGCTGGCGATGACGGCCCGTCAGCCGGTGGTTGGTGGGGCCGCCTCGCGGGTGACGACAGCCAGCACCGGTGGGCCACCGTCCCGGGTGGACATACGGGCTTCGAGGTAGGCGGTCCAGTCGGTGGCCGCGCGGCGCTGCCAGTGCTCGGCGGTGACGGCATGAAGTCCGAGCAGGGGTGCGAGGACGGCCGGCGGCAGGCCCTCGGCGAGCTGGACCGGGCCGGCCGGATGGGGATGTGGTGGGCGGCCAGGCGCCGGGCGAGGGCGGCGGAGGAGATGTGCCGGCCGGGCCCGTCGCCGCGAAGATTTCCGGTCGGCGTGTGTGCGGGTGTCGTCGAGCGCTCCGCCCACTTGCACCCCCCCACGCCCGTGGCTGGGGGGTGGCCTCCGCGCTGCTGAAGTGCCTGAAGCTGTCGTGGGGCATGACCCACCGGGCGGGTTCGGTCTACGAGTGCCCGCCCGGTCGGGTCCGGGGTGCCGGTCAGCCGAGCGGCAGTTCCAGGACGGCTTCCTGGCCGGTCGGGGAGGTGATGGTGGTGGTGGCGTTCTTCGTGCCGGTGAAGGAGTAGAGGCGGTCCCGGCTGTTGACGACCAGGGTGAGGCGGTGGCCGTCGGCGAGGTCGTAGGCGGCGGGCTGGAGGGTCCAGTCGACGGTCCGGTCCGTGCCGGTGTCCAGGTCCGTGGTGGTGAAGGGCTCGTGGGTGATGATCCGGGCGGTGCCGTCCGGGCCCACGTCGAAGAGGCAGGCGACCAGGGTCGCGGCGTCGCCTTCCTCGATGCGGACGGTGAGCCGGAGCCTGGCGGCGCCGCGGATGCGGCGTCCGCCCGTCAGTTCCTCGGTGGACCAGACCAGGAGCTGGTCCGGCTTGAAGCCGGCCGGGTCGTAGGTCTTGGGGTTGCCGAACCACTCCTTCTGTCCGGTCTCCATGATGTCGTCCATGGCGGTGGCGGTGGTCTCGTGCCCGGCGGTGAAGGCCCGGCTCCAGCCCGCGGACGGCTTGTCGGACAGGGTGGCCCCGCCGTCCCCGTTGGTGCCGCTCAGGTACCAGGTCTCGGTGCCGGTGGTGGCCTCGGACCAGGAACGGAGCGGTTCGCGCCGCGCTGCCTCGACGATCCGGTCGCCGCCGATGCCGGTCGGTTTGGTCTTGTAGGTGAACATCACCTGGCTGTTGACCACCGGCCAGTCGGGCACCTCATTGCTCTTCCCGAGCAGGTGGTGGTCGAGCCAGGCGTAGGTCTCCGTCATCGGTGTCAGGTAGCTCCAGAACGGGGTGCCGCTCGGCATGCCGGTGATGCCGACGCCTTCCGGGGCGCCGTGGTCGCCGATCCACAGGTTCAGGTGCTTGGGAACGGTGAGCTTCTCGAAGGTCGCGATCGCCTCACCGGCGGGGAACAGGCTCTCGTGCCAGGTGTTCGAGTAGAAGGTCGGGATGGACCGGGCGTTGGTGATGTCCACGTAGGTCTCCGGGGACCGCACGGTGCCCCACTCCACCACCTCCTCCATGTCCTGCCCGTCCTGGAAGTTCTGGAGGATGCGCCACGTCGCCTCGTCGAACTTCTCCTTCTCCTTGCCCTTCTCGGCTCCGGTGAAGCCGATCAGCAGCTCCACGGCCTTCTCGTGCCGGGTGCCGTTGTCGTAGAGGCTGGTGGCCAGGTTGCCCCACGTGCTCAGGGCGGCCACTGCGGCGACCCGGTTCTTCTCGTCGTGCGCGGCGACCAGCTGGCTGATCCCGGAGCCGTAGGACAGGCCCATGAACCCGACCCTGCTCGGCGCGAACAGTCCTTCCGCGTGGTCGATCACCGCCGAACCGTCCGACCAGTCCTCCGGTCCGGCGACGTCGATGAACCCGTCGGACGTGAACGGCCCGCCCGGCTCGCCGAACCCGCGGGGCGTGTACGCCAGAACGTGATAGCCGCGCGCCGCCAGGGAGAGGTAGCCGACCATGAACGGCATCCAGCCGTACGGGTTCCACCCGGCGGGCACGATCACGACCGGGCGCGGCTCCGAGGCCTTCTGCTTGATCGCGAACGCGGAGAGACCGATCTCCTGCGTCACGGCAATGCGCGGGAAACTGACCCCGGCCTCCCGCAGGACCCGCTCCACCAGCTCCCGCAGCTCCTCGGGGAGCGCCCCGGCCGGGGCCGTGCCCTGCAGGGCCGCGAGCAGGGCCCGGGCCACCGCGAGCACCGACGGGTTGATGTCGAGGCTCGCGCCGCGCCAGATGCCGTTGGCCGCGATGTCGGCGAGAGTCGCGTCGGTGACCGACGCGATGGGCTCTCCGCCTTCTGTAGTCATGAACCGCTCCGTTCCTTCTGTGTCCGGACAACCAGGACGCCCGCCGGGGCGCCAGGCGGATCATGGACAGGAGCGCACACACCGAAACAGAAGGGCGGCCGGCCGCACTCGATCGGATGGAGAACCCCCAGCCTGTGGCCCTGGCCCGCTGCGCCCGCCGTGAGCGGGCTGGAGTGGGCCGGTGGCCTTCTGCGAACAGGCCCGAAGGGAGTACGGCCACCGTCCAAGTCCGGTCACAGAGGCTGCGAGCCGGCTACGGTACGGCCCCGGCCGGTTGACGCCCGGCACGAAACGGGCCCGGTGTGCACCCGCGGCTGCGACGGGGCAGATGACCGGCTCGGACCCAGGCGTCCTTCGGGCGAGGTGAGACGTGCGTCGGGGCCCGGACGGCATTCGTGTCCGGGCCCCGATCCGCATCGTGACGGATCCGATCGCCTATTGCTTGGCCATCTCCAGAACGCTCTGAGCCTTCGTTGCCGGCATCTGGGTGCCGCGGACCTGCATCTTGCCCGCGAAGCACCTTTCGCATGCCGGGACGGGGATCTTGGTCCCGACCCGGTTCGGGGCAGGTTCTCGATCGTGATTCGGTCGGCGGTGGCGAGTTGCTGGGCGTCCTTGCGGTCGGTGAGCTGGCCGAGGACGTCCAGGCTCGGGGAGCGCTGGCCGTCTCGGTAGAAGAGGGCCAGGTTGCCCCAGGGCGTGTAGTAGGCGAGGTCGCCGGCCTTGGGGTGGGAGGCGTTCGGTGCGCCGCTGGTGTCGAGTTTGCGGGGCGGGTAGGCGATGCGTTCGCTCTGGTGGAAGTCCTCTGTCTCCAGCGTGAGCGGGAGCAGGGTGACCAGATCACGGGCGGCGGCGCTGTCGTTCAAGGTGGCTGCGAAGCTGCCGGTTTCGGTGGTCAGGTGGAGGTTCACGGCGTTCTCGCTTTCGGACGCGGAAGCTGAAGAGGCCCTCGGGGTGGGGGTGGTGGCGGTGACCGAGGGGATGGACTCGCCGGGGGCCGAGCCGGTGGTGCAGCCTGCTGCCAGGACGGCGGCGGCCGTCGCCCAGGGGATGTAGGCGCGTGGCCGGCTGAGGGGCATCAGGCGTCCATGGGCGAGGCGTAGTGGCGGAAGGCGCCGCGCTGGTAGTGCAGGGTCCACAGGATGTCGGCGAGGAGGGCGGGGTCGGTGTGTTCGTCGCCGGGGGCGATCGCACCGGGGACGACCAGCTGGGCGACGTGGATGTTCTCGGGGAGGAGGACGTCGTGCAGCATGGCCGCGTAGGCGCTTTCGGCTGCGAAGGCGATCGAGGTGCCGGCCCGCTCGGGGTGGGGGCGGACCGTGCTGCCGCCGTTGACGAACAGCACCGTGCCGCGGCCCAGTTCGCGCATGCCGGGCAAGGCCTGGTCCACGGCGGTCATCGGGCCGAACAGGGAGAAGGTCAGGGGGCCGTGCAGGTCTTCGGGCCGGGTATCGAGGACGGGCTTCATGAAGTCCTTGTGCGGGACCGGGCTGTACTGCAGGACCTCGATGGGGCCGAGGGGGGCGGTCGCGGCGTCCAGGTCCGCAGTCAGGGCCTGGTGGTCGCCCACGTCGGCGGCGAAGCCGCGGGCGTGGACGCCGTCCTGGTGCAGTTCGGCGTCCAGGGCGTCGAGGTGGTCCTGGTTGCGGGAGATGAGGGCGATGTCGAAGCCTTCGCGGCCGAAGCGGCGGGCGACGGCAGCGCCCAGGCCGGGGCCGGCGCCGATGAGGGCGAAGGTGGTCATGGCCGGCTCCTGGGGGAGTGCGTCTGATACGGGACGGGCCGGGCTGGAGACAGGCGGATCCTGGCTCGCAAGAGCCTCTCGGCGATGGGGTGGCGTGGCCGTGCCGCGTGTGGATTACCGGGGCGTGGTTACCAGGCGTATGCCTCGGGGGCTTCGCCGCCGGGGCCGGGCCAGATCTCGTCGAGCCCGTTCAGCGTTCCGGTGGACAGGGTGATGTCCAGGGCGCGTCGGCTGGTGGCGAGCTGTTCCATGGTGCGGGGGCCGATGATGGTGGCGGTGAGGACCGGGTTGTGCAGGAGCCAGGCCAGGGCGACGTCGGCGGCCTGTTCGCCGAGCTCGTCGCACAGGGTCTCGTACGCCTCCAGTTGGGACCGGTGCCGTTCGATGGTCTGCTGCATCTGCGTGGTGGTCCCGCGGCCGTCCTGGAGCTTCTTGAGGACGCCGCCGAGCAGGCCGCCGGCCAGGGGCTTCACGGGATCAGGCCGATGCCGTAGTGACGCAGGGCGGGGACGACTTCGAGTTCGACGGTGCGGGCGGTGAGGTTGTAGAGGCTCTGCTCGGAGACCAGGCCCATGAAGTTGCGGGCGGTGGCGGCGTTCTGGGCGGTGGCGATCTGCCAGCCGGCGAAGTTGCTGCTGCCGATGTAGGTGATTTTGCCCTCGCGGACGAGCTGTTCCATCGCCTGCCAGATCTCCTCCCAGGGGGTGGAGCGGTCGATGTGGTGCATCTGGTAGAGGTCGATGTGGTCGGTCCGGAGCCGGCGCAGCCTGGCCTCCGCCGACCGCCGGATCTTGTAGGCGGACAGGTACTTGTCGTTGGGGCCGAGACCCATCGGCTGGTACAGCTTGGTCGCCAGGACGATCCTGTCGCGGCGGCCGCCGTCCTGGGCGAGCCAGCGGCCGATGATCTTCTCGGACAGGCCGTAGCCCTGTGCCATGTCAGGGGTCTGTGGTCCGCCGTAGACATCGGCGGTGTCGAACAGGTTGATACCCGCGCCCACCGCCGCGTCCATGATTCTGAAGCTTTCGGCTTCCTCGGTCGCGTTGCCGAAGTTCGTGGTGCCCAGCGCGAGGCGGCCGACCTTCAGCCCGCTGCGGCCCAGATGCGTGTACTGCATGATCGTCGATCCTTCTTTCAGGGAGTGGGACGGCTATGGACCCGCCCCGTGAGGAACGGTCGGGTCAGAGGCTTGCCGTCGCCCGGTCGAACGGCGTGTTCCGGGCGACCTCGCGGCTGGGCGCCTGGGCGCGGCGGCGGATCGTCACGGGGTGGACCACGGTCGCGAGGCCGGTTGCGACGACCGCGACCAGGCCGAGCGGGACGGTCGTGCCCGCGCCGCCGAGTCCGACGAGCGGGGCGGCCAGCCCGCCGAAGGCGAACTGCGCCAGGCCCAGCCGCCCCTCCGCCGTCCGGGGAAGCGGCAGACCCGCCAGCGCCCGGCGCAGCCGTGCCACATCCAGATGCCTGCCGTACAGCGCACCATGCCCACGCTGATGCTCAGGCGCCAGGGACAGCTCGACCAACGTTCTCACTGGGCCGTCCGCGCACAGCAAGGCGTCACTCAGCTCGAACAAGGCGTCGGATCTCTTGGTCAGGCAGGCATAGAACTCCGTTCGGAAGCACGACAGTTCGGCAAGCGCATCCCGCTGCAGCAGACTCATTGTTCCGGCCTTCGCGCTGGTCAAGTGCCTCTGTGACGGAGCACAGGAGCAGGCGAAGGCCGCTCTCGCGTCAGGCACTCAGCCGAAAGCGACACCAAGTTCGACGCTACGTTCGACCGCGGACGATAAACGCCAAGCTTAGGATCCGCGACCCGCCCCTGGGGCAAACGCACTTGGGGAGTAGGGGGGGCGAAGGCGGACATGTGAGCAGGTGCGGAGCCTGCGGCCTGGGAGGGTGTACATGGGCTGATCTGCGACGGCTCGGGGCCAGGCAGGCCGGGCGCCCTGACGTTGGCCGCTCGCCGGCGTCGGCCTGGCGGCCGTCCGGGCCGGCGGACGGGGCGTCGTCACGCAGAGGCGCCGAGCGGCGGGTGCTCGAGCACGCGGGGCTTGTACTCGACCAGCTGGATGCGGCCGTCGAAGGTGCGGTGCTCGATCATCTCGAGGGCAACGTCCGGATAGCCGTCGTAGATGCGTTCTTCACCCGTGGCCCCGGTGATCACCGGGAACATCACGACCCGGAAGCGGTCGACGAGTCCGGCTCGCAGCAGGGACCGGCACAGGCTGAGGCTGCCGATCGTGCTGAGGAGCCCCGAGCCGCTCGACTTCATGGCGCGGACCGCCTCGACGGCGTCGTCGCGGACGAGCGTGGAGTTGGCCCATGCCAGTGGCTCCTTGAGAGAGGAGGAGAACACCACCTTGGAAGCTTGCGTGAGCTCGTCGACGGACGCCTCCTCCTCGGGCCTGAACTCGTCCTGGCCACTCGGGACCTCGCCTGCGGCGAAGCCCGACATCAGGCGGTAGGTGTTCGCTCCCATCAGGTAGGTGGCCTCGGGCTGCTCGCCGAGCCATGCGAGGTACTCCGGGCCTTCGAGGCCCCAGAACCCGGGCCATCCCTCACCCGATGCGTGGCCGTCGAGGGAGGTGATGAAGTCGACGAGAAGCTCCGACATGACGGTGTCCTTTCCTTGGGGGTCACGAGCTTGGACCGGCCGGGAGCCACAAACTCATCGGCCGCGCTGTGAAGTAACGAGAAAAGGGAAGGGATGTTGTCGACGAGCTCCTGGGCGACTACGGCACGGACGGGTTGGAGCGGCCCCGGCAGGTGGTGCGCCAGGTCCTGGCCCATCACCGGCGCGACGGCGGCCCCATGTCCGGGTCGTCGACCGGCGCCCCCCTGCGCGACATCGGCGCGCACCTGTACATGGACTGCTGACCCGACAAGGCGACACCGGATCGAGTCGCCCCGGCAGGGAAGCCGCGGGGCGGTGGTCGGCACCACCGCCCCGCCACCGTCACATGTCCGGTGTGCCCGTCTCCGTAGCGGCCCCGGCCAGTTCGGGCTGCGCGACAGGTGCGCCGTCGTCGAGCGTGATGCGCACCGTGTGCTGGGTTCCTCTGCCGACGGTGTCGAGCTCGTTGGCGAACCGGTCGTATGCGGTGGCTGCCAGGGCCCAGTCGGCGGTGAGGAACTCGGCCTTGTCCCGGGTGTCCCACAGGGCGATCAGGAGCGCGATGAGCGACCGTCCGGACAAGGCGACACGTACCCGCCCGTCCTTGATGTCGTCGACGTTGGGCGGGGTACGGAAGTGCGTCTGGTTGGTGCTCAGGCCGGTGAGGTACTCCCACGTGTCGCGGTGGCACACGAGCTCCGCCAGGGCAACACCGGCCGCCTTCATCAGCCGGACACCGTGCTGCACCTCCGGCGCGAGCCCCTCGGCGGCGGCCTGCTCCTGGCGACGGGCCTGCTGGGGGATCACCGGCCCGGACTGCGCGGCGGGTGCCGTGCCGCGGTACGCGGCCGCCGCCGCCTGCTTCAGCACGTCCTGGCCGTTTTCGTTCTGGAGGCCGGCCCCGGTGGGGCGGATGCCGGAGGCGTGGGGGGCCGGGCCGGGCTCGCTGTGGTTCATGGGCTCCTCTTCGGATTCGGCGGGTTCAGGCAGGGGGCGGGTCTCGGCGTCCGGTGCGGCGGTGTTCTCCGGCGGTGCGGGAGGAGGAGCAGCGCGCAATGCCTGGGCGAGCTCGGTGCGGACTGTTGCCACGTTTTGCCGGGTGTCGGTGATGTCCGAGATCAGCCGTTCCTGGCGGCGACGCAGTTCCCGGTTCTCCTCACGCAGTCCGGAGGTGCCTGCCTGGATGGTTTCCAGGATCTTCAGGTACTGCTGGCGTATCGCTTCCTGCCCGTCCGTCACGGGCTTCAGCCGGGACTCCAGTTGTTCGGCCAGCTCCTTCTGAAGCTTCTGCAGGGCATTCTCGAAGTCCGCTTTCCTCATGTATCTGTCCGATCACCTTCTGTTATTGATGGTCGGAACCTCCCCACTCCGCAGGTCCGGTAATGCGATGATTTCCAGCCGTCCATACCCCGCCTTGGAGCACAGCGGGCCGGAACCGGAGGAGCCCTCACCGGGGGCGCACCGGCGCCCGGACGCCGACTGAACCATTCCCGGCCCCCGTGCCCGGACCTTTCCCTGTACGTGCGGCGGCCCCGACCGGGTTTTTCCTGGTCGGGGCCGCCGCATGCGTGGGATCGGTTATGGGTGTGCAGGTGTTCCTGTCGGGCCTGGACCAGGCCGCGCCAGGTAGCCGTGTTGCTCGGCTTCGGCACGGCCGGCTTCGAAGGCGGCGATGGCGGCCGCGGTGTCGGCGTGGGGTCAGTGGATGTCGCCGAGGACGCGGTGGTGGCGGGCCTTGGGCGCGAGGCGGCCCTCGATGGGCAACGGGTGAGTTCAGGGGGGTGTGAGGGTGTCGAGCCGGGCGGCGAGGTCGGGGTGGGCGGCGGCCAGGTGGGGGCGGGTGGCGGCCAGGGGGGCGATGAGGTCGGCGGGGTCGTCGTGGGCGAGGGCTGCGTGGAGCCTGTCGAGCGGGCGGCGGGCGGCGGCGGGGAGGTCGGTGAGGGCGGTGATCTGTCCGGCGAGGCGGCGCAGGTCGGCGGCGTTGGTGCGGGCCCAGGTGGCGGTGGTGCGTTCGGCGGCCCGAGCCTGGCGGGTGGCCGTCACGCGTTGCTCGCCGGTGGTCCCGGAGGGGCCGGGGCGGCCGCGCAGATAGCGGCGTTCGGCTGCCTGGCGGCTGGCGACGCCGAGGGGATGGGCGAGGTCCGCCCAGCTGGCGCCCGCGTCGCGGGCGGTTTCGATCAGGCCGGTCTCCCATCCGGCGAGCCGCTCGCGCACCTGCCGCAGCAGCATCAGGGAGGCCAGCGCCTGCTCCGGGCCGGGACCGGGGCCTCCGGGGGTGTCCGGAGAGCCCTGCTGGGCGTCCCGTAGCGCGTCGTCTATGGCGCTGAGGGCCGCCGCGGCGGCGAGGAACGACGCCGGGCTGTGGGCGTTCGTGCTGGTCGCGGGCGGTTGCTCGGCTGCGGTCACGGTCGTCTCCCTGGGTTTGTCATCCTGTCGACGACATCGTGTTTGTCATCCATTGGATGACATGTTACAACGGTGTCAGTGAAGCGCATTGGCAGCAACTGCCTGAACCTGCTGGAGGTGTTTTCACGATGTTGATGCGCACTGACCCCTTCCGTGAGCTGGACCGGCTGGCGCAGCAGCTGATGGGCCCGGGCACCTGGTCCCGCCCGTCGGCGATGCCGATGGACGCCTACCGCGAGGGCGACGAGTACGTGGTGGCCTTCGACCTTCCCGGCGTCAGCGCCGACGCGATCGACATCGACGTCGAGCGGAACATGCTCACCGTCAAGGCCGAACGCCGGCCGGTGGCGAAGACCGATGACGTGCAGATGGAGCTGTCCGAGCGGCCGCTGGGCGTCTTCTCCCGCCAGATCGTGCTCGCCGACACCCTCGACACCGAGCACATCCAGGCCGATTACGACGCGGGCGTGCTCACCCTGCGCATCCCGATCGCCGAGCGCGCCAAGCCCCGCAAGATCTCCATCGGCGTCGGTTCCGGCCACAAGGAGATCTCCGGCTGACCACCGGCCGGACGAGTGCGGAGGACGGGCACCTGAGCCCCCTCTCACCCCGCCCTCCGCACCCCAGGGGCACCCCTGAAGAGGAAGAAGTGGCGGCCGAGATGACTCTGCGACGTGAAGCGTTTCTCGATCACGTGAAGGAACGCGGCGAATACGGCACTGCAAAGGAAGCCGAGCGCGCGGCCCGCGTGGTGCTCGCCCTGCTCGGCGCGCATCTGGTCGGTGACGTCCGCGCCCATCTCGCGGCGCGCCTGCCGGAGGGCTTCGCCCTGATCCTGCTCAACCCACTGCAGGGCGCCGAACCGCTCTCCCCGGAGCGGTTCGTCCGGGCGACCGCCGCCTGGATCGAGGGCGCCACCGAGCAGACCGCGGCCTGGGACGTCGGTGCCGTGCTGTCCACCGTCGCCGACGCGGCCGGCGACGACCTGCTGGGGCAGATCCTGCTCCAGCTCCCCGCCGGCTACGACCTCCTCTTCGGCCGCCCCCAGCCCACCTGACCATGACGGGTGGTGCCGCACCCCCGGCACCACCCCACCCAACCCGGCTCCACGAAAGGCATGCACCGCAGTGATCTCCGATGCGCGCGTACCACTTGAGCACCAGCAGTCGTACGGGACGGCGTACGAGCAGATGCTGGAGAAGGTCCGTTACGAAGGCGCCTACCCCACCCGCGAGCGGGCCGACGAAGCCGTCCGCCTGGTCCTCGCGGGGCTGGGGCGTCAGCTGACCGGCGACGAACGCGTCGATCTCGCCGCCTGTCTGCCCCTGGAGGCCGCCCGCGTCCTCACCGCGCAGATACCCGACACCCGGCCCCTGACCGGCTGGGCCTTCGTCAAGGACCTCGCTGCCCGCACCGGCGCCTCCCTGGCCACCACCCGCTGGGACACCGGATCCGTCTTCTCCGCCGTCGTCGCCCACGCCGGCCCCGACCTCATCACCCGCATCCTGGGCCAGCTCCCCACCGGCTACGCCCTGCTGTTCGGCCGCGCCGAACTCACCCCCGCCGCGTAGACGGAGAGATGCGTATCGGGGGCGGGTGCAACAACCGCCGCGTCGCAGCCGGCCCGGCCCCCTCAAGGCCCGCAAGGTGACCCCCGTCGTCCGCTCGTCAGCGCGCACCGACGAATCGTCATGCCCTGTCGAACGCATCAGATCCGGTCGGGCCCCGCGGCGTCAGGGCCGCTCCTCGGCCGGGAGTTTCAGGTCGCGGGGCGGGAGGCGGACCGAGAGGAGGGGGGATGTCGTCGTTACCGCCATGGGCCAGGCCGGCGAGGAGCTCGTCGCAGAAGACCGCCAGCCGTTCGCGGGGCAGGGCCACGGCACCGCCGCCGGACTCACTGCCAACCTCGCGGTGGCCACCTGCCGCAGCCACCACCGGCGCGGCGCCGGGCTGATCGAGACCGGGGAGGGCATCGAACGCACCCTCCTGGACCAGTCCGACCGCTCGTACGCCACCGCCGTCCTGGTCACCCTCGACACCCAGACGGGGCTGCCGACCCGGATCAGCCACGGCCCCCACCCGCCGGTCGTGATCCGCGGCGGCCGCTGGACCACACACCTGACCTGCTCATCCGCCCGTCCCCTGGGCATCGGCCTAAGGGCTGTCCCGTAATCCCCGGCGGGCGCGCGACGACAGCTACAGCACCTCGCTGCGTTGTCGGAACGTCCGAATACATCCAGTATGCGGA